>JBIIZD010000065.1:0-16185 GCA_044346445.1 Caulobacteraceae bacterium
TGACGATATTTATCAGATCAATGTCGAGGGCACCTTCTTGGGGATCAAGTCGGCCTTTGCCGCAATCGCCAAGACTGGTAAGCCCGGAGCGGTCGTCAATGTGTCCTCCCTGATGGGCCAGGTGGGCTATCCCAACGCGGTGGCCTATTGCGCCACCAAGGGCGCGATTACCGGCATGACCAAGGCCGCGGCCCTTGAGGGGGCCGCCATGACGCCGCAGGTACGGGTCAATTCCCTACATCCGGGCATCATCTGGACCCCGATGATCACCAGCAATTTTGGTGATGATCAGGCCTTGGCCGACGCCTTTGCCGCCGACACGCCTTTGCGCATGATCGGCCTGCCACAATACATGGCCGATGCGATCTTGCACCTGATCAGTGATGCCAGCAGCTATATGACCGGCGCTGAAATGACCGTCGATGGCGGCAGGGGCGCGGATTGATTTTTCTAGTCGAGGATATGGACACATGCAGCTCAGTCGAGACGATCTAAAGCGCGCCTATGAAAAAATGTACACCATCCGCGTGTTCGAGGAGCGCGTGGACAAGGAGTTTGCTCTCGGCAATATCCCCGGATTTGCCCATGTCTATTTGGGCCAGGAAGCCGTCGGGGTCGGGGTTTGTTTTGACCTGTCCGATGACGACTATATCGGCTCCACCCATCGCGGCCATGGCCACTGTATCGCCAAGGGCTGTGATGTTGACGGCATGATGAAGGAGATTATGGGCAAGGCGGGCGGGCTTTGCGGCGGCAAGGGCGGCTCAATGCATATTGCTGATATGTCAAAAGGTATGCTGGGTGCCAATGCGATTGTGGGCGGCTCACCGCCCATCGCCGTCGGGGCCGCCTTGACCCAAAAACTGAATAATACCGGCAAGGTGGCTGTGGCCTTTTCTGGGGATGGTGCCTCCAATCAGGGCACGACCTTTGAGGCCCTAAACATGGCTGTGGTATTGAAGGTTCCGGCCATCTTTGTCTTTGAGAACAATGGTTATGGCGAACACACCGCCGCCAGCTATTCGGTGGGGGCACCCTCGATTGCCCAGCGCGCTGCCAGTTTTGGCATGCCTGCAGAGACCGTGGATGGGACCGATTTCTTTGCTGTGCATGAGGCCATGAACCGCGCCCTGCAACGCGCTCGCGCGGGCGAAGGACCAACGGCGCTGGAGTTCACCTGTTCGCGGTTTTTGGGGCATTTTGTCGGAGACCCGCAAGCTTATCGCACGCCGCAAGAACTGGCCGAGGCCCGCAGCCATGATCCAATCCGCAATTTTCGAGCCAAGGTCACCGAGGCAGGGCTGTTGTCCAATGCCGATCTCGATGCGATTGAATCCGACATAGAAGCCCAGATCGAGGTAGCGGTTCAGGCGGCTCTGGCCTCACCCATGCCCGATCTGAACACACTCGAAACTGACGTTTACAATCGTTATTGAGGCACGCCCCTATGAGCAAGAAATCTTATCGTACGGCGATCAATGAAGCGATCCGTCAGGAAATGCGTCGTGATGCCAATGTCATTGTCCTTGGCGAGGATGTCGCCGGGGGCCAAGGCTCGTCGGGCGGTCCCGGCGCTGTTGGCGGCGTGTTTGGCGTCACCGGCGGTCTGTATCAAGAGTTTGGTCCCAGCCGCGTCATAGACACGCCGATCTCCGAAAGCGCCATTATCGGCGCGGCCTCTGGCGCGGCCGTCACGGGCATGCGCCCAATCGCTGAAATCATGTTTGTCGATTTTGTCGGGGTCTGTTTTGACCAGATCTATAATCAGGCGGCCAAGTTTCGCTACATGTTTGGCGGCAAGGCCAAGACGCCGCTGGTGATCCGCTCCATGATCGGGGCTGGCTTTCGCGCAGGCGCCCAGCATAGCCAGACCCTGCACCCATTATTCACCGCCGTGCCCGGTCTAAAAGTGGTCATGCCGTCCAATGCCTATGATGCCAAGGGCCTGATGATCCAGGCCATTCGCGATGATGATCCAGTGATCTTTCTGGAATCCAAGGTGCTTTATGACACCGAAATGGAGGTTCCGGACGAGGCCTATCGCATCGCTTTTGGCGAAGCCAATATCCTGCGCGAAGGCAAGGACCTGACCCTAATGGGCTTTGGTCCAACCGTACCTCGGGCCATGGCCGTTGCCGAATTATTGGCCAAGGAAGGCATTAGCTGCGAGGTCATAGACCCAAGAACGACCTCCCCACTCGATGAGGATGCGATCTTGGAAAGCGTCGCCAAGACTGGACGGCTGGTCGTGATTGATGAGAGCCCGCCGCGCTGTTCCATGGCGTCTGACATTGCCGGACTGGTAGCCGACAAGGGCTTTAAATTCCTAAAAGCACCGATCAAGGCCGTGACCTGCCCGCATACGCCGGTGCCGTTTGCGCCAAATCTGGAAGATGCCTTCTTGCCCAGCCCGCAGCGGATAGAGGCCGCCGCCCGGGCCGTGCTGGCCTATCGCTAACTGCGCGTTCGGCCCTGGGCTATCGCGCCCGGGGCCCTTTTCCGGAGCCTTCAGATGTCCCCATTGGCTGATCGTCTGCGCGATACCCGGATCAAGTTGGGCCGCCGGATTGTCGAGCATATCCGCCATGGCACCAGTGACTTGGCTCCAGATGCCATGGTCAATCCTATAGAGGTCTATCTGGACCCGGCCCGGCATGCCGCCGAACGGGATGTATTGTTTCGCAAAACCCCGCTGGTTGCCTGCCTGTCCAAGGACCTGGCCGAACCGGGCAGTTATCGCACCTTTGATGAAACCGGCGTGCCGATCGTCATAACCCGTGGTCAGGACGGCAAGGTCCGCGCCTTTTTAAACATCTGCACCCATCGCGGTGCAAGGCTGGTGCGTCAAGAGACCGGCAAGGCCCGCCTCTTGACCTGCTGGTTCCATGGCTGGTCCTTCTCAGCAGACGACGGCAAATTGGCTGCGGTGCCTGAGGCGGAGCGCTTTTGCAATGGGCTTGAGGATCGAAATCACCTGATCTCGGTCCCGGCAGATGAACGCTGCGGCCTCGTGTTTGTGCAGTGTACGCCAGGCTCGGTCATGGATCTGGACGCGCATCTGGGCAGTTTTGCCGCTGAACTGGAACTTTTAGACCTTGGCCGCGCCGAACGGGTCAAGGACGGGGTCTTGCCGGTCGCCTCAAACTGGAAATATGCGCTGGATACCTATGGCGAGGGCTATCACTTTGCCGCCCTGCATAAGGAAACCTTGGCACCGTATTTTCGTAACGACATCACAATCTATGACCGGTTTGGCCCCCATCACCGGGTGATGTTTGTCGAGCGCGGCATGTCCGACTGGCTGGACCTGCCCGAAGACCAATGGGGGGCCGAACACCGCCTGGGCGGTATTCATTACATCTTCCCCAACACCATCTTGTTTGCCGGATCGGTTTCCCCGGGCAAGGGCTATTACACCCTGTTTCGGCACTTTACCGGCGATACACCGGGCGAGACCAAGACCTATAAGGCGATTTTTGCTCCCAAGGGCGTCTCGTCCGAGGCCTATCGCGACGAGGTCAGCGCGGCCTTTGATGCCACGGCCCATGTGGTCCAGTCCGAGGATTATGTCGTCTCGGCCGAGGGCTATCGTAATTTGCAAAACCTTCCAGCAGGCTCCAGCGTGATCTATGGCCGCCAGGAAATCGCCCTGCAATATCAGCATCTAGCCCTGGCGGAGGCCATCGGCATGCCCCTACCCGCTGCCAGCATCAAAAGGGCCGCCGAATGATGCAGCCGACCATTGCCAGCTTGGGCGCTGTGATGCAGATCGCCTATGTCCCGGCCGATTTTGATCAGGCCCTCAATCACTGGACTGAGGTGATGGGCGCGGGGCCGTTCTTTGCGCTCAACCATGTGCAATTGGATGATGTCCGCTATCTTGGCGCGCCGGCGCAGATCGATTTTTCGATGGTGATTGGCTATTGGGGCGACATTCAGATCGAGCTGATCCGCCAGCATAATGATACCCCCTCCATCTATAAGGCCTGGCGCGATGCCGGGCACGAAGGTGTGCATCATGTTTGTGTCCTGGTTGATGACATGGACCATGCCCGCGCCGTCTGCACCAAGGCCGGCGCGCAGGTGCTGCAAGAGGGCAAGGTGCCCGGCGGCGGCGAGGTGATTTATGTCGATACCGGCGGCGGGCCCGGCACCATGGTCGAAATCCTCAAGCCCGCCCCCGGCGGCCATGAGTTTTTTGCCTTTATGCGACAGGCGGCGCGCGATTGGGACGGGACCGATCCGGTCCGGCAACTGGGCTAGGGGGCACAGGCCATGGGACAGATGGACAATAAGGTGGTTCTGATCACGGGCGGTGCTTCCGGCATCGGCCAGGCCAGCGCCGAACGCTTTGCCGCCGAAGGCGCCAAGGTGGTCATTACCGATATTCAAGACGCGCTTGGTGAGGCCCTGGCCCTAAGGCTGAACGGCCTCTACCTGCATCACGATGTCGCCGACGAGGCCCAGTGGATCGCGGTCATGGCCAAGATCAAGGATCAGTATGGCCGCCTGGATAGCGTCATCAATAATGCCGGGGTCTTTATTGGCCAGACCATTGAAGAGGTCGATCTAGACGTCTGGAACAAGGTCTTGTCGATCAATCTGACCGGGGTCATGCTGGGCTGCAAGCATGGTGTCTTGGCCATGAAGGCCAATCCCGGCGGGCCCAAGGGCTCGATTGTCAATATATCCTCGATCACCGGCTTTATCGGCCTGGCCTCAGCAGCGGCCTATACCGCCTCCAAGGGCGGGGTTAGGCTCCTAACCAAGTCCGTCGCCGTGCACTGTGCGCGCACCTACAAGACTATTCGCTGCAATTCCCTGCATCCGGGGGCAATTGACACCCCGATGAACCAAAGCGCCTTTGATGCCAGCGGCGATCCCGCCGGAACCCGCGCGTTTTTTGAAACTGTCCAGCCGATTGGCCGCATGGCAACGGCCATGGAAATGGCCCAGTGCGCCCTCTTCTTAGCCAGCGATGCGGCCAGCTTTGTCACCGGAACCGAACTTGTCGCTGACGGCGGCTGGCTTGCCGCCAGCGGACCACTCTAAAACCCCTAAATCAATTAGGAGATACACATGGCCCTCACCAATCGCCAATGGCTGATCAATGGCCGCCCAGTCGGCCGCGGCCTGATTGATGACGACTTCAAACTGGTAGAGACACCGGTCGCTGAGCCTGGCGAGGGCGAGGTTCTGATCAAGAACCTCTATATTGCCTTTGATCCGGCGCAAAAGGGTTGGATGGAAAATCTAGGCGGCTATGTCGCCCCCACCGAAATTGGCGAGGTTATGCGCGGCTCGGGCGTGGGTGAGGTCGTATCCTCGGGCGCACCCGGTTTTGCCAAGGGCGATAAGGTTCAGGGCATGTTGCGCTGGCAAGACTATGCCCTGATGCCGGCCAAGGAATTGCTGAAAATCGCCGATGACGACCTCTTGACCGCCAATCTTGGCGTCATGGGCACAACTGGCATGACCGCCTATTTTGGCCTCAACAAGATCGGCAAGCCGTTTCCAGGCGATACGGTTGTGATCACCGGCGCGGCCGGGGCGACGGGGTCTGTGGTTGGCCAGATGGCCAAGATCGCCGGCTGCCGGGTCATTGGCGTCGCGGGCGGTCCAGCCAAGTGCAAATGGCTGGTGGATGAACTTGGCTTTGACGGGGCCGTCGATTACAAGGCCGGCAATATCAAGGCCCAGATCGCGGCGCTTTGCCCCGATGGGATTGATGTCTTGTGGGACAATGTCGGCGGCGCGCAGTTGAATGACCTTTTGAACCAGATCGCCATGCATGCCCGCATTGTGATTTGCGGCGGCATATCGCGCTATGAGCTCGGCAAGATGCCCGCAGGGCCTGAAAACTATTTCAACCTGATCTTCAAGCGCGCCCATATGGAGGGCTTTATCGTGCTGGATTATATCAGCGAGTATCCAATGGCGCGCAAACGCATAGCCAATTGGATCCGCTCTGGAAAAATGATGTACAAGGAAGACGTCCAAAGCGGGTTGGAAAACGCACCGCGAACCTTGATGCGCCTATTCCAGGGCGAAAACTTCGGCAAGCAATTGCTAAAACTCTAGGGGCCGTGCCGGGACTAGACGCCAAGCGTCTAGTTTACCCGCCGGCCGACCGCTGCCCAATAAGGCTCACGCAATTGACGGCGCAAAATCTTGCCCGAGGCATTGCGTGGGAGGGCCTCGATATAATCGACCGATTTTGGGCACTTAAAGGCGGCGATACGCTCGCGTGACCAGGCAATAATCTCGGCCGGGCTGACCGTGGTACCGGCCTTGAGCACGACGCAGGCCTTAACCGCCTCACCCCACTTGTCGTCGGGAATTCCTATCACGGCGACGTCTGCGACACTGGGATGGCCAAAAATCGCGTTTTCGACCTCGGCGGGATAGATGTTTTCACCACCCGAAATGATCATGTCCTTCACCCGGTCATGAATATAGATATAGCCGTCTTCGTCCATATAGCCGGCATCGCCCGTCCGCAGCCAACCTTCGCTGTTCAAGGCCTTGGCTGTAGCCTCGGCCAGGTTCCAGTAACCGGTCATATTGGCGATAGAGCGGCTGGCAATCTCGCCGACCACGCCGGGCGCAACCACTTGGCCGGCTTCATCCACGATCACGACCTCAACGCCCGGCAGGGCCTTGCCGGCTGAGCGCATACGAGACGAGCCCTCCGGCACATGGTCTTCAGGTGGCAGGGCGACAATGGTGCCTGACGTCTCGGTCATGCCATACATCTGGACGAAGCCGCAGCCAAACACCTCCATGCACTCTTTCAGCAGGTCCAGCGGGATCGGTGATGCGCCATAGAGGATATACTTGATCGAACTGTAATCCACCTCGCGGGCCCTTGGGTGACGCACGACGATCTGCATGGCGGCGGGGACCATAAAAATCTTGGTAATGCCAAAGCCTTCTATGAAATCCAGCACCTTGTGCGGATCAAATTCACGCGCCACCACACCCTTGGCACCATTGATCAGACCGGCAATGCCCCAGCCCGTGCCGCCAATATGAAAGGCTGGCATGGCAACCAGCGAAACATCATCAGCGGTCCAGGTATTCCAGCTGGGCTGACCTGCGATCCGGCGCAAACCCATCAGGCTATGGTGCGCCAGCATGGCGCCCTTGGGATTGCCCGTCGTGCCGGACGTATAAAGTTGCAGGGCCACATCGCCAGACTGAATATCGGTTTGTGGGTCGGTGGCGTCTTGGGCGTCCCGCCAGGCAGCAAAACCCGGCCAGGCCGAGCCAAAACTTTCCAGGTCAATAATCTTGTGGACGGTATTTAAGGCGGGCACCAAGCCTTCAACCATCTCGATAAACTCCGCACCCACAAACAAGACCTCGGCGCGCGCATCGTTCAAGATATAGACCATTTCCGGCCCGGCCAGACGCCAATTGACCGGGGTCATGACAATGCCCGCCTTGGCTGCACCAAACACGGCCTCAAAATAGAGGTCACTATTCTTGCCAATATAGGAAATCCGAGCGCCCGGTTTCAGCCCAAGCGCAATCAGCCCATTGGCGACGCGGCTTGTATGGTCATCAAAGGCGCCATAGCTGGTCTCGCGGCCTTCAAAATGAAAGGCAATCTTGTCGGGACGCACCTTGGCTTGGCCGCGAGCAATATCGCCTAGCGAGGTCACATTATTCAGATCCAGCATCAAGTCCTCCCGGGGCCGTCCCGTTTCTGTGAGGGGTACGGCAAAACAATCTTATCTGATTGTATAAAACATCGCTGACTTTTTTCTAGAGTTTCGTTAGGCTATTGGGCAGGCCCGCCTTGTGCTCACTATACGGACGGGAGCAACTAAACGGGCTGCAGTTTCCGCGACAGCCCGAAAACCATAAGGAGGGCGAATGTCCGCGCATGCAAGACCCATTGCCGAGGGCCTGTTCACTGAGGGCGCTGATCCGCAGCTGATTGGTGCGCGCCATCGCGAAACTGGCAGGATCGTGTTTCCCATGCCAAACGGTGCGGAGGCCGCGCAGTATGAGGCCATACCTCTGGCTAGGCAGGGCAAGCTTTGGTCCTATACGGTTCAAGGTTTTCGCCCCAAGTCCCCGCCCTATGCCGGGGCCGATGATGAGCGCAGTTTCAAGCCCTTTGCCTTGGGTTATGTTGAACTGCCGGGCCAGGTGATTGTCGAGACCCGGATCGAGACCGACGCGCCAAAAGACCTCAAGATTGGCCAGCCCATGGCCCTTTGCCTGCAAACCTTCAAAACCGCGCCCAATGGCGAAGACAGGCTGACCTTCGCCTTTCGCCCCATGGCCCAATAGAGGATCACCATTATGACAAATGTTCATATTGTCGGCGCCGGTATCCATCCCTTTGGCCGTACCGATGACCGCTCAGGTCTGGATCAGGGCGTATTCGCCATCCGACAGGCCCTAGATGATGCCGGTGTGACCTGGAGCGATATCCAGTTTGGCTTTGGCGGCAGCTCTGCTGCGGGCAATGCCGATGCGGTCTTGCCGCATATGGGCCTGACGGGCGTGCAATTCATCAATGTTGCCAATGGCTGCGCCACGGGCGGCTCGGCGCTTTTGTCCGCCTATTGGGCGATCAAGTCTGGCGAGTTTGATCTGGGCGTAGTGGTCGGGTTTGACAAACACCCGCGCGGGGCCTTTAGCCCCATTCCCGCCGATTGGGGCCTGCCAGATTGGTATGGAGATACCGGGCTGATGCTGACCACTCAGTTTTTCGCCCTCAAGATTCAGCGCTATATGGGCCTGCATGGGATCAGCCCCTTGACCTTGGCACGGGTGGCCGAAAAGGCTTTTACCAATGGTGTGGACACCCCCCATGCTTGGCGCCGGTCCAGTGTCGATGCCCAAACCATTTTGGATGCCCAAATGGTTTCAGACCCCCTGACCAAGTTCATGTTCTGCTCGCCAGCGGAAGGCGGCGCGGCCTTGGTTTTAGCGTCCGACAAAAAGATGCGGGAAATGGGCCTTGCTGGTCCGCGCATCCACAGCGCCGCCGTGCGCACGCGGGTACATGGCTCGTTTGAGGTCTTCAGCCCGTCGCTGGATATCGAGCGTGGCCCAAGCCCCACCCAAATGGCCTCGCAAGCAGCCTATGAGATGGCCGGGCTAGGCCCGCAAGAGATAGATGTCGCTCAGATTCAAGATACTGAAAGCGGCGCAGAAATTATGCATATGGCTGAAAACGGGTTTTGTGCCGATGGCGAGCAGGAGCGTATGCTGGCGGACGGTTCAACCCAGATAGGCGGGGCCTTACCCATCAATACAGACGGCGGTTGCCTAGCCTGCGGCGAACCCATCGGCGCGTCCGGCCTTCGCCAGGTCTATGAAAATGTCCAGCAATTACGAGGTCGCAGCGGCTCAAGACAGGTTGAGGGCGCCAAACACGCCTATAGTCAGGTCTATGGTGCGCCCGGCCTCTCAGCCGTGGTCATATTGGGAAGCTAGGCTCGTCTCTGGGCCCTAGACGCGGTTTCCTAAAGCAGGGCCTTGGCATAGAGATCGGGCTTAAACCCTAATAGCCGCTGTGTGCCAATATCTAGCACAGGCCGCTTGATCATAGACGGTTGGGCCAGCATCAGCGCTATGGCAGCGGCGGCGTCTAGGTCTTGCCGCGCGGATTCGGGCAGTTTGCGAAACGTGGTTCCAGCCCGATTGAGCACCAACGCCCAGCCCATTTCATCAACCCAAGCTTGCAGACGGTCCTTGCCAATGCCGACAAGCTTATAGTCATGAAATTGATAGGCCACGCCATGTTGGTCCAGCCAGTCCCTGGCCTTCTTCATCGTGTCGCAGGCCTTGATGCCATAGAGGATCGGGGTCATGTCGATTTAGCCTTTTGATCAGAGCCCTAAAAATCTTTATGGGGTTAGCGTCCATATCGCAAGCCTGAGCCTAAACAGACCAGAGCCACCAATAGACGGCCTGACCAATATTGACGCCAGGATGCGGCTTCAAGCCAGTTTGCGAGGCATACCGCTTGCACGGCACAGCCTAGTTAAGGCCACGGCCCGGCGGCCACGGCCAATGGGCGAATCCATGCGCCGATAGCGAAAACTTCCAGCGCCAGTCTCGGTCGCACGATAAAGAGCGCCAGCCAAACCAGCCAGACCAGCCCATAATGTAAGGCGGCCATCGCCAGAGCCAGGGCCCGGCGCATCGCGGCAAGGATGGAAGCCCAGTCACTTGCAGGGCGAGATGGATAAGAAAAATCGGTCATGGTCAAGATCTCCTCTCGGTGACCCAGCCCTTATGAACGGCAACTACGTCAAAAGCGGACGCACCTAAACGACAAGGCCGTGGCTGGCTTGCGCGATCTGGTCGGCCAGGACTTGACGCAACCGCGCCGGCTCCAAGATCACTATTCTGTTGCCCCAACTAAACAAGTGCCAGGCCAGTTCGGTCATGCCACTGGCCCGAAACCGGATGATCAGGCTGCCATCGCTTTGAGCCGTGACGGTCTGGTGAACATGAAACCGCCAGCGGTGGCCATCCTCGGCGCCATGGGCGAGCACCTTCAACACCACATCCTCAACATCGTCCTGATAGATGCCAAAGCTCTGATCGGCATAGTCTTGCAAGGAAAACCCCGGTGGCGGCGCGGCCTGCGTGCTCAAGAGGGAGATGTCGGCCATACGGTCCAGGCGCCAATTTCGCGCCTCAAGGGGCTTGTTCTCTGTGCCTAGCTCGGCGGCGACCAGATAATTACTGCGGCCAAACAAGAGGCCATAAGGGGCCACCTGACGCAGACGGCCCGGCGTACTGCCGCCGTCATAACGAAACTGCAGACCGCAAAGCGCCTTGATCGCCTGCCGAACCTTGTCCAGCACATGATCATCCTCAAACGGGCGCGGCCCCGCCTGAACGGCAATGGTTTCGGCCTGCAATAGGGCCTCAACATCTGGGGCAAGTCGCCTGCGCGCCGCCGAGCGCATCGCCGACATGATCTTGGCCTCAAGACTTGACAGGGCCGCAGCCCGAGCGTTTGCGCCTGCGCTTTGCAGGGCCTCGGTGGCTGTCCTCAGCGCGACCAACTCATCGGCCGTTGGCGCTTGGAACAAACCATCTAGGCCTGAAGGTATGCGAAACCTTCGCGTTGGCGGGTCCTCAATCTCTTCGAGCGCCGGAAACACTTCACGCACCGCATCGCGCATGCGCTCAACCGTCCTGCGGCCAACGCCAAGGCCAACCGCCATCTCATCGAGCGTCAATCCCTCCGCCGATCCCGCCAGCATCCGCGCCAGAACCAGCAGATTTTGTGCCTTTTCATGCCGCATCGAGCGCCTCTTATCATACGACCGGACTTGTCGTAGGGCGAATATACATCATGAGTCCAAGGATTTGTATAGCCAAAGGACAGCCGCCATGGCCCCCTATAAGCGCCCTTCAATAGCCCGCAGACAATTCGCTGCAAAAGCGCCTTTGACTGGCGCGATTATCGACGCCGTCTTGCACTATGCCGACCTGCAAGAAGATCAGGGCTGCGGTCGCACGCTATTGCGAATCAGTGCCCGCAAGCTGTCCGAAGAGGCGCTTAAGGCCAGTTTGGGCCCGAATCTGGACCGCGCCCGCGGCGTCAGCATTCTATGGAACGACCGCGAAGACGAGATCGTGCGGATTTTTGACCAGCCTTCGCGTCCGATAGCCTAGGCTTGTGGGTGCTCCTGCGCCCTAAGCGTCGCGATCAAGAGCTCAAGCGCCCGGGCGGCAAAGGCCTGCATATTGCCAAGCCGGTCACCGCTGGCCGTCTCCAAGGTCATGACCGTTTCGACCAACCCGGCCAGACCAATACAGGTATGCCCCGCCGCGTCGCCGTAAGGATTGCCCGTTGGACCCGCCGCCCCGGTTTCTGACAAGGCCCAGGTGGCGCGAAACCGGCTCTGGGCCGTGCGCGCCAATAAAAGCGCATAAGGCTCGCTTGCCGAGCGCATACCTTCAACCGCCTCGGCCTCAATAGCCATTAGCTTGCGCCGCGCCCGGCCGGTATAGACAACCGCGCCGCCGAGAAAATAGGCCGAAGCGCCCGGAACCGCCAAGAGCGCGGCCGACAACAAACCGCCCGAAGACGATTCGGCAATGGCGATGGTCTCGCCCCTAGCCTTCAAAATCAGCCCGGCCGTCTGCCCGAGCGCCCAAAGATCTTGCATTGTCTGATGTCTCCTTGACCTGAAACACGGTTTTTACATGTTTTGCGCTATGGTGCGCGGGTCAATCAGGAAAGATTTGTCCCATGAGCCTTGATGAGTCGACCACGCGGCGGGTTTCGCAAAACGTCAAGCTGCTAGAGCGGCTTTTTCACGAGGCCGTGGCCTATCTGGACGGAACTGAAAAGCTAGCTCAGGTGCGCCAAGCCCGGACAGACAGTACTGACCTGGCCGCCCTGACCGCCGAAGACGCCGTCTATCTGGTCAGGGCCCTGGCTTGTCTATCAACCCTGACCAATATTTCTGAAGACGTGGCTGGGCGCAGGCGGTTGGACGATGCTCTGGTCGATGGCCGACCCGCCACCTTGACCGGTGCAATTGAGTTTAAGCGCGCCGAAGGGTTAATCGACGGGCAGATCCATGCTGTACTCGCCAATATGCGCCTGACCCCGGTCCTGACCGCCCATCCAACTGAAATGCGCCGCGCCTCGGTTGTTGACCGCGAGTTTGAGGTGTCCCGGATTCTGGGGCTGCGGCGTCACTCCTTGCCCAGAACCCTAGATATCTGGACCCAGGACGAACTGTTTCGCGCCGTCGCCTTATTGTGGAAAACCCGCCTACACCGCCCAGACCGCATCACGGTGAGCGACGAAATTGACAACACATTAGGCTTTGTCAAACGGGCCATATTGCCAGCCTTGGTGCGTCTGTACGATGATTGGGACCGGGATATGCCCGAACAGGCCCCCTTTCCCCTTGTGCTCGGGCTTGGCTCCTGGATTGGCGGTGACCGTGACGGCCATCCACATGTCGATCATGTCACGTTGAACCTGGCGCTTGCGCAGCAAGGCCAGGTGATTTTCGACTATTATCTGCAAGAACTGGACCGGCTGGAGGGTGAACTCACCCTGTCCTTGACCCTGGCCCCCGTATCCGATGAGGTTATGGAACTTGCCAGGCGCTCAGCCCAGCATTCCGTTCACCGCGCGGACGAAGCCTATCGCAGGGCTCTGACCTATATCCGGGACCGCGTGCTGGCCACAGCTCAGGCCTTGGCCGCATTACCGCCCAGCGCTACGACCTTGAGCGACCGTGTATCGACAATGGCCTATGGCTCGCCTTCGGACCTGATTCAGGACCTGTCAAATGTGCGCGACAGTCTGGTTGCACATGGCGGTGAGCGTCTGGTGGGTTCCAGTCTCAAAACCCTTTTGCAGATCGTCCGCTGTTGCGGGTTTCATCTTCTGTCGCTCGATCTTCGCCAAAATGCCGATGTGCATGAACGGGTCATTGCCGAACTCTTCGCCCAGTCCCCCGCTCCGATTGACTATTTGGCGCTCGAAGAGGACCAGCGGATTGAGGTCTTGATCGAGCAACTCAGCGACGAGCGGATTTTACGCTGGCCGTTTGCCTCCTATTCGGACCTGACCAAGCGCGAACTGAAAATCCTTGATGCCGCGGCCGAGACGGTCAAGGCCTATGGCCCAGAAGCGATCGGGGCCTATGTTGTGTCCAAGGCGGCCTCGGTCTCGGATATTCTAGAGCCGCTGGTCATGCTCAAACAGGCAGGTCTTGTTTTTGGCGGGGCGGCGCCGCGGTCGATGCTACGCGTTGCGCCCTTATTTGAAACCATTAGCGACCTTGAGGCAGCGCCTGCCATAATCGCCCGGTGGCTGGACCTACCTGCGGCCCGTTCCTTACTCGGCCCTGGCGCTGTGCAAGAAGTCATGCTGGGTTATTCGGACAGCAATAAGGATGGTGGCTACACCGCTTCGCGCTGGTCCCTGCATCGGGCATCGAGCGAAATCTTGAAAACCTGTCAAGACCGCGACGTTGGCTTGCAACTTTTCCATGGCCGAGGCGGCTCGGTCGGTCGGGGCGGCGGCTCAAGCTTTGCCGCCATTCTGGCGCAGCCCGCCGGAACGGTTCAGGGCCGCATGCGCCTGACCGAACAGGGTGAAATGATTGCCCGCAAATTTGGTGATGAAGTCGCAGCTCGCAAGAGCCTAGATAGCCTAACGGCGGCTGTTTTTCTAGCAACCACCCATAATGACGCCCCCGAACGGCTTAATGGCGCGATGCGAGGTCAATTTGGACCGGTAATGGACCAGATTACAGATGGTTCCTGCCAAGCCTATCAGGACCTCGTTTATCGCGATCCCGCCTTTGCGCCATTCTTTCGCAGCGTTACGCCAATTTCCGAAATCATTGACTTAAAAATTGGCAGTCGCCCCGCATCACGCACGGCCTCAGGCCGGATCGAGGACCTGCGCGCGATTCCCTGGGTGTTCAGTTGGTCACAGTCGCGCTTCATGCTGCCGGGTTGGTACGGTTTTGCAGCCGGGGTGAAGCGCGCTGGTACCGGAATTAACCAGTTGCAAGACATGGCCGGGTCATGGGGCTTTCTTGATACCTTTTTGGACAATATGGCGGTCGCGCTGGCCCAAAGCGATATGGTCATTGCCAAGGCCTATGCAGGCCTTGCCACTGACAAGGCCGCTGCCGCGCGAATTTTTGCCAAGATCGCAAAGGAATGGGAAGACGCTCAGAGCCTGATCCTTAAGGTTCGGGGGACCACTGGTCTGCTCGACAATCAATCCGAATTGGCGGCGTCGATTGCACTGTCACGGCCCTGCCTAGACCCGCTGAACAGGCTCCAGATCGAGCTCTTATCCCGGCGGCGGCGCGGCGAGGCAAGCGATTCAATTCAGCTGGGGATACAACTGACCTTGAACGGTATTGCGGCGGCCTTGCGGAATACCGGCTAGGACTAAGTAACGCGCGCAAACTGTGATCACAATTTGCCATTTCTTACACCTTGGGTTAGTGTGCGCCAATCAGGATGGAAATCTGCCATGAAACCGAAGTCCAAAACGCGAAAATCCGCCGTCGCCGCCAAACGCGGTGTCGCCTCGATCGAAGACGCTGCCCACTGGTTTGCCAAGCAAAACATCGAGGAGATCGAGTGCTTCGTTCCTGATATGGCCGGGGTCGCCCGTGGCAAGATCATGCCTGTGCGTAAGTTCTTGAATGCCGGAAATATGAACCTGCCCCTATCGGTGTTTTATCAAACCATTACCGGAGATTTTCCCGATCTTGAGGGCCTGATTGATTGGGTTCAGTCCGACACCGATATTGTGCTTGTGCCCGACTTTGCGACCCTAGCCAGCGTGCCATGGGCCCAGGACCCGACGGGCCAGGTCATCCATGATGCCTTTCACCCCGACGGCCGGCCGGTAGATGAAAGCCCACGCCAAGTGCTGCGCCGGGTGCTATCCCTCTATCGCGCCAAGGGCTGGGACCCTGTGGTGGCACCAGAGCTAGAATTCTATCTGGTCGAAAAAAATGTAGACCCCGACTACCCGCTTAAGCCGCCGATTGGCCGGTCGGGGCGACCCGAGACCGGGCGTCAAGGCTACTCAATCTCGGCGGTGAACGAGTTCGACGCCCTATTCGAGGACATGTACGAGTATTCAGAGCAACAAGGGCTGGAGATTGATACCCTGATCCATGAAAGCGGCGTTGCCCAGATGGAAATCAATCTGCGCCACGGCAATGCTCTGGAACTGGCCGATCAGGTCTTTATGTTCAAACGCACTATTCGCGAAGCGGCCATGGAGCATGAAATCTATGCCACCTTCATGGCCAAGCCCATGGCGGCGGAACCGGGCTCGGCCATGCATATCCACCAGTCGATTGTCGATCTAGAGAATCGGCACAATCTGTTTTCCGATGCCGAGACGGGCGGCCCCACAGAGCTGTTCTATAGCTTTATTGCTGGCCAACAGCGCTATATGCCCGCCATTATGGGCATATTGGCTCCCTATGTGAATTCCTATCGGCGGATCAGCAAGGAGTCGGGCGCGCCGGTGAATACCCAGTGGGGATACGACAATCGCACAGCCGGAATCCGAGTGCCGCCATCGGATGCGGCCAACCGGCGCGTGGAAAACCGAGTGCCGTCGTCCGATGCCAATCCTTATCTGGCCATAGCTGCGGTCTTGGCTACCGGGTATCTGGGCATGATGGA
>JBIIZD010000066.1:0-16128 GCA_044346445.1 Caulobacteraceae bacterium
TCTTTAAGGGGTTACGATTTGGTAAACGCCCGATCCGGTGGCCAGAACCACCCCGTCGCCATGGCGCAAAACCCTCGACTGGACAAACAATAAGGACCGGGTGGCCCGGTCAATCGCTGCGTCCGTAATCACCGCCTCGCCTGGCTGTGCCAGGGGGCCGACATCCATGGCCAGGGACACACACTTTAATTTTTGCGGCCCAGAAAAAGCGGCTCTTTGCGCGACTTCAAGTAGTCCAGCCAGGGCCCCAGGCGTATCCGCTAGGCGGACGGGTTCAGTCTTGGTCAAGGCAGAATTGATCATGCGGGCTTCTTTGGACAGCCAGACGACCCGGTCAAGCCCTAGGGTCAATTTTGCGCAAAAAAACCGGCAACCCGGCGGGCCAGCGGTTGGGTTTTTAGCCGGTAGAGGCCTTAGCGCGTCCGAGGGGCGGTCGTGCACCCGGCCTGACCATCAGCGCATTGCACAGGCCCCGGCGCCGAGCGCGTCGGTATGCGGGCATTGCACAGGGCCAGGGCATCGGCGTCCAGCATCTTGGCGTCATTATAGAACGCAGTGACCTGACCCGCCAACTTGCTTATTTTTCGGCTCAGTTCACGGCAGGCGGCAACGGATACAGACCGCTCTGCCCCGGCAATGCAGCTTGTACCTTCACAGGTCCAGACCACACCACCGACATCAATAAGGCTCTTGCCCATCAGGGGCTTTTCCACGTGCGCAGAGACCGGAGTGGCGGCGAAGGCGTCGCTTGCCAGCAAAAGTCCGGCCAGGGCGCAGGCAACAAATTTGATCGACATGAGACACACCTCAAGGCTTGGGGCGGAAACCACGCACCGGAAACCTGCATACCGAACCCTCAGTATGCACCGACACGAACCAAATACGGTCTGGGTACCAGCCGCCACTAAAGACGCCAATTTAATTTTTCAAGGCGCACCGGTGGCCATCCGCGCATGGCCCTTCCGTTAGGTCAGTATTGCCCGCAAGGGCCAAGGGCGGTCATACTCTTTCCAACACTAAAAAATGCGAGGAACGACCATGGATTTTGCCCTGCCCACGGCACTCACAGATTATCTGGCTGTGCTCGATGCCTTTATCGAAAAAGAGATCAAGCCGCTTCAGGCCAAGGATGACAATGAGCGCTTCTTTGACCACCGCCGCGAACATGCCCGCACCGATTGGGACAATCAGGGTCTGCCGCGCCATGAATGGGAAGAATTGCTCGGACAAGCGCGGGCCCTGGCCGACAAGGCCGGGCACTATCGCTTTGCCCTGCCCAAAGAGTTTGGCGGACAGGACGGATCAAACCTGTGGATGGCCGTGATCCGCGAGCATTTGGCCGCCAAGGGCCTTGGCCTGCACAATGATTTGCAAAACGAGCATTCGATCGTCGGCAATAATCCCTTCGTCTTGATGCTGCGCGATTTTGGCACGCCAGAGCAAAGAGACACCCTGATCCCGTTAATGATGGCCGGTAAGTTTCGGCCAACCTTTGGCCTGACCGAGCCCGATCACGGCTCTGACGCCACCTTTATGGAAACAAGAGCTGTGCGCGAGACCCGCGATGGGGTCGAGGGCTGGCTGATCAATGGCGAGAAGATGTGGACCACGGGCATGCACAAGGCCAGCCACTGCGCCCTGTTTTGCCGCACCTCTGGCAAGGACGGCGATGCGCGCGGCATCACCTGTTTCCTGGTGCCTGCCAGTGATCCGGGCGTCAAGATCGAGGAATATTTGTGGACCTTCAACATGCCCACAGACCACCCCCGCGTCAGCTTTACCAATTGCTGGGTGCCCGATAGCGCCATGTTCGCGCCTGAAGGTCACGGCCTGTCGCTGGCGCAACATTTTGTGCATGAAAACCGCATACGTCAGGCGGCCTCGTCGCTGGGGGCTGCAACCTATTGCGTCGAGCAAAGCGTGCGCTATGCGCGGGTGCGCACGCCGTTTGGCAAGCCTCTGGCCGATAATCAAGCCATCCAGTTTCCGCTGGTCGAGCTGGCCACCCAGTGCGAAATGCTGCGCCTCTTGATCCGCAAGACCGCCTGGGAAATGGATCAGATGCCAAAGCCCGAGGTTGAAAAGCGGCTCTCGGACAAGGTGTCCATGTGCAATTACTGGTCCAACCGCCTGGTCTGCGAGGCGGCTGACCGGGCCATGCAGGTGCATGGCGGCATTGGCTATTCGCGCCACAAGCCGTTTGAGCATATTTATCGCCACCACCGCCGCTACCGGATTACCGAGGGCTCGGAAGAGATTCAGATGCGCAAGGTCGGGGCCTATCTGTTTGGCTATATCGGGCCACGCAAGAAGGACTTTGCAGATCTTTGAGCCACAGGGTGGGGGTCATGGCCCCCACCCCTTCTGGTTAGAGGTTACGAAACCGTCCGGCGCTGCGGGCCATTAGGGCCAGGGCCCAGTCGTCTGGCAATATCTTGGCCAAGGCGGCGATCACCTTATTGGGCGTGCCGGTAACACAGACGGCGCGATTGGCTTCCACGGCCTCCAGACCGTCACTGGCCACCTCATCGGCACCCAGCCACATCCAGGCGGGGGTTGCCTTGGACACAAGCTCACGGGTCGCATTGACGTCGTGAAACTCCGAATAGGTAAAGCCCGGGCAGAGCGCCGTGACATGCACGCCCGTCCCCATGGTTTCCAGATGCAGGCTTTGCGAGAACTTGATCAGAAAGCTCTTGGTCGCCCCATAGAGGGTATGGCCCGCCGATCCTGGTACCAGCCCCGCCAGGGATGCGACATTGATGATCCGGCCAAACCGGCGATCCAGCATGCCCGGCAAGACCTTGTGGCTCAACTCGGCGACGGCCACCAACAGGACCTGCAAAAATGCCCTCTGGTCCGGCCAACGGGTATTGGCATAGGACCCGGCCAGACCGTATCCGGCATTATTGACCAGGGCATCGACCACCCGGCCCTGATCGGCCAGGGCGGCCAGGATCTGGTCTGCGGCCCCGGCTTCTGCCAGATCGGCGCTGATGACATAGGTCTCGACCCCAAAGCGCATGCGCACCTCGTCGGCCAGGGTCTCTAGCTTTTCGGTCCGCCGGGCGGTCAGGGCGACATCATAACCAGCCTTGGCGAAAACCCGCGCCATGGCCGCGCCAATACCGGCCGAAGCGCCCGTAATCAAACATAAACGCCGGGTCATACAAGGTCTTCCTATGCAAAATGGTTGAACCGCATCTTGGCCCCAGCCGGACCCTGGATCAAGTCGCCACAGATCACCAAGCCCTGCGACCCTTGAGGCCCCCAGACGATTAGGGTCCAAATTATGCCCCAGTTTGGCCGTGATTGGCGCAAGCACGATTGAACAGGACCGGGAAAGGGTCTATCGGGCAAACGCTTGACCGAAATTTCGAACGGCGCGGGACTTAAGGCTGCGCTTTCGAGGGGACCCCATGGCTACAGATTCTTCAGCCGACACGATCGAGGCCGCCAAAACGCCGGGTTCGGGCCATGGCGGGCACGGTGCGGATAAAAACAGTTTTCGGGCCATGGTTTTAGGCTCGATCGGGGTGGTGTTCGGCGATATTGGCACCAGCCCCCTTTATGCCATGAAAGAGGCCCTGCATCATTCACGCGCCACGACATCGCCCGAGCATGCTGTGCTGGGCGTGGTGTCACTGGTGCTCTGGGCGCTGTTTCTGGTCGTTACCGTCAAGTATGTGATCTTTTTGATGCGGGCCGACAATAAGGGCGAGGGCGGCACCCTGGCCCTGATGGCCCTGGCGCAACGGGCGATTGGCAAGCGTTCGACCACAGTCTTTGTGCTTGGCATGATTGGCGCGGCGCTGTTTTATGGCGACGGCATTATTACCCCGGCGATCTCGGTGCTTTCAGCCATGGAAGGCATGAAGGAGGCACCCAATCTGGGGGCCAGTCTTCAGCCCTATGTTGTGCCCCTGTCCGCAGGCATTCTGATCGGTCTGTTCTTGGTTCAGGCCAAGGGCACCCAAAGCGTCGCAACCTTTTTTGGTCCCATTACCCTGGCGTGGTTTTTGGTCTTGGCCGCGCTTGGCATCTATCATATTTCCGACAACTGGTCGATTTTGCGCGCCTTCAGCCCCTATTACGGCGTGCGATTCCTGTTCGAGAACGGCTTTGTCGGGTTTGTCATCCTGGGCAGCGTCTTCTTGGCCGTCACGGGTGCCGAGGCCCTCTATGCCGATATGGGCCATTTTGGCAAAAAGCCGATCCAGACCGCCTGGCTTTTCTTGGTCCTGCCGTGTCTGGCGCTCAACTATCTGGGCCAAGGCGCCTTGGTGCTGAACAATCCAGCGGCAAGGGCCAATCCGTTTTGGCAGATGGTGCCCGATTTTGCCTATTGGCCCATCCTGGCCTTGGCCACGGCTGCGGCGGTCATTGCCAGCCAAGCCGTGATTACCGGGGCGTTTTCGCTAACCCAACAGGCCGTCCAGCTCGGCCTTCTGCCGCGCATTGACATCAAGCGCACGTCCGAGACCCAGTCGGGCCAGATCTATGTCCCTGCGGTCAATTCGATTCTGATGATTGGCGTGCTCCTTCTTCTGTTCGTCTTCCAGACCTCCAGCGCTCTGGCCTCGGCCTATGGGATTGCGGTCACAGGAGCCATGTTTGTCGATACGCTGCTTGCCTATGTGATCATGCGCCAGATGTGGAAATGGAACCGCTGGCAGAGCCTTGGCCTGCTGGTGCCACTGGGCATACTGGATATTGTGTTTATCTCGTCCAACCTGCTGAAGGTGCCCGATGGGGCCTGGCTGCCCCTGGTGCTGGGCGGCGGTCTGGTAGCGGTGATGTGGACCTGGGCGCGCGGCACTCAAATCCTGACCGACAAGACCCGGCGCGACAGCGTGCCCTTGTGCGACCTGATCGATATACTGCGCGCGCGTGCGCCGCACCGCGCGCCTGGCACGGCCATATTCCTGACCTCAGACCCCGATGTCGCGCCCGTGGCCCTGATGCATAATCTCAAGCACAACAAGGTCCTGCACGAAAAGAACGTCATACTGACCGTGCGCACCTCGGAAACGCCGCGCGTGCGCGAGGAAGACCGGATCACGATCGAACAGGTCAATGATGACTTCAAAAAGGTCGTGATCAATTACGGCTTTATGGAAAGCCCCAATGTACCCAAGGCGCTGGGACGAAGCCGCAAGCTGGGCCTGAAATTCGACATCATGGCCACCAGCTTCTTCCTTGGTCGCCGCTCAGTCGTGCCGTCTGCCCAATCGGGCATGCCGCTTTGGCAGGACAAGATCTTTATCTTCCTGATGCGCAATGCCGCCAATCCGACGGACTTTTTCAAGATTCCGCCGGGCCGGGTGGTGGAACTCGGCGCCCAGGTGTCTGTCTGATGGGACGGGCCTGATGGATTGGCTCACCCTTCTGGTCGACGGCCTGTGGATCGCCGCCTTGGCGATTATGAGCAGCGTCTCTCGTCAAAGCTTTGTGCGCATACTGCCATCTGCCAAGGTGCCAATGCAGTTTGGTATTGACGGCGCACCAAACTGGCGGGCATCGCGTCTGATCGCCGTGGGCTTCACCCCGATCATCGCCTGCGGTGTCTGGCTGGTTTTACTGACCATCGGCCAAACCGCCCCAGCCGGGTCATCAGAGCGGACTCTCATGCTGGCAATACGCGTATTCATCGCGCCGGTGCTATGCCTGATCCATCTGTCGCATATGCGCCAGGCCCTCAAGGTCTTGGCGCAAGAGGGTCAGCTAGGGTCTTGACCTTGAGGCCAAGGTGGCATTGAACCTCAACCCACTTGCATTTCCATTGCCCAGGATCGCCCGTCATGTCCGCCGCCAAACCTGCCGTGAAAAAAGTTGTGCTGGCCTATAGCGGCGGGCTGGACACCTCGATCATCTTGAAATGGCTTCAGACCGAATATGGCGCCGAGGTCGTGACCTTTACCGCTGATCTTGGCCAAGGCGAAGAGATAGAACCGGCGCGGGCCAAGGCCTTGGCGGCAGGCGTAAGGCCGGAAAACATCTTTATCGAGGATGTGCGCGAGGAATTTGTCCGCGACTATGTGTTTCCGATGTTTCGCGCCAATACGGTCTATGAGGGCCAATACCTGCTTGGCACCTCGATTGCCCGGCCCTTGATCGCCAAAAAGCAGATCGAGATCGCCCGCAAGGTCGGGGCCGATGCGGTCAGTCATGGCGCGACCGGCAAGGGCAATGATCAGGTCCGGTTTGAGCTTGGCTATTATGCGCTGGAGCCCGACATCCATGTCATAGCCCCCTGGCGCGAATGGGATTTCAAATCGCGCGAATCCCTGCTGGAATTTGCCGAAAAGCACCAGATCCAGATTGCCAAGGACAAGCGCGGCGAAGCCCCATTCAGCGTCGATGCCAATCTTTTGCACTCCTCGTCCGAAGGCAAGGTGCTGGAGGACCCAGCCATTGAGGCCCCGGAATTTGTGCATATGCGCACGATTGCGCCCGAAGACGCGCCCGACACGCCGCATGTCTTTACAATGGATTTCGAGCGCGGCGACCCGGTTGCGATTGACGGCATGGCCATGTCGCCGGCCTCACTTCTGACCAAGCTCAACCAATTGGGCCATGATAACGGCATTGGGCGTCTCGATCTGGTCGAGAACCGCTTTGTCGGCATGAAGTCACGCGGCGTCTATGAGACCCCGGGCGGGACCATATTGCTGGCGGCGCACCGGGGCATTGAGAGCATCACGCTGGATCGCGGCTCCATGCACCTGAAAGACGAGTTGATGCCGAAATATGCGTCTCTTGTTTATAATGGCTTTTGGTTTGCCCCCGAGCGCGAAATGCTACAGGCGGCGATTGACTATTCGCAAGCCCAGGTCACCGGCCAGGTTCGGGTCAAGCTCTATAAGGGCAATGTCTCGATCATTGGCCGCACCAGCCCCTATAGCCTGTATGATCAGGACCTGGTGACGTTTGAAGAAGGCAAGGTGGCCTATGATCACCGCGATGCGGGCGGCTTTATCAAGCTCAATGCCCTGCGCCTGCGGGTGCTGGCCAAGCGCAACCGGCGCTAGGCGTGCGGTTTATGAAATTTTGATGAACCCCTAGACCGAATGGCATGGGCCAACCTAGAAAAGCGGCTTATCCCCCTAGGAGACGCCCATGGCCCGCCCCTATATGTCCGTGTTGGCCCTGGTTTTCGTCGCCACCAGCGCGCTGGCCGTGCCGGCCTGGTCAAAAGACGCAAGCGTCGTGCCATCGGCTCAACAGGCCAACCCCTATTACGCCCATGACCTGTCCGCCCTGAATTCCGCCTTGGCGCTACAGCCCAATATGGGCAAGGCCAAGAATGTGATCTTGTTCATTGGCGATGGTATGGGCGTCAGCACGGTGACGGCAGCGAGAATCTTTGCTGGCCAACAGGCCGGACGCGACGGGCCGTCCAACAGCCTCGCCTTTGAGGCCCTGCCCTATCTGGCCCTGTCCAAGACCTATAGCCACGACTCGCTCGTTACCGACAGCGCGCCTAGTGCCTCGGCCATAATGACGGGCGTCAAGACCAAGAACGGCATGATCGGGGTGGATGACTCGGCGAAGCTGGAGGATTGCGCCTCGCTCAAGGCCGCAAAGCTTGTGAGCCTAGCGGAACTGGCCAAGGCCGGCGGGCGCTCGACCGGGGCCGTAACCAATACCCGCATCACCCATGCCACGCCAGCCTCGACCTATGCCCATACCCCCTATCGCGACTGGGAGGGTGATGCGAACATGTCACCCCAGGCCAAGACGCAAGGCTGTATCGATATTGCGCGCCAACTGGTCGAGGCGCCCTATGGCGCGACCCTGGATGTGGCCATGGGCGGCGGCCGGTCGCGGTTTTTGCCCCAGGAAAAGGGCGGGGCGCGAACCGATGGCCGCGACCTGATCAAGACCTGGCAAGACAAGGCCGGGCCCAATGCGGCCTATGTCAGCACAGCGGCTGATCTGGCGGCGATCAAACCCGGTCAGACGCGAAAAATTCTTGGCCTGTTTGCTGATGAGCACATGCCCTATGAGGCCGAGCGCGCCATTCTGGGCCAAGACAAGCCCACCCTCTCGGCCATGACCGTCGCGGCCATTGATGCCCTGTCCACCAATCCCAAGGGCTATTTCCTGATGGTCGAGGGCGGTCGCATTGATCATGGTAGCCATGCCGGAAACGCCTATCGCACCGTGACCGAGACGGTGGGGCTTTCCAACGCCGTCGCGGCGGCCTTGGCCAAGGTCGATCTGAAGGACACTCTGGTCATTGTCACAGCCGATCACAGCCATGGCCTGGTGATATCGGGCTATCCAAGCCGCAATGCGCCGATTCTTGGCCTTGCTGACGATTCCAGTAGCTCAAGCCGCGAGCCGGTCATGGGCACGGATGGCAAGCCCTATAGCATCTTGTCCTTTGCCACGGGGCCCGGCGGTCCGGAAGGCGACGAAGAACGGCCAGACCTGAGCAAGGTCGATACACAAGACCCCGAATATCGCCAACAAGCCTCCGTTCCCATGGCCTCTGCGGCCCATAGCGGCGAGGATGTGCCGATCTTTGCCGGTGGACCACAGGCGCATCTGGTGCGCGGCGTGGTTGAAGAAAGCTATATTTTTCAAATCATGCGCCACGCATTAGGGCTCTAAAAGCGCGGCCATTAACCTTAATCCGATCACGGGGCTTGCACCTTGATCAGAATGGCGTATCTCCCTCTCGCAATCGTGATTACGAGATGAGGCGGATATGACTTTGGACCTGAAGCCTTCGGCAGTCGCAGGCTCTGTGGGCGATGTGGCAGAGCTTGAGCTGACCATATTAATGCCCTGCCTGAACGAGGCCGAGACCATTGAGGTCTGCGTGCGCAAGGCGCTTGGCTACTTGAAGCGGGCCGGCGTGTCCGGTGAGGTCCTGATCGCCGATAATGGCTCAACCGATGGCTCCCAAGGCCTGGCGCAATCGCACGGGGCCAGGGTGGTTGCCGTGCCAGAGCGTGGCTATGGCGCAGCCCTGCTAGGCGGTATTCGCGCCGCCAAGGGCCGGTATGTCATCATGGGCGATGCGGATGATAGCTATGATTTCGAAAACCTCGACACCATGGTCGAGCGCCTGCGTGATGGCGCGGATCTGGTCATGGGCAATCGTTTTCTTGGCGGCATAGAAAAAGGCGCCATGCCCTTTTTGCACCGGTATTTGGGTAATCCGGTCTTGTCCTTTATCGGCAAGCTGTTCTTCAAGATTCCGGTTAGCGATTTTCATTGTGGCCTGCGCGGCTTTAACCGCGACAGTATGCTCAGCCTTGGCCTGCAAAGCTCGGGCATGGAGTTTGCCAGCGAAATGGTGGTCAAGTCGGCCCTGCATGAGCGCCGGATTGAAGAAGTGCCCACCACCTTGCGCCCCGATGGCCGCTCACGCCCGCCCCATCTCAAGACCTGGCGCGATGGCTGGCGGCACCTGCGTTTCCTATTGCTGCACAGCCCAGAATGGCTGTTTCTGTTTCCTGGCCTGATCATGATCGGGCTGGGCATTGGCGGTGTCAGCCTTTTGGCGCATGGCGCGATCCAGATTACACCGCATGTCCAGCTGGATATTCACACCCTGGTCGCGGCCTGCTTCTCCTTCCTGATCGGCACCCAGTTGGTCATGTTTAGCGCCTTGGCGCGGCGCTATGCCATGATAGAGGGCGTGCTTCCGCCCACAGGCAGCATGAAGAAATTCCTGCTTGGCATGTCGCTTGAGCCGATTTTGCAAGGTGCTTTGGTGCTGTTTATTGCCGGCTGCGCGGGCGCTGTGTTTGCCCTGGGGCACTGGGCCAGCGTTGGATTTGGTCCGATCGTCTATAATGGCGTGGTGCGCATCCTGGTCATCGCCTTGACGGCCATAACCGCCAGTATCCAGATCGCGGCCTCGGGCTTTTTGGCATCGGTCTTTACACTGCGCCGCTAAACCGGGTACGGCTCGGCATGAGGCGGATTTGGAAAACTTGGCCCGTCCTTAGGGCGTGGCCGGTGCTGCTGGGCACATTGCTGGTCTTGGCCGTTATCTTGGTCAATGGTCGGCCCTCGGTATTTACCGACACGGATGACTATTATGATCAGGGCCGTACTGTGGTGCGCGACCTGTCAGCGCACTTCATAAAACCAGCGCCCCTGACTGATCCTGATGAGATCGCTGAGGCGGCCGAGAAAAAGGCCGAGGAACGGTTTGCCCTGACCGCGATGGGGGCAAGGTCGGCCTATTATGGCGTGTTTCTCTATGTCGGCACCGTATTGGGTAGCCTCTGGTTGGTATCGGCGGTTCAGGCCCTGCTGGCAATTTGGCCGATGTGGCGGCTATCGCTTGCCATAGCCCCAAGCGCCAGGCCCTGGACCTTTGGTCTGGTTTGCGCGGGTGTGGCGGCGGGCACAGCCCTGCCCCTGTTTGCCGGGTTTGCCATGCCCGATGTTTTTGCGGGTATTGCCATTCTTTGCGCCGTCCTGATCCTGATCTATCGGCACACATTGCGCCGCCGCGAGCAGGCCTTGATCTGGGCCCTGATGGCGATCTGTCTTAGCGTTCACGGCTCGCACACCATGACGGCCCTGTGCCTCGCGGTTCTGGCCCTCGGTATGATGCTGCTGCTCAAGGCCCCATGGCGCGAGACTGTGTTTCGCTCTGGCCTGATTGTGGCAGCCGTCGTGGTCGGGTTTGCGGCCAACGCCCTCTATGCCCAAAGCGTCAAGGCCAAATGGGGTGATGACCTACGCAGGCCACCCTTTTTGACCGCCCGCGTCCTAGCCGACGGACCTGGCCGCACCTATCTGCGCGATGCCTGCCGCTCTGGTACGCCCTATGTCCTATGCCGGTTTCGCCATCAGGCGCTGGACGATAGCGACTATATTCTGTGGTCCAATGCCGACGGCATAGGGGTGTTCAACCGCCTGTCCTATGCTGACCGGATCGCGCTGGAAAAGGAGGAGTTTCGGTTTGCGCTGGGCACTGTCCGGCATGACCCCCTTGGCCAGTTTACAGCCGCCATGCAAAACTGGTGGTGGCAGATTAACCTGATCTATGTCGAAGACCCGCTGCGCAATCCTTATGTCTATCTCAATGACGGCTATTGGGGCACAACCAACCTGCCCCTGCTGATCCCCGATGCGGCCTGGTGCAAGCAGGACCGGGCCAATTGCCGGACCCGGCTGAGAATGGACCCCTTGCGGGCCTGGCATAGCAGCGTGTTCTTGCTGGCCCTGGCGTTTCTGGGCTGGCGACTTTGGTCCGGCGAGGCGGCCGCGGCGGTTCGCCAAAAGCGGTTGGTGTTTGATAATGATGTGATGAAGGCAACCGCCGCCTTAAGCCTGCTGCTGGCGGGCTTTATCATCAATGCTGCGGTTTGCGGCATATTATCGGGGCCGTTTCCCCGCTATCAGGCGCGGGTTGCATGGCTGATCCCGCTTGCCGCCGGTCTGGTCGCCCAAAGGCTGGCCAGACCAAGCCCAAAGGAAACCTTCGCCCATATGCTGAGCTATTTTCAAGCGCGTTTGACGGCCCTGATCGGCTGGCTTCGCCAATGGCCACTGTTGGACAAGCTGTTTGGCCTGATTGATCCGGCTTTTTTGCGGTTTTGCGTGGTCGGGGGCGCCGGTTTTGTTGTGGATGCAGGCGTGCTTTACGCTCTGGTTGGGCTGGCGCATCTGGAGGCCGTGCCAGCGCGGTTTGGCTCCTTTGTGTTTGCTATGCTGACCACCTGGACGCTCAACCGGCTCTGGACCTTCCGGTCGCTGCGCGGTCATCACCATCCGATCAAGGAGGCGGGGCTGTATTTCTTAATCCAGATCACAGGCGGCGCAGTCAATATTGCTACCTATTCGCTCGCCCTGGCCGTCTTGCCCAGCCTCGTGCATTGGCTGGTCATACCGCTGGCCATGGGCACGGCCACGGGGCTGATTATCAATTTCCTTGGCTCTAAACACATCGCCTTTCCCAAGTCCAAGCGCGGCTAGGGACCTAATCAGGATTGTCGCATGCCTGCGCCCATCGAACACATCTATCCAGACCAGGCTGCCCTGGAAGCGGGCCTTGTGGAGGCCATAGAGGCCACGCTGCTGGCGGCAGTTGCCGCGCGCGGGGTTGCCTGCATGGCCTTGAGCGGCGGTTCGAGCCCGGTCTCGGTCTATAAGGCCTTAAGCAAGAGGAACCTGCCCTGGTCGCAAGTGCAATTGACCTTGACCGATGAGCGTTGGGTCGATGCCAAGGACCCGGCCAGCAATGAGGCCATGATCCGCGCCAACCTTTTGCAAGGATCAGCCGCCAAGGCCCGCTTTACCGGCTTTAAAACCCCCGCGGACACCCCAAAACAGGCCGAGGCACAAATCCATGCCGCCTTAAGCACACTGTCCCAGCCCTTTGATCTGGTGCTGCTTGGCATGGGCGAAGATGGGCATACAGCCTCCTTGTTTCCAGGCGGTGAGGGGCTTGAATCTGCCCTGGACCAAGGCGGTCTTAGCAAGGTGCGCGCCGTCCAGCCGGCCGGGGACGCGGTTGCACGGCTATCGCTTAGCCTGCCCAGCCTCTTGTCCGCACGCCGGATCGCGCTCTTGATAACCGGGCCTAAGAAATGGGCTGTTTATCAAAAGGCGTGCGAAGCTGGACCCATGGTCGAGGCCCCGATCCGCGGTGTCTTGCATTGCGCACCGGTGCCAACCGAAGTTTTTTGGGGCCCCTAAAGCGACTTTTTCGGGGCGAAACCATTAAAAAACCTAATCATTACACGCCGCACAGGCAAAAATTCATTTATTTGCAACCATGCATGAATTTGCACTAGTCAATGCCTAGTTTTGTGTATCATATTGCTCCATCAGGATAACCCATCCGAGATTCAAAACGAACCTTGCAGATCGAGAACACCATGGGCGCAGTCAAAACCAACGCGGACGATCAACCGCATCCCCTCGATGTCGCATTGGGCCAAAGTGTCCGACTACGACGCAGGGCCCTTCGCATGTCGCAACAGGCCTTGGCCGATGCGATTGGCGTCAGCTTCCAACAGGTCCAGAAATATGAGCGCGGCACCAACCGCGTCAGCTTTTCTCGGCTGGTGGAAATCTCCCACACCCTGGGCTGCCGGGTCAGCGACCTGGTGGATGATCTCGACGAGGACAAGGGCCGTTCGTCAGAGCGGATCGGCGACTTGTCCAAGCTGCGCCTGCCGGGGGCTGTCGAGCTGCTTGAGGCCTATTCGGCCATTAATTCCACCCGTCTTCGCCGCTCTGTGCTGGAGCTGGCCCAATCCATGATGACCAATGCCCCTGCCGCCAAGGCGGACTAATTATTTCTTCAGGTCTAGACTTGAAACGCCGCCTTGATCTTGGTCAGGGCGGCGTTTTTCTTAAGCCATACTAGGCCGCAGCCAGCATCCGCTTGAGATCAGCTACAACCGCCAAGGCTGCATCTTCGCCTTGCAGCCGCTCAATATTGCCGATCTGGGTGATGAGGCGGATCAATAAGTCCGCGCCAGCCTGGGTTTCGGCTGTGGGTTCGCGCAAGGACGGCGCGCGCACACCCGCAGTCTGATTGGGAACGAAAGGCCTTGCAGCCGTGCCAAGCCTTAAATTTGCAGCAGAACGGGGCATTGTCTTCCTTTCCGCATGCCCGCTAAGGCATGATGTTGAACAGATTATGGCATTGTCCATGACAATTCCACAGTTGGGGCTTGACCCAAGTTAAGAACGGCAAAGAGATAGTTGCAACTAAAATTTTGAGTCAATTTGAAAAATCTCAATTTAGGCGCTGAATCAAGGTTTGGAAATTTGAGAAACTTAACCCTAATGTATTCACCAATACGCTGTTTTTTGGGAAATGTTCCATGAATCCAATCTATTCCAACATGCCAGTCACGGTGTTTGAAGTCATGTCCGGGCTGGCGCGCCAGTTTGGGGCGGTCAATCTGGGTCAAGGCTTTCCAGAAGCGCCAGGACCGCTGGATATTCGCCAGTGCGCGGCAGAGGCTGTATTGAGCGGCTATAACCAATATCCGCCCATGGGCGGCCTGCCGGTGCTGCGCCAGGCCGTCGCCGAGCACTATGGGCGGCTTCAGGGTTTGAGCCTGAATTCGGACACAGAGGTCACTATTACCTCGGGCGCAACAGAGGCCTTGGCTGCGGCCTTGCTGGCCCTGATCACACCGGGAGACGAAGTGGTCCTGTTCGAGCCGCTTTATGATGCCTATCTACCACTTGTGCTGCGGGCGGGCGGTGTGCCGCGATTTGTTCAACTGACCCCGCCGCACTGGTCCGTTTCCAAACAGGCTCTAGACGCGGCCATTGGCCCAAGGACCAGGCTTGTCGTGTTCAATAATCCGCTGAACCCCGCAGGCAAGGTGTTTGGGCGCGAAGACCTGGACGTGCTGGCCCAGGCCTGTGTCCAACATGACCTGGTGGCCGTGTCTGATGAGGTCTGGGAGCATGTGGTGTTCGACGCAAAACCCCATATCCCCCTGATGAGCCTGCCGGGCATGCGTGAGCGCTCGGTCAAGATTGGCTCGGCGGGCAAGATGTTTGGCCTAACCGGCTGGAAGGTCGGCTTTGTCTGCGCCGCTGCGCCGCTCAATAGTGTCATTGCCAAGGCCCACCAGTTCCTCACCTTTACCACCCCGCCCAATCTGCAAGTCGCGGCCGCCTTTGGCCTTGGTAAGGGGGCTGAGTTTTTTGCCGAGCAGGCCGCCGACCTTGCCCAAAGCCGCGACCGACTGGCCAAGGGGCTGGCCCAGGGCGGTTATGTGAGCCTGCCCTGTCAGGGGACCTATTTCCTCAATATGGATCTGGCCGCCTCGGGCATAGCTATGGATGACGAAACCTTTTGCCGCCGCGCGGTGCAAGAGGCCGGCATAGCCGCCATTCCTGTCTCGAGTTTCTATGCGCACCATCCTGTGCGTCATATTGTGCGGCTATGCTTTGCCAAGTCAGACGAGACCCTGGACCGTGGGCTAGAGGCCCTGATCCGGGCAAGGGCTCTGTTTTGAGCTAGGCTTGACGCCGCAGCATCTAGGGGCCTCTATTGTAGCCAGAGCATTGAGGGCGCGGCTTGAACCCTGCCCCAACCAAGGGAGACCATCCATGCAGGCCGTGATCCGCCGGGGCAATAAGCTTGTCTGTGAGACCGTATCTGATCTTGTGCCCGCCACCGGCCAGACCCTGGTCAAGACCCTGTGTTGCGGCATTTGCGGCTCTGACCTGCATGCCCTGCCCTATCTGGACCTGATGGTCGAGTCTGGGGCGAGGTCAGGCGGCGCGTCCAGTCTGGACCCGCAAAAGGATGTGATTTTCGGCCATGAGTTCTGCGCCGAGGTGATCGAGCATGGCCCGGGCACGCAAGGACGCTTCAAGCCGGGCACCCGCATCATCTCCATGCCGTTTATGATTACCGGCTCGGGCCTTGAACTGGTCGGCTATTCCAACGCCATGCCCGGCGGATTTGCGCAAAACATGCTGCTTAACGAAAACATGTTGATCGAGGTGCCCAATGGCCTCGCCACCGACTTGGCCGCCATGACCGAGCCCTTTGCCGTTGGTACCCATGCTGCCGCTGCGGCGGCCTTGGAGCCGGGCTCGCCTTGTCTGGTGCTGGGCTGCGGTCCGGTTGGCCTTGCCGTGATCGCCTCGCTCAAGGCCAGAGGCCATGGCCCGGTGATTGGGGTTGATTTTTCCAGCGCCCGCCGCGCCACGGCAGAACGCATGGGCGCGGACATTGTGATCGATCCAGCTAAGGAAAGCCCTTATGGGCGATGGAGTGATCTGGGGATTCCCAATTCCATGGGCGAACAAATGATCGCTCAGGCGCTTGGCAAGGCTTGGCCGCGGCCGATCATATTCGAATGTGTCGGCGCACCGGGCATGTTGCAAATGGTGATGGAGGGCGCGCCGCCCCTAGCCCAGATCATTGTCGCCGGGGTCTGTATGCAAAAAGATGTGATCGAGCCCTCGATTGCGATCAATAAACAGCTCGATCTGCGCTTTGTGCTCGGCTATTCGGCTGAAGAATTTGTTGCCACCCTGTCCGATATTGCCGAGGGCCGCATTGATGCCGGTCAGATCATTACCGGCAAGGTTGGTCTGTCTGAGGTCGCGGCTGCGTTTGAGTCCCTCGCCCAGCCCGACCACCACGTCAAGATCCTGGTCGAG
>JBIIZD010000143.1:0-4212 GCA_044346445.1 Caulobacteraceae bacterium
GGTCATCTGGCCCATGCTCACGGGTCTTTTTGGGCTGAAGCGTGGTCAGGGTATCGCGCGGCGGACAGCCCCAGAACGGGAAGGGGCCGTCATTGGTGCGCCGGTTAATGTCGGCGGCGACGCCAAACCGGTTATTGAGATTGTTGGGCTTGTCCTTGACCGTCTTGATCAAGTGATCCCAAACCGCGCGCCAGGCGGGCTGGGTCGATAGCTTAAGCGCGCTGGCCAGGCCGCGCGGCAGGCCAAGCGGAAAGTCAAAACCAAGCAGGGCCTTTTCACCGCGCTTTTTCAGATCATCCAGAATCTGGTTCAGCCGCACCTCGGCCTCGGTGCGCGTGGTGACGCTGTAGGATTCAAACGTCAGGCGGAACCGGACATCGCGCTTGAGCACGGCGATCGAGATATTATCGGCCCCGGTAGCGGGCTTTGACGCCGCGCTCCAGCCGCACAGAACATAGGCAGTAAATAGCCGAGACACCGAATTATTCTCCCAACGCCCTTGGCGTAAACCTTGGAAAGCGGATCAATCTCGCATCTAGCCGATCCTGGGCCGTCAGGGAAACAGCCGAATTGCGCGGGGTCGCTTATTTCGGCGAGGAACCAGCCGCGCATACTGCCGGGATTTGCAGCAATATGCGCGGGTTAGCCAAGAATTAGGACAGTTTAACCAGCATTTTGCCGATATTTTCGCCGCTGAACAGTTTGACAAAGGCACCGGGCGCGCTGTCGACGCCGACATCAATGGTTTCGCGGTATTTTAATTGGCCCGAACCGATCCACTCGGCCATGTCCTTGACAAAGGCAGGTTGCATATCGGCGCTGTCGGAGACGATAAAGCCCTCCATGCGGATACGCTTGCCGACCGCTTGAATAATATTGGACGGGCCCTTGGGCTCGCCCGTCTCATTGTACTGTGAGATCATGCCGCACAGGGCAAAGCGCGCAAAGGGACGGGCGGCGGTAATTGCGGCCTCCAAATGCTCGCCGCCGACATTTTCGAAATAGACATCAATCCCCTTGGGCGCGGCCTGCATCAAGGCCGCCGTCAGGTTTGGCACCGCCTTGTAGTCAATGGCGTGGTCGACGCCGATTTCCTTCAAATAGGCGATCTTTTCTGCGCCGCCCGCCGAGCCGATCACGGTGCAGCCCTTGATCTTGGCAATCTGGCAGACAATCGCGCCGACAGCGCCAGCAGCGGCCGAGACAAACACCACGTCACCGGGCTTGAGCGCCGCAATCTTTAAGAGGCCGACATAGGCGGTCATGCCGGGCATACCGACCACACCCAAAAACGCCTGGGGCGGCAGGCCATGGGTCTGGATCTTTTGCAAGGCAGACGCAGGGGCCACATAGGCCTCGCGCCAGCCAAACATGGAATTAACCAGATCGCCGACGGCGAATTTCGGATCATTTGAGGCCGTAACCTCGCCAATCGCGCCGCCTTGCAGGGGCTCGCCGATCTGGAAGGGCGGCACATAGCTGGGACGGTCATACATGCGGCCGCGCATATAGGGATCAACGGTCATATAAAGGTTCTTGACCTGAACCTCGCCGGGGCCGGGTTCTGCAATCTGGACCGTGGCCAGATCAAAGTCAGAGGCCTTGGGCAGGCCAACCGGGCGCGACTTTAGCCGGACTTCCTTGGATGCGATTGAGGGCATGTTTAACTCCATTCGGGCGGGCGCAGGGTGCGCAGGGCATTCAAACAGCTGTTTAGACCGGTTGGCGCGGGGTCACAAACTGAAAGCACAGGTCAGATGCCGGTAATGATCGGGCTGAGGACGCCAAGATGGTGGTAAGGCCGAACCGAGATGGCTTGCATCCAAACGCGGCCATGGTCACTGTCGCCAAACGAATCTGGCCAAAGCATAGGAACCTTCATGACCAAGCCACTCAAAGCGGGCGTTGCCGGGGCAGGGGTGTTCGGCGGCTATCATGCGCGCAAATATGCCAGCCAGCCTGGCGTTACGCTTGCGGCCATATTCGATCCCGATCCCGTCCGCGCCAAGGCCTTGGCCGATGCGCTTGGAGCGGTTGCCTGTAGCGATTTGCAAGCGTTTTTGGCCTTGGTCGATGTGGTCACTGTGGCCTCGCCAGCCGATACCCATGCGGCTACGGCGCTGGCGGCGCTTACGGCGGGCAAGAGCGTCTATGTCGAAAAGCCCCTGGCCTCGACCCTGCAAGAGGCTGAACGCCTGACCGATCTGGCGGCGAAAAAGGGGCTGGTCCTGGCCTGCGGGCATCAAGAGCGGATCATATTTGGTGCCATGGGCTTATTGGCAGTAGCTGAGACACCACTTTATCTTGAAGCCGTGCGCCGGGGCGTTTGGAATGTGCGCAATACCGATGTCTCCTGCGTGCTGGATCTGATGATTCACGATATTGATCTGGCCCTGACCCTGGCCCGCAGTGAGCCGATTGCGGTTGAGGCCGAAGGGCGTATCCAGCAAGGCCCGCATCTGGACGCGGTCGAGGCTGAGGTGACCTTTGCCAGTGGCATGACCGCCAGGTTCAAGACCTCGCGCATTGCGGACGCCCGCGAACGCACCATGCGCATTGTCTATCCTTCCGGCGAGGTCGAGATCGATTTCTTGACCCGCGTCTTTAAGAACTCAACCCCTTTTGCGCTGCGGGCTGATTTTACCGAAACGCCAGAGGGGGCTGATCCCTTGGGGGCCAATGTGGCTGGATTCTTGGCGGCTGTGCGCGGCGAGATTGCGCGCCCGCCCGTGACGGGGATCGAGGCGGCCAAGGCCTTGGACCTGGCCTTGGCGGTTGAATTGGCCGCTGGGGCTTGACCTTGGCAGTTTAACGCACACTTCTATGCATAAATTGGGAGTCTCAACATGATCCGATCCATGGCCCTTGCCGCCCTGACCGCCACCATAGCTTTTGCCGCCCCAACCGATCAGGCCGGGGCGGCGACCGAGCCGGCTGTGGCCTATGGCTATAATTTTACCGCCATTGATGGCGCGCCCCTGCCCATGTCGGACTTCCGGGGCAAGGTGGTCCTGGTGGTCAATACCGCCTCACGCTGCGGCTTTACCCCCCAATATGAAGGCCTAGAGGCGCTCTATAAGGCTTATAGGACCAAGGGGCTTGTGATCCTCGGCGTGCCCTCCAATGATTTTGGCGGGCAGGAGCCGGGCTCTGAGGCCGAGATCAAGAAATTCTGCACGGTCAATTTCAATATCGATTTTCCCATGACCACCAAGGCGGTGGTGCGCGGCCCGCAGGCTCATCCCTTCTATAAATGGGCCAAGGCCAAGCTGGGCGGTCAGGCTGAGCCAAAATGGAATTTTCACAAGATCCTGATCGGGCGTGACGGCCAGCCCATTGCCGGCTTTGCTTCAACGGTTACGCCCCAGGACAAGACGCTGAAGGCGGCGATCGAAAAGGCCTTGTGAGCGGGCTTTCCCTTACGCGTTTGAGGCGCTAGTTTGCAGGGTCGCAAACATGTTACGACCAGACCAGCAGGATAAGTGATGAGCGGCCAGACCGATTGGATTGAACTTTTGGTATCCTCGACGGGCCGGATTTCGCGCACGCCTTTCCTGATCGTGTCGGGCGCCTTGATCGGCCTGACCGCGCTTTATGAGTCGGTTGCCGGCGGAACCTTGCACATGTTGACGGGCTGGATCTTCTATCCGGTGGCGTTTTTCTGCGGGGCCTGCATTCTGTCAAAGCGGCTGCATGACCGGGGCCGGTCGGGCTGGTGGGCAGCCCCTATCCTGGCCGCCATGCTTGCCATCTGGCCGAGGCCCGAGGGGTTTTTCGATTTTCTGTTCGGTATACTGCTGATCTGGGCTGTGGTCGAATTGGCCGCCATGCCCAGCGAGGAGGGAACCAACCGGTTTGGTCCCAGCCCGCAAAATCCCCAGCCGGTTGCGCCCATCTAGCCTGGTCTAGACGGCTCTAGATCGGCGGCTCGACCGCGCGGCAGGCGCCAAATATAGCCTTGAAGCTTTCCAGTAAGGCCTGATCAGCCTCTTGCATGGTCACTGGCAGGCCAAGATCGACCAGGCTGGTGACACCGTGTTCTGAGATGCCGCAAGGCACAATGGCGTCAAAATGGCTAAGGTCTGGCTCGACATTCAGACTGATGCCGTGAAAGGACACCCAGTGGCGCAGCTTGACGCCAAGCGCGGCGATCTTGTCCTCCTGCGGCCTAAGCCCAGGCACCTTGCGGGTGACCCAGACCCCGACCCGGCC
>JBIIZD010000067.1:0-16122 GCA_044346445.1 Caulobacteraceae bacterium
TGTGCGGTTTTATGGCGCTAAGGGGCGTATAGACTTGTTCAAACACCCCAACCACAGCCTGGGGATTATCCCGGCGCGAGACTTTTTCGAGTATGTCACGGTTGACCTCAATCACCTCGCCGCCGCCGAGGCGAGCCGCCTGGGCAGCGCGCTGAAACACCGGATGGCTTGCCGCCTCAGCCCCGTGCAGCAAGATCTTGGGCGCATGACCCAAATCAACCGCCTCGGTGATGATTTTTAGACCCTCGGCAAGGAACAGGCCGCTATCCTCGCGGTCTTTTCGCATATGCAAGGCCCGCACAGCCTTGACTGTGGGATTGGTCAGGGAGGTGATGGTGCGGCTGGTCATGGGTTGTGTGCGGCCCAGCGGGCAAAAAAGGACAGGCCGACGCCTCGGGTTTCGCTTTCCTCCATCAAGGCCAGTTCGCCCCAATCAATCGTGCCGCCGCGCCCCTGCATCTGATCGGCCATCAGTCCGGCCAAGGACAGGCCACTAATGCGTTCAGCATAGGCGTTGAGGATCAGAAACTCAGCATTTTCACTTAAAAGTTCGCAGCATAGGGTCAATAATTCAGGCAAATCCTCAAATAGCCGCCAGACCTCGCCGGTTGGACCTCGGCCATATTTGGGCGGGTCCAGAATTATGCCGTCATACCTTGTGCCGCGCCGCACTTCGCGCTGCACATATTTGCGGGCGTCTTCGCAAATCCAGCGGATCGGGGCCTCGGTAAGGCCGGACAAGGCCGCATTGTCTCTGGCCCAGCCAATCGCTTTTTTCGAGGCATCGACATGGGTAACGGCGGCCCCTGCGGCGGCACAGACCAGGCTGGCCACGCCCGTATAGCCAAACAGGTTGAGGATCTTTGGCGCTTCGCCACCCTTGGCCACCCTTTTGCGCACCCGCTCATCCAGCCAGGTCCAGTTGGCCGCCTGTTCGGGAAAAAAGGCCAGATGGCGAAAGGCGGTAAAACGGCCGTGGAATTTGACATCGCGCCAGCCGAGCGGCCAGGTCTCCTTGGTCGGTTTGGAAAACCGCCAGCGTCCGGCCTCATCCTCATCGGTGGGATCGAACACAGCATCGGCCTTGGCCCAGACGCTATCGGCCAGGCGCGGCGCCCATAGACACTGTGGCTCGGGTCGCACGACCTGATAGGGGCCATAGCGCTCCAGCTTACGGCCATGGCCACTATCGAGCAGGGCATAGTCCTTCCAAGCGGTGGTGCGCATGACAAGCGGGCTGGCGGCGAGTTTTGGGTTCGAGCTCATAACCCCTGAAATAGGCGCTTAGGGGGGCGTTCGTAAAGCTTCGGGTTGATGCGGGGTCTTGTCCCAGTGAAAGGGGCGCAGGATCAGTTGTGAGATCGCCTTGGCTGCGGCCAGGCTTGCCAGGGGCCAATAGGCCAATGACAGCAGTAGATCCGTCGGCCTGATCGCAAAACCGGTACGCCTTGCCCCGATCCACATGGCCACGGCGGTTGCGCTCCAACCCAAGGTCAGGACGGTGAGATCCAAGGCCAGATCCAGGCTCGGGTGCCCGATTATCGCCAAGGTGAGTTGAACCTTAAGCCATAGGAGCAAGGGGGCATGGATCATGGCTGACAGGACGGATAGGCCCAAGGTCATCCAAAGAATCACCTGATCTTGCAGATTCAGTCGCCCCGGCGCGCGGGTCCAGACCAGCAGGGTTTGAAGATAGCCCTTTAGCCAGCGTGCGCGCTGCGGCAACCAGGCGCTAAAGTGTCTTGTCGGGGTCTCATAGGTCGGCAGGTGCAGCAATTGTGTGTGGTAGCCACTAAAGGCGAGACGAAAGCCAAGATCGGCATCTTCTGTGACATTATAGGCATCCCACCCACCAAGGCCGCGCAGCACTTCGGTGCGCAAATGGTTGCTGGTGCCACCCAGCGGAATGGGCCGTCTGGCCCTGGCCAGGGCCGGAAGTAGGGTCTCGAACTGCACGGCATAATCGAGCGCAAACTGCCGTGCGAAAAAGCCCTGACAGGTTCTTATCCTTAATGGGGCTTGCAGACAGCCAAGCCTTGGCCCGCCAACGGCAAAAGCGCTTGCGGATTCGCGCAATTGATCGGGATGGGGCCTGTCCTCGGCATCATAGACCACGACCAGATCGCCTCTGGCCTCGGCCAAGGCCAGATTGCAGGCGCGCGGCTTGGTTCTGGGCTGGCCGTCAATGGCCGTCAGAACCCGCATCCAGCGCGGCGGCCTTGCGGCATGGAGCGCCTTGCGCGTGTCATGGTCATCGACCTCGACCACAAAGATCACTTCCAGCCGCGATCTTGGATAAGAAATCGCTTTAAGCGCCTCTATGATCTGTGGTGCCATTTCGGCCTCGTGATAGAGGGGCACAAGGATGGAATAGACCGGCAAGTCCCGGTCGCTGCGCGCCAAGGTGAACGGTTTGGCGTCTAAGGTTTGGGCAATTAAGGCTGTTGCGATCTTGATCAGGCTGGCGGCAATGAACAAGCCAGCAAAGGTCGAATGTGCCACAGCGCCAATCCCGCGCGGCGCGATCACAAGGCCTATACCAAGGCCCAGGATCAGACTGGCCAAAACAAGGCCTTGTGCAGGCGAAGCGCCGTGCCGGGCGGTTGGTCTCGCCTTGGTTAAGTCGGGCTCTGCTCGGTGCGTGTCGCGATTTGGGCTCATTTGCCATTCCATTGTGGAACGGCCAGCAAGATGAATATCTATCGATAGTTGTAAAAGCAATTGAAAGTTGTTTAATGTATTGGGGCTTCACCCTATGCGGGAGCTTATGTGGCTTTAGGGACTTGCCGCAGCCAAGCGTTTCTCGTTTAGTGGCCTTGTTTGAAATCAACTTGGAGTCTGACTTGTCCCTGATCCTTGCAAAGCTGCCAAAGTCTTCGCGCAAGCCCAAGGGTGATGGCCATTTGCGCCGGGCCGAAATCCTGCTCGCAGCCGAGCGGATTTTTGTTGCTGAGGGCTATGAAGGCGCAACCATCCGCAAGATTGCCGATGAGGTCGGTCTGTCCTCCACGGCCTTGTATATGCATTTCAGAGATAAGGCCGAAATCTTGCTTGAGATCTGCGCCGAGGCGATACAGCACCTGTTAGATTCCAATACAGCCATAGCCCAGATGCCGACCGACCCGGTGGTACGGGTCAGGGCCATGCTGGCCGCCTATATGGACTTTGCGCTGAAAAACCCAAATGCCTATCAGCTCCTGTTCGGCGCAACGCCTGGCGAGATTACCGAAGATCGCGCCGAGGAAAACATGGCGCTTGGTGAGCGTAATTATGACTGTTTTCGTAGTGTCGTTGCTGAGATTGCCGCTTGCGGCCGCTTGCGGACCGGATCGGTCGATGGCGCGGCCCAAACGCTTTGGGCGGCGTGTCACGGACTGGTCGCGCTCTTGATTGTTCGCCCAAGCTTTATTTGGGAGCCTGCTGACCGCTTGATCGAGGGCATGCTCGACGGAATCCTCTACGGTCTGGTGACCGATTGACGCTCCGACCCGACTTGCCGGGCCTAGCCGATGTCGAGGATGCGGCAAGGCGGCTCGCAGGCTTGGCCGTGCGGACCCCCTTATTGCGCAGTGATGCCTTGGATCAGGCTTGCGGCGGATCGGTCTGGATCAAGGCTGAGACCTTGCAGCGCACGGGCTCGTTCAAGTTTCGCGGGGCCTATAATCGCCTGTGCCGCCTAAGCGATGATGAGCGCACCCGCGGCGTGGTCGCATTTTCATCGGGCAATCATGCCCAGGGCGTCGCCCATGCCGCCCAGATATTGGGTATGCCCGCTATCATTGTCATGCCCACCGATGCGCCAGCGATAAAGCGAGACGCGACCTTAGGCTTTGGCGCTGAGGTGATCCTTTATGACCGGTTTACCGAAAGCCGTGAGGCCATAGCCGCAGCCCTTGCGGCCCAGCGCGGCGCGGTGGTGGTGCCAGCCTTTGACGATTTCTTTGTCATGGCCGGGCAGGGGACGGTCGGCCTAGAAGCGGCAGATCAGTTCAAGGCGCTTGGGGCCGCGCCGGACGTGCTGCTTTGCCCCGCGTCTGGCGGCGGTCTGGTGGCAGGGATTGGCTTGGCGTTTGAGTCCCGTTTGCCGCAAACCAAGCTTTATGTGGTTGAGCCCAAGGGCTTTACTGACCATGCTGACAGTTTGGCGGCAGGTCATCCGGTTGCGCGCGCGCCGGGGACAGCCAGCCTGTGCGATGCGCTCATGGCACCAAGACCGGGCGACCTGACCTTTGCCATTAATGGCCCAAGGCTGTCGGGGGCCTTGAGTGTGACGGATGATCAGGTCTTGGCCGCCATGGCCTTTGCCTTTCGCCACCTCAAGCTGGTGATCGAGCCGGGCGGGGCGGTTGGACTGGCCGCCCTGTTGTCGGGTCAAATGACCCTGGCTGGGCGCACAGGCCTGGTGATTGCCTCTGGCGGTAATCTCGATCCACAAACCTTCGAAAAGTGTCTAAGGTTTTTTAATTAAAGATCGAAATTGTTTCAGTATTTACGGCTGAGCTAAGGTCGATCCGGCGGTGCCATCCGAGCCGAGTTCGGAGGTGGATATGCGATCGGTCTGGGCGGTGACCGCCAGACCATTGCCGAACATGCCCCGCCGCAAGTCCTTTGAAAGGGTTAGCGGCGCGGAGCCTCCGTTCAGACGGGCGCGATAGACCTGCACATTTTCCATCACCCTCATGACATAATTGCGGGTTTCGGCGAAGGGAATGCACTCGATAAAGTCCAGCGGATCGGTATTGGAACTGCGCGGATCGCCGCAGAACCCAACCCAGGCCGCAGGACGGCCTGGACCGGCATTATAGGCTGCTGCGGCCAGCACATAAGACCCGCCAAACCCATTAATCATGTGGCCAAGATAGGCTGAGCCCAGACGCATATTATAGTCCGGATCGTTCATGCGACCGGGCTCATACGCAACCCCAATCCGCTTTGCGGTGCTCCTTGCCGTGGCCGGCATGACCTGCATCATGCCTTGCGCTCCGACGGCAGAGCGGACCCGAGGATCAAAGCCGCTTTCTTGACGGGTTATGCCAAGCACGGCGGCAGGCTCGGGTGCCTCGGCGGCCAAGGGCGCGTCGCGCACGGGATAGCCGCGTTCGGCCAGGATAAAGCCGCGTTGCGCCGCCCCGCGCACGACCCGCATGGACAGGTCCTGATCACCGAGGCTACGGGCCAGATCGACCAATAGCGCGCACTCCTCGGCATTGGGTAATGTATCGTCCAGGGCCAGGATAAAGGTCCTGACCAGATCGCTGCGACCGATCTGGTGCAGCATGCGGATAGCCTTGACCATATCGCGGTTTTCAAATCGCGTCTGGTCGGCGGCGCTTGGTGGAGACTCGCGCGGAAGGTCGATATGGATAAGACCGGCTTTTTCCGCCGAAAGTTGGCCGTAAAATGTCGTGATGTACTTAGCACCATCGCCATAAAAGGTTGCCGCAGCGATTGGGTCTTGCATGGCATCGGCTGCCCGGCCGCGCCAGTAAAACGCCCGTGACTGGGTAATGGGTGATGCGCTGGTGGCCTGGATGCGGGCAAAATGCTGGTCGGCCAGGGCCGGATTATTCAGCTTGGCCAAGGCCAGCCACCCGGCAAAAAACTCGGCCTCGACGTAATTGACGCCGGGGCTGAAGCCATGATTGGTCACGGCCTGATAGGCGGCCTTGTGATTGCCAGCCTTTAAGGCAAGATTAAAGATCAGACGCCGCTCAAGCCAAACCTTTGTCGCGGCCTCCTCATAGGCGGGCACCTGAGGCAGGGCGCTGCCTAGGGCCAGAGTCTCGCTGTCTCGCCCCGTTTTGCGCAGATATTGCACCTTTTCATAGGCCAAGGAGGGGTCAGCGGCCAGTTGCGGCGTCAAGCGCAGCAGGGTCTGGTCCAGATTGGCACCGGCGCGGATAGCCAGGCGCGCTTGTGCCAATTGCCTTTGATCATCAGTCAGCAATGGCAAAAGGGCTTGAATCGCCGCTGCATTATTGCCCAGGGACAGCATTTCGGCGCGTTTAGCATGGTCTTGCGGCGTTAAGATATCGCCAAACCGCATCAGCATCGTCGCCTGGGTCGCAGTATCGAAAAAGGCGTCGCGCCATACTCGGCCAATCAGGGCCTGGGCGGCCGCAGTCTTGTCCAGTCTGCGTAAGGCTGCGGTGAGCGCCATTGCGCCCTGAGCGGTTTGCGGTGGCTGCCCCTTAAACCATTCCACCGTCTGTAACGGCGTCAGGGCGGAGGTTTCCAAGCGTTTTTCTGCCGCCGATTGCCGACGGCTTGCCCGTGGCCAGCCGTCTAGGGCCAAGCGCGACTGGTCAAGTTCGGAAAAGCTGAGCCGGTCACTTAAGCCATCGGCCAAGACCCAGAGCGCAATCTTGCGCATGGCGCTGTCAGAACTGGTGCTGACAATCTGCTTGAGTGGGCCATCAATCCCGCGATTGGCGGCGGAAAGGGCGGCCGATAGCGCATTCAGGTCCTGATTCGCCAAGATAGGCGCTGGGCTCGGCAATTGTGCTGACGCGGGCAGTGGCTGGGTGGTCGGAAACGGCGCATAAGGCACCTGAGGCGTCGATGTATCGAAGGCGTGCGCCGAGGCTGAGCCAAGAGCGAGCGCAAATCCGACCAAAACGTAAGGGAGACGATACCTCATCACGCGAAAATACCTTTCAAACCCAAGTCATTGTCTCGCAGCAGTTGCCTCAAACGGGTCTGCCGCCCTATTGTCCGATTAACTTCCCCGGCCGCAACCCTTGTCGCGGCGTTTTACGGCTTTTTTCGTACCATGTCTCACCTTCAATTTCACGGCGCCATTACAGCCCTGGTCACACCCTTTCAAAATGGTCAGGTGGACGAAGACGCTTTTGTAGCCCTAGTAGAGCGCCAAGTCACTGAAGGAATTCATGGGGTTGTGCCGGTCGGCACCACGGGCGAGACCGCAACCTTGTCGCATGACGAGCACCGGCGCGTTGTTTCTCTATGCCTGAAAACCGTAGCGGGGCGGGTGCCTGTGATCGCGGGCTGCGGCTCCAATGCGACGGCGGAGTCTATTGAGCTGGCCAAGTTTGCCAAGGCAGAAGGTGCTGATGCGGCTCTGGTGGTTACCCCCTATTATAATCGCCCAAGCCAGGAAGGCCTTTATCGTCATTACGAGGCGATCAATAATGCGGTCCAATTGCCGGTTCTGATTTATAATGTGCCCAGCCGCACCAGTGTGGATATCAGCAATGAGACTGTGGCGCGTCTCGCCAGCCTGCCTAATATTGTCGGGATCAAGGATGCCACGGGCGATCTTGCCAGGGCTAGCCTGATGCGGCTGGCCTGTGGCGAGGGTTTCATCATGCTGTCGGGCGATGACCCATCAGCGCTTGGCTATGTCGCCCATGGCGGCCACGGCTGTATTTCGGTCACCGGCAATGTGGCACCGGCCATGGTCGCCAGCCTTTTCAATGCCTTGAAGACGGCCGACTGGGCTAAGGCGCTTTATGTGCAAGATCGGCTGATCCAGTTACACAAGGCCTTGTTCCTAGATGCCTCGCCATCGCCGACCAAGTTTGCCTTGGCGCAGTTGGGGCTTTGCCAGGCAGATGTCAGGCTGCCAATCGCGCCGTGTGCTGAGGCGGTCCAGCCCCTGATCCTTGACGCTATGCGGGAAGCCGGAGTGATCTGAGCATGGCGTTTCACAAGCTGATTGCCGAAAACAGGCGTGCTAAATTTGACTATTTCCTCGAAGATGCGCTTGAGGCAGGCCTGTCTTTGACGGGAACAGAGGTCAAGGCCCTGCGCGAAGGCCGGGCTAATATTGCCGAGTCCTATGCGGCCATCGAGGGGCGCGAAATCGTGCTGGTCAATGCCTATATCCCCGAATATGGCCCGGCCAATCGTTTCAATCACGAGCCAAGACGTCCGCGCAAGCTGCTGTTGCATCGCCGCCAGATTGACCGGATGCTCGGGGCGGTTGGCCGCGACGGCCAGACCCTGATCCCGACTAGGCTGTATTTCAACGAAAAGGGCCGGGTAAAGCTGGAATTGTGCCTGGCCAAGGGCAAGAAGCTCCACGACAAACGCGCCACCGAAGCCGACCGCGACTGGAAGCGCGAACAAGGCCGCCTAATGCGCGATCGCGGCTGACCGGTTGTCGATAACACTCTTGCTAAAGACGTTCAGATTGAAATTGATTTCTAAGGAAATTACTGGCGCGGGACGGGCGAGCGCTAGACAAGACCCAGACCATTACGGGGCTTATCGGTGTCATTGGCTATTGAGATGGGCCTTGGCGTCAAGGAATACCGCCTCGAACATCTTGGGCGTGAGCCGTCCGGTATTGGTGTTCAGGCGTGAGCAGTGATAAGAATTGAACAATCGATAGGCTCCGACCTGGCCTTGGCTGCCATGACCCGGCGGCGCGCTATTGGGCTTGGCACCGAGCGCTTTTAACACATTGCGCCGGGCTACATCTCCAAGCGTGATAATCACCTTTAGCTGGGGCAGGGCAGCGATCCGTGCGGCGAGGTACGGGCGACAGGCGGCTTCCTCGGTGGGCAGGGGTTTGTTACCCGGCGGCGCGCACCGAACGGCATTGGTGATCATGCAGTCTTGCAAGGCCAGATCATCAAGGCCATCGATCTGATACTGGCCGGTTGCAAACCCTGTGTTCAAAAGGGTTGTATAGAGCAAAAGGCCCGCATGGTCGCCGGTAAAGGGTCTGCCCGTCCGATTGGCCCCCGTCCGGCCCGGCGCCAAGCCCACCACTAATAGCCGCGCGGATGGGTCGCCAAACGAGGGGGCAGGGCCATTGAACCAGTCCGGATGGGCGATGGCATTATCCTGCCGATAGCCCACCAGCCTTGGACAAAGCGGGCAGTTGCGAGCCGGTTCAGCCGGGACTGGCTTGGAGGGCACGGTCGGTGCGTCTAGAAATCGTCGCCATCATCATCCGCTGCGCTAACTTCTTCTTGCAAGAAGCGCGGCGCGGGCGTTTGCCTTGGGCGGCCTATAATATTGAACAGATCGGCGAGATCGACAAAGGAGTCGGCTTGGCGGCGCAGATCGTCTGAGGCCATGGGCGGCTGTGACTTGACCGTCGAGACCACCGTGACCCGCACGCCCTTTTGCTGGACCGACTCGATCACCCGGCGAAAGTCACCATCGCCTGAGAACAGCACCAAATGGTCGGCCTTGACGGCCATCTCCATCATATCCACCGCAATCTCGATATCCATATCGCCGCGGATGCGCTTGCGACCGGTCGCATCGGTAAATTCGCGAGCAGACTTGGTGACCACGGCAAAGCCATTATAGTCCAGCCAATCCACGAGCGGGCGGATGGGCGAATAGTCCTGATCCTCAACCAAGGTTGTGTAATAATAGGCCCGGATCAGAATGCCGCGTTTACGAAACTCATCGAGCAACTTTTTGTAATCTATGTCGAAGTTCAAACCCTTAGCAGCAGAATACAAATTCGCGCCGTCTATGAATAAGGCGATCTTGTCGGTAGGGTAGAAGGTCATATCTGGGAAATCCTTTTGTCTAAGAATAATTCAATGAAGAATGCGTTTTCAGTCATTATCGCGATGGGCAGCAATCTGGGCTATCGGACGTTTGCGTCTAAAGATGTCCTGGAGGCGGCCTTGATTACTCTATTTAGACGGGGAATTTCGCAAGTCAATCGGTCTTGTTGGTGGAAGTCCAAGGCCTGGCCCGATCCGTCCCAGCCCGCCTTTTTCAATGGTGTTGTTACGGCCAAAACCGCGCTTTCGCCCTCAGAGCTTATGGCGCTATTGCTTGACATAGAGGTGCAATTTGGTCGTGAGCGGAACCAGGCGAATGCTCCGAGGCCTTTGGATCTTGATCTGATCGCCTATGAGGACTTTGTGCTAGATCTGCCGGGCTTGATCTTGCCGCATCCAAGGGCTGCTGAGCGGCGGTTTGTCATGGGGCCCTTGGCAGAGATTGCGCCGGACTGGGTGCATCCCGTCTTGAACCAGACCGCCCTGTATCTGTCGCAACACGCATTGGTTGGTCAAGATGCCGCGCCAGAGGCTTATTAAGCTTGAAGTTTACGTGTTCGCGGTTGCAACATTGGTCAGAAGCCTCTAGTTTGTCAGGTTCTATTCCCGATCCGAGGATTCCATGGCCCGCGTTACCGTCGAAGATTGCGTTGAAAAGGTTCCTAATCGCTTCAGCCTCGTGCTGCTGGCGGCCCATCGGGCCCGTGCCGTGTCGGCGGGTGCCCCCCTGCTGATCGACCGCGATAATGACAAGAACCCGGTCGTGGCTTTGCGCGAAATTGCCGAGGACGTGGTCGATGCGGACACTTTGCGCGAAAGCTTGATCACGACGCTGCAACGCGTTGATGAGCGTTCAGAGGCTGAAGAAGAGGCCGAGACCTTGGCCCTGCTCAGCGATCCACAGCACATGCACATGAGTGAGCAGGAACTTGTTCGCGCCCTGCAAAGCGACCGCGACGGTGGGCAGGAGGAGCGGTACTGAGCCCATCTGGCACAGACCTGCTCCCACCGCAGGCGGAGAAACCCGCCGATCTGGAAAACGCGCCTCAAGGCCAGGGCGTCCATGACGCCAAGGACCAAGCCGGCCTTGTAAAGCCCCGTCTAAAAGGGCTGCGGCAATACGAACTCATTGAACGGGTTCGCAGCTATGATCCTACCGCCGACGAAACCCTGCTTAATCGGGCCTATGTCTATGCCATGCGGATGCACGGCTCCCAGACGCGGGCCTCTGGCGATCCTTATTTCGCCCATCCGATAGAGGTGGCTGGAATCCTGACCGATTATCGGTTGGATACGGCCACCATCGTCACCGCCCTGCTGCATGACGTGATCGAGGATACACAGGCAACCCGCGATGATGTCAGCCGTTTGTTCGGCGAAGAGATTGCCGAGCTTGTCGAGGGGGTCACCAAGCTATCGCGGCTGGAACTGGCATCTGAGCACACCAAGCAGGCTGAAAACCTTCGCAAATTCATCCTGGCCATATCCAAGGATGTGCGGGTCTTGATGGTCAAGCTGGCTGACCGCCTGCACAATATGCGCACGCTCGGTTTTATCGCCAAGCCGGAAAAGCGCGAACGGATTGCCCGCGAAACCCTGGACATTTATGCGCCGCTGGCGCGCTCAATCGGTTGTCACCGGTTTTGTTCGGAACTGGAAGAGCTGGCGTTTGAACATCTCAATCCGGTTGCGCGTGACGCGATTGTCTTGCGTCTCCAGACCCTGCGCCTGACGCAAGGCCCAGCCGTGGCCGTGGTCAGTGCCGAGATCGCCGCAAGGCTCAAGGCGGCCAATATTCCCGCCCGTGTGTTTGGCCGCGAAAAAAACCCCTTCTCGATTTGGCGAAAGCTGCAGCGCAAATCGATCGGGTTTTCGCAATTGTCCGATATTTATGCGTTTCGCGTGATCGTGGATGATGAGGATGATTGCTATCGCGCGCTTGGGGTCATTCACCGGGCCTGGCCGTCCGTGCCCGAGCGGTTCAAGGATTTCATCTCGACGCCCAAGCGCAATAATTATCGCTCCTTGCACACAACCGTGATCGCCCCGCGCGGTATGCGTATTGAAATGCAGATCCGGACCGAGTCCATGGACCGCATTGCCGAGGAAGGCGTGGCCGCGCACTGGCGCTATAAGGACAAGTCCTACGGCTTTGATGCCGAGGCGGCCGAGGCAGACGGCGGGCGTGACCCGCTGGTCAACCTGCGCAATCTGGTTCAGCTCTTGGAACATGGCGGCGATGTTGATGAGTTGGTCGAGCATGCCAAGCTGGAAATGTTCCTCGACCAGGTGTTCGTCTTTACGCCCAAGGGCCGCCTGATCAGCCTGCCACGCGGGGCCATGCCGCTGGATTTTGCCTATGCGGTGCATACCGATATTGGCGAGACAACGCTTGGCGCCAAGATTAATGGTGAGCTTCGTCCCCTGCGCACCGCCTTGACCAATGGCGATGTGGTCGAGGTGATTAGGGGCACAAAATCTGTGCTGCCGTCGGATTGGCGGTCCTTGACCGTGACCGGACGAGCGCGCTCTGCTATTCGCCGCCACCTGCGACAGGCGGAAAAGGATGAGTTTATCAAGCTGGGCCGCACCAGCCTGGACCAGACCTTTGCCCGTGCAAGTCGGCTCAGAGCCGATGTGTCCTTAAGGCCAGCACTCGACCGGTTTGCCATGGCCACCGAAGATGACTTGCTAGAGCAGGTCGGCCGGGGCCGCGTGACGGCCAGCCAAGTGCTCGAAATCGTGTTTCCGGGCCTGAAAGATACGGAAAAGGCCGCGGCTGCTGCCCGCACCCCGATCGAGGGCGGCAAGGGCGCGCGGCTCTATGTGCGGGGCAGCGGGATTAATTCCAACTCGACCTTGAACTTTGCCTCCTGTTGCAGCCCGGTTCCGGGGGATCGCATTATCGGCATTATTGATCCCGATACAGAGGATTTGACGGTCCATACGATTGACTGTGCAAGGCTTGCGGAATTCGAGGACAAGGAGGATTTGTGGCGCGACCTGCAATGGACGCCACAGGCCGAGCGCAACACGATTTCGCACGCCCGCCTGCGCGCCACGATCAAGAATGCGCCGGGGGTTCTGGGTCAGGCCTGCACCATTATCGGCGAGGCGGGCGGCAATATAATCAATCTGCGCATGCATCATCGCCAGTCGGGCTATTTTGATGTCGATTTCGACATAGATGTCCGTGATGCGCGCCATATTACCCATATCTCGGCGGCCTTGAGGGCCTGTCCTGAGGTGGATACGGTGGACCGGGCGCAGGACTAGCGCAATTTTCAGCGCCAATGGCTTGCGCTGAGGCCTGAGTCTGGCGCAAAACCGGCTTCAGATCTTGATAGGACCAGCGCATGAATACCGAAGATGTCATGGACGAGTTTCGCGCGGCAGGCGCCTTGCGCGAGGGCCATTTTGTCCTGTCGTCTGGCCTGCACAGCCCGGTATTCTTGCAAAAAAATCTGGTCTTTATGGAAGCGGCGCGCACTGAGCGGCTTTGCAAGGCCTTGGCCGCCAAGATCGTCGCGGCGGTCGGACCGGTCGATGTGGCTGTGTCGCCAGCCGTGGGCGGGATTATTCCGGGCTATGAGACAGCCCGGCACCTCGGTGTTCCATCCATGTATGTCGAGCGTGAGGGCGGGGCCTTCAAATTGCGCCGGGGCTTTAGCCTGGAGCCGGGCCAGCGCGTGGTCATGGTCGAGGATATTGTCACAACCGGCCTGTCCTCGCGCGAATGTATTGCCGCGATCCAGGAAGCGGGCGGCCATGTGGTCGCGGCGGCCTGTATTGTCGATCGCTCGGGCGGCAAGGCCGATGTTGGCGTGCCCCTGATCGCCTTGGCCAGTCTGGATGTACCGGCCTATCCAGCCGATGCCCTGCCACCAGAGCTGGCAGCCATTCCCACGACCGATCCCGGCAGCCGAAGGTTGGCCAAATGATCCCGCTAAGGCTTGGCGTCAATATTGATCACGTCGCGACCATCCGCAATGCGCGGGGCGGGGCACATCCTGATCCCGTGCGCGCGGCAAGGCTGGCCTTGGAGGCCGGGGCCGACGGCATTACCGCCCACCTGCGCGAAGATCGCCGCCATATTGGCGATGCCGATATTGAGCACTTGTCGGCGCTGTGCCGCGAACTGGGCAAGCCCTTAAACTTCGAAATGGCCGTCACCGACGAGATGCGCGACATTGCGCTGCGCCACCGTCCCCATGCCGCCTGTCTGGTGCCTGAAAAGCGCGAAGAGCGCACGACCGAGGGCGGGCTGGATGTGGCGCGCGGCCATAATGCGGTTGCGCCCGTGGTCCGGGCCCTGCGCGATGCGGGGGTGCGAGTATCCTTGTTTATCGAGCCTAGCCTTGTCCAGATATCCGTAGCCCAGGCCATTGGTGCCGAGGTGGTTGAACTGCATACGGGGGCCTATTGCGAGGCGGTGCAGCAGGGCCGCAAGGATGACGCCCAGCGCTTGCTCGAAGCCCTGCAAATGGGGGCCTTGGAGGCTCACGCGCGGGGCCTTGAGGTCCATGCCGGGCACGGGCTGGATTATGAAACGGTTGGACCTGTTGCCGCCATTCCCCAGATTGCCGAGCTGAATATCGGTCATTTCCTGATTGGCGAGGCGATTTTTGTCGGGCTGGAAGCGGCCATGGGCCAGATGCGGGCCTTGATGCAGGCGGCAAGGGGAGGGCAGGCGTGATTATCGGGCTTGGCTCTGATCTTTGCGATATTCGCCGGATTCAGAACAGTCTTGACCGGTTTGGCACCCGCTTTACCCAGCGCCTGTTTACCGAAATCGAGCGTCAACGCTCCGAGCGCAAACCCGATGCTGCCGCCAGCTATGCCAAGCGCTTTGCCGCCAAGGAGGCCTGTTCCAAGGCCTTGGGCACAGGCTTTCGCCGCGGCGTATTTTGGCGCGATATGGGCGTGGTCAATCTGCGCAGTGGTCAGCCGACCCTGGCCCTGACCGGCGGCGCGGCCGAGCGTCTGGCCCAGATGCTGCCAGACGGCATGCTGGGCGTCATTCACCTGACCATGACCGATGATCATCCTTATGCCCAGGCGTTTGTGATTATTGAGGCCTTGCCGATCGCTTGACACACCGTCGCCTCCCTTGCCCTTGCGGCACGAAAGGTTTAGCACCCACAACAGTTCTGGTCCTTAACCGGACCTCCAAAGAGATGGCCATTCATGACCGTGACCGACAAACCCGCTGCTGCTGCCAAGGGCACTGCCAGTAATGAACTTGTGGAGATGCTGAAGACCGTCGGGGCGGCGCTTTTGATCGCGCTGGTGCTGCGGATATTCCTGTTCCAGCCCTTCACCATTCCGTCGGCCTCGATGGAGCCCAATCTCTTGGAAGGCGATTACATCATCGTTTCCAAATACAGCTATGGTTTCAGCCGCCACTCCATCCCCTTTAGCCCGCCGGTTTTTTCGGGCCGGGTGTTTGAGCGCGCGCCGCAGCGGGGCGACATTATCGTTTTCAAGCTGCCGCGCGATAATCGTACCGACTATATCAAGCGTCTGATCGGCATGCCGGGCGACCGGGTGCAGGTGCGCGATGGGATTGTCTATATCAATGACAAGCCCATGACGCGGAATGGCGAGGGTCAGGTTGAGCTGGATATGGGCGGCGGTGTCAGCCAACCGGCGACTCGCTATAGGGAAACCAATCCCGAAGGACGCCAATATGTGACCTATGGCTTTGGTACTAATAACCAGGTCGATAATACCGGCGTCTATGTGGTGCCCCAGGGGCAGTATTTCATGATGGGCGATAATCGCGACAATTCGCTTGATAGTCGTTATCCTGAAGAGGTTGGGGTCGGGTTTGTGCCGGCGGAAAACCTTGTTGGCCGCGCCCAGATCATTCTTTTGTCCTGGAACCGGGGCGTGTCGATCTTCAAGCCCTGGACCTGGTTTACCGAGGCGCGTCTAAGCCGCTTTGGCCATGTGCTGAAATAGATGAATGCACGCGCCGCTGCTGTAAACGCGCTCGAAACGCGCCTTGGCCACACGTTTGAGGACAAGGGCTTGCTGGACCGGGCCCTGACCCATGCCAGCGCCGGGGATGGCTTGCGCAAGATCGTCCATAATGAGCGGCTGGAGTTTCTGGGCGACCGGGTGCTTGGCCTGTGTACTGCCCAGACCCTGATGGCCCAGTTTCCAGAGGCGCGCGAAGGCGACCTGTCCCAGCGCTACAATATGCTGGTTAATCGCCAGGCCTGCGCACAGGCCGCGCGGTTGATGGACCTTGGACCCGCCTTGCGGCTGGCGGGCGGCGAGACCAAGCGCGGCGGGCGTGAGCAGGACACCATTTTGGCCGATGCCTGCGAGGCTGTGCTAGCGGCGGTCTATCTGGATGGCGGACTGGAAGCGACAAGCGCCGTGTTTGACCGGTTCTGGGCCGACCAGATTGCGGCTCTGGGCCAGACGGCCATGGGGCAGGTGGCCTTGAGCAATCCAAAATCGTTTTTACAAGAATGGGCGGCTGCCGCCAAAAAGCCAATTCCGGTGTATAGTGTTGTCCATCGTACCGGCCCTGCTCACGCGCCGGTGTTTATTGTAGAGGTTCAGGTCGAGGGCCTGGACGCGGCGAGGGCGGAGGGCCGGTCTCGACAAGATG
>JBIIZD010000144.1:0-4190 GCA_044346445.1 Caulobacteraceae bacterium
TCCTTCCCCTCAGGGGGAGGGGGACCGCGAAGCGGTGGAGGGGGCCGACTCCGGCGCCAGCCCCCTTCCCCGACTTTGCCGGTACTTCCCCCAGAGGGGGAAGATTTGCGGCATTGCAATCCGGACCGCCATGGGGCCACCAGTTGCGCACCCCGCCCAAACCCCCTAAATTCCCACCATGCGCCAGTCCTTCACCGAATCCACCGATCGCTCCTTTGGTCCAAAGCACCTGCCCCTGATCCGGCAGGCCATGGCCGCGCAAGGCCTTGATGGCCTTTTGGTCCCGCATGAGGACGAGCATCAGAACGAATACCTGCCCGACGCCAATGACCGCCTGGCCTGGGCCACCGGCTTTACCGGCTCGGCCGGAGCCGCTGTGGTATTTAGCGACAAGGCCGCCATATTTGTCGATGGTCGCTATACCATCCAGGTGCGCGACCAGGTCGATAGCGCCGTGCTGGAAATCCGCAACCTCGAAGACAATGGCGTAGCCGCATACCTAAGCGAAAAGGCCAAGGCTGGCCAAGTCATCGGCTATGACCCGCGCCTTCACAGCCCAGAGACGCTGGAGCGCCTAGCCGCCGCCGCCAAGGCCGCAGGTGCGACCCTAAGGCCCGTCAGCGCCAATCCGCTTGATCAGGCCTGGCAAGATCGCCCGGCCCAGCCTTGCGCCCCGGTCGTTGCCCACCCCGTCGCCTATGCCGGCGAAAGCTCTGAGGCCAAGCGCGCCCGCATTGGCGCAGCGCTCGGTGAGGCCCAGGCGGCCGTCCTGACCGCGCCCGCCACCATGGCTTGGCTGTTCAATATTCGCGGCGGCGATGTGATCCGCTCGCCCCTGCCGCTGGCCCAGGCCATATTGAACAAGGACGGCAGCGCGCAACTGTTTCTCGACCCCGCCAAGATCACCGCCGACCTGCCCGCCTGGCTTGGCAATCAGGTCGCCCTGCAACCGCCAGAGGCCCTGCCCGCCGCCCTGGATGCCCTGGGCGGCCAGACCGTCCTGATCGATCCGGCCCAGTCTTCGGCCTGGTATTTTGACCGGCTGGAGGCCGCAGGCGCAAAGCTTATCCGCGCCATGGACCCTTGCGCCCTGCCCCGTGCCTGCAAAAACCCCATTGAGATTGAGGGCAGCCGCAAGGCCCATGCCCGCGACGGCGCGGCCCTGACCCGGTTTCTCTATTGGCTGGCCACGGACGGCCAGGTCTCGCCGCCTGATGAGCTAGAGGCCGTAACCAAGCTGGAATCCCTGCGTGAAGCCACTGGCATGCTCAAGGACCTGTCCTTTGACACCATCGCCGGGGCCGGGTCCAATGGCGCCATCTGCCATTACCACCCCTCGGCGCGGCTTAATCAGCGTTCCAGGCTGGGCTCGCTCCTATTGGTCGATTCTGGCGGGCAATATCTGGACGGCACGACCGATGTCACCCGCACCGTGGCGATTGGCGAGCCAAGCCAAGAGATGGCTGAGCGCTTTACCTTGGTGCTCAAGGGCCACTTGGCGCTTGGCCGCGTGCGCTTTCCCGTCGGCACCACGGGCTCAGCCCTCGATGCCTTGGCGCGCCTGCCGCTCTGGATGGCGGGGCTGGATTATGACCACGGCACCGGCCACGGGGTGGGCAGCTATCTGGGCGTCCATGAAGGCCCGCACCGCATCTCCAAAATGCCCAATAGCGTCGCCCTGCAGCCGGGCATGATCGTCTCGAACGAGCCGGGCTTTTACAAGGACGGCGAATACGGCATCCGCATCGAAAACCTCCAGGTCGTCACCCCCGCCGCCGCCATACCCGGCGGCGAGCGGCCCATGCTCGGCTTTGAACAACTGACCCTAGCCCCAATCGACCGCCGCCTCATCGTCAAGGCCCTGCTGTCGCCAGAGGAAATCACCCAGCTCAACGCCTATCACGCCCGCGTGCTGGACGTGGTCGGGCCGCTGGTGGAAGCGCCGGTGCGGGCATGGCTGGCGCAGGTTTGTGCGGAGGTTTAGGGGATCGGCACCTAATCCTCCGGCTCAGGCTCACTCGGCGGTAAGACCCAGCCGTCTGACTGAAGTAGGGTGAGCAGATTGTTAGGTTCGGCGTCCCAGTGTTTTCGGCGAAAATGCAGACAAAAGCGATTGCGAGCGTCTAATGACGGCCAGCAATCCACCTCCGTCTTTGACAACAATTCAATCAAAAACGTCTCTGTCAGGGCGGCATCAGAGTTTTGCCCGTTTGCGATAACGGCATCAAGAAGCTGATCGAGCCATTGATTTTTGATGTGACCCGCGAATGGCAATATAAAGTTGCGGAAATTCGCCTCTGAGCCCCGATAGCTCCCTGACTCTCGATACAATTTAATCGCCCGCGGCCAAAGATCACTGAGTGGCAGAGCCGATATTGCGCCTGCTAACTGTTTTTCATTTAGTTTGTCTATTAGGCGGACGACTGAATGCCGCATGTCAAGTACGGTTCCGGCTTTCAGGATCCGAAAGTCGCTTAGAGCAGCAGGATCGGCGTTGTCGACAGTCGCTTGCAGCGCCATCCGAGTCGGCTCCTGCAAAAGCGGCCAGAAATCTGGGAAGGCAGCAATGAACGTGATCGCACGCAGTCTGTGATTCGGCTCCAAGGTGTCGATGAGCCTGACAATTGCGGAAGAAACATCTGGCCACGCTTCGACCGCGCGTTCGCGCACTGCAACAAGCGAAGATATAACCTTATTCTGTTGGTGCTCCCATTCCACAGGCACACCCTTTAGGAGAGATTTGGCTAACACTGCGCCGAAACCACGAATGTTAGGAGCTCGAACACGTTCGAGATAGCGTCGCTCAACATAGTCGAGGATTTTTGCATTGTCTGACGGGAAACCAGCTGATCGTACGTCGATGGAATAGGTTTCGATAATCGCTTTGCCCTGTAGCGGTTTGCGCGAAAGAACCAGATCGACTGCGCTCACTAGATGGAGCCGTACTAGCTCGGGCGATGGCTCAAAAAGCTCGGCGTCTGACGAAAACGCTGGGTGCGCGCAGAGGTGTCTGTCTTCACGAATGCGATCTAAGTGCTTTTTGGATAGAGGATCAATGATCTGGGTCTTGGAGGTTGCATCTTCTATAATGCCTCTCTCAAGCTCAAGAAGCTTCCTAATATCATTGTGCGCTGTAGCGTTGTCCCAAAGATCGATAAATGTCCGAGCGGCTGGATCGTCACTAACTGTCAGCTCCCGATATTTAGCGATGAGGTCATAGACGATAGAGACCCAGATCGACGCAATTGACGCGCGAAGAGCACCTATTTTGTAGGCTTTCACTGCATCTAAAAAATATACTCTCGATTGAGGGTTCAAAATTCTTGTCGCGATTATGTCGAGGTCGATAAAATTAGCGTCCACGGCGACTTCCTAGGCTAAGCTGCTGTCAGATTCCCGGTACAGCATACGCCTAAAATGATTACGGCAACAACGTAGAGCTTATCTACCCGATGTATAAATGCGAATCACAAATCACATTTATGACACTTTAGCGCTCTAGGACTTGCACACTCCCGACTTTATCTTTCACCGCCCTAAGGGGCCACAACCCGACCCGCTACACGGTTCATGTCAATGGTCCGTGGTGCATCACCTTCGAATTCAGGGACGGCGATGCCTATGTCCTGGACTTCGAGCAATATCACTAGGAGGCGATCATGAGCCGCAATCCCGACCATTGCCCGACGCATCCGGGCGAGTTGCTGCGTGAGGATGTCATCCCCGCAACCGGCAAGCCCAAGACCGAGATTGCCCGCATGCTTGGCATTTCGCGCCAGCATCTTCACGACATCCTAGCCGCGCGCAAACCGGTCAGCCCCGAGGTCGCTGTGCGCCTCGCCAAATTGTTCGGCAACGCGCCCTTGTTCTGGATCAGGATGCAAGGCGCCCATGACGCATGGCACGCTTTGCGCGCCGTCGACGTGTCCGGCATTCCGACCCTGGTCGCCGCCGAATAGGGTGTGGCGCGATAACCGCCTTTAACCGCACGTCCCCCAACGCAAAACCCCGCCGAGCTTGCGCTTGCGGCGGGGTGTTTTGTGAAGGCTTGTGCGTTTGAAGGATGTTGGGTGCGGGGACAGGATTTGAACCTGTGACCTTCAGGTTATGAGCCTGACGAGCTACCGGGCTGCTCCACCCCGCGTCAATTGTATTTTCGGGCTTGGTTGCGCAGCCCGGAGTCTTTGTTT
>JBIIZD010000068.1:0-15995 GCA_044346445.1 Caulobacteraceae bacterium
CTTGATCGTGATCCGCTGGACCACCACGCTGTCGGCGCGCGCGGTTGGGGCTGGATCGGCGCGCGGCGGCTGTGCGGGCTGGGCCATTGCACCGCTCGATAGGGCGGTTCCGGCGAGCAACAGGGCAAGGCCCGGCAGCAAGCCGCGATGCATGCGATTGGATCGGATCGTGGTTTTTTGCATTGGGTCAGCCATCGGCGTGGGGCGATCAATCATGAAAATAGTCCGCCCAAAAAGTGAAATAATCGGAGCTGTTGCAGGTCATTCCAGGTCGCAAACACCATCAGGCTCAGCAGCAAGGCCAAACCGATCCGGTATCCAATCGCCTGAACCCGCGCATTCAAGGGATGCCGGGCAATCGCCTCGTAAGCGTAAAACAACAGGTGTCCCCCATCCAGTACCGGTACTGGTAGCAGATTCATAAAGCCGATGCCAACCGACAGCACGGCGGCAAGGCCCATTAGCGCAACAAGACTGCCTAAAATCTGCATGCCAAAATCAGGCGCGCCCTGCGCACCGGCCTGAGCCACCGCACCCGAAGCCCTGGCAATGCCGATAGGCCCGCCCAGTTGCGCCGCTGATTCCTTGCCAGTAATCACCCGGCCAAGATAAAACACAGTCGTATCCAGCACCGACCAGGTTCGCTCTGCACCCAGCACAATGGCCTCGACCGGACCATAGCGGGTCCAGGTCTGGTCGCTGGGCTTTTGAACATAGGCAAAGCCCAGCACGCCAACCGAATGCTTGGTGCCCATGGGATCAACCATGTCGCGCCGGGTTGGGGTTGCGGTCAGAACCACTTGCGAACCACCCCGGTCGACCACGAACTTTATCGGCACACCGGCCCGGAGCATAATGATCTGTTGCAGGTCGCCAAAACTGCGGATTCTGCGGCCATCTGCGACCTTGATCTGATCACCAACCTGGAACCCAGCAAGGGCTGCGGCTTGACCTGGCTGGATCACATCCACCCGCGCCGGTGAAACCCGCTCACCCACCGCGCCAAGCAGCACGGCAAACAGCACAATCGCCAGCAGGAAATTGGCCATGGGTCCGGCAACAACCACTAGGGCTCGCTGCCACAAGGGTTTGAAATGAAAATACTTTTGTACAGCGCTTGAGCCTTCTTGCGCGACAATCTGTTTGCGCAGATCGTTCAGATCATCCTGATCGGGCACACTGGCCGCATTATCATCGCCGCTGAACTTGACATAGCCGCCAAGCGGCAGCCAACCGATCCGCCACTCCACGCCAGAGCGATCTCGCCAAGACACGATCGCCTTGCCAAAGCCGATCGAAAACCGATCCACCGCAACACCACAGGCCTTGGCCACCCAAAAGTGACCCAGCTCGTGAATGGTCACCACCAGGGTTAGAACCAGCAGGAACGGGACAATATAGGTCACTGCCGTATGCACAAAGGCAAGCATGGTCTGGTCGCTCCTATCCGTGCGCTAGTTTGATCTTTGAGACACAATGCGCGCGGCGACTCGCCGGGCGCTGGCATCTGTCAAAATAGCCGTCTGCATGTCTATATCAGGATCGCCGCCCAAGTCCCCTGCCCCATTCATCTGATCAAGGGTTTCTTCCGTTACGGCGGCAATATCGAGAAAGCCAAGGTGCCCGTCAAGAAATGCGGCCACCGCCACCTCATTGGCCGCATTCATCGCAGCCGGCGCGCCGCCGCCGCGCATCAAGGCCTCGCGCGCAAGGCTGATGGATGGGAACCGGTCCAGGTCTGGCGCTTCGAAATTGAGCCGCCCGATCTCTACCAGATTCAGCGGCGCGGCAGGCCACGGCAAACGGTCTGGCCAGGCCAAGGCGACAGAGATTGGACTGCGCATATCCGGCGGGCCAAGCTGGGCCAGAGTTGAACCATCCTGATATTCGACAAGGCTGTGAATGACAGACTCTGGATGCACAAGGACATCAATCTTGTTCTGCGGCATGGCGAACAGATAAGATGCCTCAATCATTTCCAGCCCCTTATTCATCATGGTTGCTGAATCGACCGAAATCTTGGCACCCATGGACCATTTCGGATGCGCTACGGCCTGCCCTGGCGTTACCTCAGCCATGGCCTCACGCGTCCAGGTGCGAAATGGCCCGCCAGATGCGGTAAGAATGAGGCGGGAGACACGATTTGTCGGATTATTTTGCAAAACTTGAAAAATCGCAGAATGCTCGGAATCAACCGGTATGATTGTGCTGCCGTATTGCTTGGCCATCTGGATCAAGGCCAGGCCAGCACAGACTATGCTTTCCTTATTCGCCAGACCGACCGTCGCGCCTGCCTTGACGGCAGCTACGGTTGGCGGCAATCCAGCGACCCCGACAATCGCCGACATGACCCATTCGGCCTCCATGCCTGCCGCCTCAAGCACAGCGCCCGCACCACACCCAACCGCTATTCCGGTTCCAGCAAGCGCAGATCTTAGCGCCTCAAACCCGGCCTCGTCCTCGATAACAGCCATGACCGGTCGCCAGGCCAGGGCTTGAGCGATCAAGGCCTCGACATTCTTGCCTGCGGTCAGGGCAATGATCTGGACATCAGCGGACCCCTGGGCCTTGGCCTGCGCCAACAGGTCAAGTGTGGAGACGCCGATAGAGCCTGTCGAGCCGAGGATGGAAACCTTGCGTCTTAATGTCAAAACGGAAATCCCGTAAACGCAACAAGCCGCGCAACCGCCACCACAATAGCGGCAAACATCAGCCCATCGACCCGGTCAAGCAAGCCGCCATGTCCAGGGATCAGCGAGCCGCTATCCTTGACTCCAAACCGCCGCTTGAGGACAGACTCCCATAGGTCGCCAGCCATGGTCGCAAGCCCGCCCAATAGGCCCACCGCAGCCGCAGCCATGATCGAGATTTTCAGATGCGACAAGACCGCCACCGCCATCGCCGCCAGCACCGCCCCGGCCAGCCCGCCAATAAAGCCAGACCAGGTCTTGTTGGGCGAAAACCGCGGCCAGAGCTTGGGGCCCTTTAGCGTATTGCCCACCGCATAGGCGACAATATCGGCCGACCAGGTCACAGCGAACAATGCCACCGTCCAGGTCAGCCCCTGGTCTGTGGTTCGCAACCACGTGATCGCCAAGACTGGAAGCCCGATATAAAACACGCCGTAAGCGGCGCTTAGGGGCTTTTTGTCCAGCCACCAGCCAACCAGTCCGGCCAACACGCTGCCAAGTAAAAGCGTCCAGATCGCATAGTCGAAATGCCGCCAATGGCCCAAAAATGCGCTAACCAGCACGACAATGGCGACCATGGCCCCGATGCGCGCCGATGCCTTTTTGGCAACCATCAAGCCCCACTCATTGGCCAGCAAGGCAACCGCCACGGCAATCATAAGCAAAAACAGCCAGCCGCCAGTCCAGATCGCCAACACCACGACTGGAATTAGCACTGTGGCCGAAACCACCCTTAGTCCAAGATTGGCCCAGTCAAAGCCTTTAACTGATGGCAAGGACGTCATCCAACTCAGCTCCCCCAAAACGGCGTTGCCGGGTTTTAAACTCCGCCAATGCGGCCTTTAATGGCTCTGGCCCATAGTCGGGCCATAAGACATCTTGGAACACCAACTCGGCATAGGCAGATTCCCAAAGCAGGAAATTGGATATCCGCTGTTCCCCACTGGTTCGAATGATCAGGTCCGGATCGGGTCCAAGCGCGGTGGACAAATAGAGTGCAAATCTTGCTTCCGTTAAGTCTTCCGGACAAAGCCGGCCCTCGGCAACCTCATGCGCGAAATGGCGCGCGGCATCGGTAATGTCCGCCCGCCCGCCATAGTTAAAGGCAACCTGTAACAAAAAGCGGTCATTGTTCTGGGTCAGGGATTCAGCCCGCGCAATGGTTGCCAAGACATCTGCGCCAAGACCTTCGCGCCGACCCAAGACCCGAACCCGAACGCCTTCCTGGTGCAAACGGTCCAGATCGCTATCGACAAAGGATTTGAGCAGGCCCATCAGGTCATTGACCTCCTGCGCTGGGCGGCGCCAGTTTTCAGTCGAAAACCCAAACACGGTCAGGCATCCAATGCCAAGCTCTGCCGCCGCTGCCACTGTGGCCTTCAAGGCCTTTACGCCCGCGCTGTGACCAAGCGTGCGCGGCAATCCCCTGGCCTTGGCCCAGCGCCCATTGCCATCCATGATAATGGCCACATGCAGGCTAGACCCAGTTGCATCCGGGCCTCGCTCTGCAACTACGCTCTTATTGCCACCTTTCGGCATCCAAATACCTTAAACCGGGCCTTGCAGGCTCTGCGTCCTAGACCTGCATGATCTCTTGTTCTTTAGTCCTTAGGGCCTCATCGACCCGCTTGATGGTCTGGTCCGTGAAGGTCTGCACCTCTTCGCCCATCTTTTTTAGATCATCTTCGGTAATGACCGAGGCTTTTTCGGCTTTTTTCAGATCATCCATAGCCTCGCGACGGACGTTGCGAATCGCAATGCGCTGTTGCTCGGCATATTTGCCCGCCAACTTGGCCAAATCACGGCGACGATCTTCGGTCAGGGCGGGGACGGGAATGCGCAGGCTGGTGCCGTCAACCACGGGGTTAAAACCCAGACCGGCGGCGCGAATTGCCTTTTCGACCGAGACCACAAGGGCCTTGTCCCAGACGCTGACCGTAATCGAGCGCGGCTCGGGCACGCTGACGGCCCCCACCTGGCTGATCGGCACAGTCGCACCATAGGCCTGGACCATCACCTGATCCAAAAGGCCCGCCGAGGCCCGGCCTGTGCGCAGGCTGGCAAATTCTTCTTTCAAGGCCAAAAAGGACTTGTCCATGCGGTCGCGGTAATTTGCTAGAACCGGTTTTTCAGGAGGAGCCATAACACTGTCCAGTCTTGTTCGTTAAGTCGCGCATCGGCCGATCAGGCAATAACCGTATGCAGCCCTTGGCCTTTAAGCACGTTCAGGAATGCACCCTGTTCGCGAATGGAAAACACCACAATGGGAATAGCATTATCCCGCATTAGGGCAATGGCGGAGGCGTCCATGACCTTCAAATCCTGTGCCAGTACGTCCAGATAGCTGAGTTGGTCATAGCGAACCGCATTGGGGTCTTTTTTCGGATCGGCCGTATAGACACCATCAACACTGGTGCCCTTGAATAGAGCGTCGCAGCCCATTTCCGCCGCGCGCAAGGCTGCTGCCGTATCTGTCGTAAAGAAGGGATTGCCTGTACCGGCTGCAAAAATAACGACCCGGCCCTTTTCCAAATGCCGCACGGCGCGCCTGCGGATATAGGGCTCGCAAACCGTGTCCATCGGAATGGCGGACTGGACGCGGGTATCTATGCCAAGTTTCTCAAGCGCGTTTTGCATGGCCAGAGCGTTCATGACCGTGGCAAGCATGCCCATATAATCGGCGCTGGCCCGCTCCATGCCCTTGGCGGCGGTCGATAGGCCACGAAATATATTGCCGCCGCCAATCACCAGACACAACTGCACCCCTTGGCCCACGATCTCGGCAATATCGCGGGCGACCCCATCGACCGTGGCCATATCAATGCCATAGGCCGCATCCCCCATCAAAACCTCGCCAGAGACCTTGAGCAGGACCTTTTTGAAGCGCGTATTGTCTGGGCTCACGGTCATGGCAAATACCTCTTTCAGGAGCGGATGATAGAGAATCACCTATGCAGCATAAACCAAGGGCGTGACCCGCGTCGAACGCGTCACGCCCTTGAAACAGTCTGGACCGAAAGACTTAGGATTGGCCAGAAACCGCCGCGACTTCCGCCGCAAAATCCTCGGTCTTTTTCTCAATGCCTTCACCGAGCGCCAAGCGGGCAAAGCCCTTAATGGTCACAGGCGAACCCAAGGTCTTGGCTGTTTCTGCAACCAGTTGCTCGACGGTCAGGTCCGGGTTCATGACGAAGGCCTGCTTGAGCAGCACGACTTCTTCAAAGAACTTGCGAATCCGGCCCTCAACCATCTTCTCGACCACCCCGGCAGGCTTGCCAGATTCCAGCGCTTGTTCGGTGAATATGGCCCGCTCGCGCTCAACCGCTTCCGGGTCCAGATCGTCCGTGGACAAGGACAGGGGCTGTGTCGCCGCCACATGCATGGCAATCTTGCGACCAAGCTCACGCAAGACAGCCTCGTCGCCCGCGCCTTCAACCGCGACCAGAACGCCAATACGACCAAGATCCGGCGCGGTGGCATTATGGACATAGGAGGCAACCGCCCCTTGGCTGACTTCAAACCGGGCGGCACGGCGCAGGACCATATTCTCGCCAATGGTTGCGATCAGATTGCCGAGCATATCGGCAATGATTTCGCCCTCGGCCGTCTTGGCCGCATTCAGGGCCTCAACATCGGTGCCGACCTGCAAGGCCGTTGCCGCAACCGCCTTGGCCGCGCCCTGGAACAGGACATTGCGGGCCACGAAATCGGTTTCGGCATTCAACTCGATCATGGCGCCGCTATTGCCGGACACGGCAACAGCCACCAGACCTTCGGCGGCAATTCGGTCGGCCTTTTTGGCGGCCTTGGACAGGCCCTTGGTGCGTAACCAATCAATCGCCAATTCCACATCGCCATCGTTCTCAACGAGGGCCTTCTTGCAGTCCATCATGCCAGCGCCGGACTTTTCACGCAGGTCCTTCACCAGCGCGGCTGTAATCTCCGCCATGGGCTATCCTCCACTCACAAAACAAGACCGGCCGCAAAACGGCCGGCACAGGGGGTTTCAAAAACACGGTGGTCTGCAAGGGTGCAAGACCCAAGCAAACCACCCGTTACAATCAGTCCGCAACCACCTCGGCGGCGGCTTCAACAACAGCTTCGGCCTCTGGCATTTCGGGGGTCAGTTCCCGCTGCAAGGTTGGCTCAATGGGTGCAATCGCAGCGCCCAGATCAACGCCCGAGGCCGCTTGACCCGCCGCAAGACCGTCCAGCACCGAGTCGGCAATCAGGTCGCAATAGAATTGCAAGGCCCGCGCCGCATCGTCATTGCCCGGAATGGGATAGGTGATGCCATCAGGATCGCAATTTGTATCCAGGATCGCGATCACTGGAATATTCAGCTTGCGCGCTTCGAGAATGGCAATCGCCTCCTTATTGGTATCGATCACGAACATGATGTCGGGTATGCCGCCCATGTCCTTGATACCGCCCAGCGACAGTTCCAGCTTTTCGCGTTCGCGGGTCAGTTGCAACAATTCCTTCTTGGTGCGGCCAGATTCCGCGCCGTCCAGCACGCCTTCCAGTTCACGCAACCGAGCGATCGAGCCGGAAATCGTGCGCCAATTGGTCAGGGTGCCACCGAGCCAGCGGTGATTGACGTAATACTGGGCGCAGCGCTTGGCCGCCGTCGCAACCGGATCAGAAGCCTGACGCTTGGTGCCAACGAACAAAACCCGTCCACCGCTCGCGGCGACTTCACGCACCTTGACCAGGGCCTGATGCAGCAGAGGAATGCTCTGCGACAGGTCGATAATGTGAATATTGCTCCGCGATCCGAAGATATAGCGGTCCATCTTCGGATTCCAGCGATGGGTCTGGTGACCAAAGTGTGCGCCCGCTTCTAAGAGCTGCCGCATGGTGAATTCTGGTAGCGCCATCAAATTTTTCCTTTTTCCGGTGCGCCTCCGCAGACAATGTCCCTGTCACCAGGAACCCGGAACGGAAGTAAACGGGGATTGACCCGAGCACCGCCGAACGTCTGCGTGTGTGATGGATGTGTCCCTAGAGCCAAGTGCGTTTCATTGCAAGGCTTTTGGCTAGGCTGCACCGCTAAACTAGACATCTTCGACAAAGGCCACACCCGGCGCGGTCTTTAACGCACCGCGCAAGGCAGCATCGAGCATAAATCGGCCCGGTAGCCGTACCTCAACCTCCCGCCCCCCGTCCAGCGCTGCAACCAGGCTAACCTCACCGCCCCTAGGATTGGCGGCGCCCTCAAGCCTGCGCTTCAATACCTCTATCTCGGCAGACCGTGGCGAGACATGCAGGCGCAGATTGGTGACGATACTTTCCATCGCCTTATCAATCGGCTCAGCGTCATCGCCAAAAAACCGCACCTCGCCATCCTTGCCCTTGGCTCGCACCTTGATCATGACCGACCGGCCAGGTTCCAGCACGTCGCGGCAGCGGCGCAAGGCTTCGGGCGGGAACAGCACCTCATACTCCCCCGTCGGATCGGACAGGGAGACAAAGGCAAACTTATCGCCGCTTTGCGAGGCGCGCTCTTGGCGTCGCCGCACCACCCCGGCCATGCGAAAGGCCTCAACCCCCTGCTCGGCCTCGGCTATGGCATCGGCCAGGAGCGTGACCCGCCGACGGCGCAGAACCGTGACCATGTCCTCAAGCGGATGACCGCTCAGATAAAAGCCAACGGCGGATAATTCCTCATCCAGCTGGTCTGGCCCACTCCAGGGTTCCACCCGGGACAGTCGTGGCCGGGCCGCATCGCTATCGGTCGCAAACAGGCTGGACTGGGACGAGGCCCGCTCAGCGGCCACACTCTGGCCATAGGCCATAAGCACATCGCAATTGGCGACGATCTGGGCGCGGTTGGGATGCAAGCGATCAAACGCACCGGCCCGGGCCAGATTCTCGATCGCGCGCTTATTGACCTGACGCGGATCCACCCGCTCCACAAAATCGAACAGATCGCGGAACGGCCCGCCCTCATCGCGCACAGCGACCAGGTTCTTCATGGCCGCCTCGCCGACATTGCGCACCGCCCCTAAGGCATAAAGCACCTCACCGTTTTCGACTTCAAAGTCAGAGCCTGAGCGATTGACATCCGGCGGGCAGACCTTGACGCCCAAGCGCTTGGCGTCTTGATAAAACACCGCCAACTTATCGGTATTGGAAAGGTCAAGGCTCATGGAGGCGGCTAGGAATTCGACCGGCGCATTGGCCTTTAGCCAGCCGGTTTGATAGGCAATAATGGCATAGGCCGCAGCATGGCTCTTGTTGAAGCCATAACCGGCGAACTTGGCGACCAACTCGAATATGCTGTCGGCCTGGGCCTCGTCCACACCCTTGCCAACCGCACCGGAGACGAAACGGGCCTTTTGCTGGTCCATCTCCTCCTTCTTCTTCTTGCCCATGGCCCTGCGCAGCAGGTCCGCTTCGCCGAGCGAATAGCCAGCCAGAACCTGGGCGATCTGCATCACCTGTTCTTGATAAACAATAACGCCATGGGTCTCTCTTAGGATCGGCTCCAGGCTTGGATGCAGCATGTCCGTGGCCTTGCGGCCAAATTTACAATCCAGATAGGTGTCGATATTATCCATCGGCCCTGGCCGATAGAGCGAGATCAGGGCGGTGATGTCCTCAATCGCACTGGGCCGCATCTTGCGCAGTGTGTCGCGCATGCCCTGACTTTCCAGCTGGAACACACCAATCGTCTGGCCCGATGCCATAAGCTCATACGCGGCTGCGTCATCGAGCGGCAGGGTGGTCAGATCGATCCCCGCGCCGCGCTTGCGCATATGCTTGACCGCCCGGTCCAGCACGGTCAGGGTTTTCAGGCCCAAAAAGTCGAACTTGACCAGGCCCGCGCTCTCGACCCACTTCATGTTGAACTGGGTGGCCGGCAGGTCCGAACGCGGATCTTGATAAAGCGGCGTCAGCTCAACCAGCGGCCGGTCGCCAATAACAATCCCGGCGGCATGGGTCGAGGCATTGCGAAACAGGCCCTCAAGCTGCAAGGCGGTTTCGAGCAGGCGCGCGACGCTTTCATCATCCTTCTTGGCCTGCTTTAATCGCGGCTCGATCTCGATGGCCTGGGCAAGCGTTGTGGGACTGGCTGGATTGTTTGGAATCATCTTGGCCAGGCGGTCCACAAGTCCCAGCGGCAATTGCATCACCCGGCCGACATCGCGCAATACCGCCCGGGCCTGAAGCGTGCCGAAGGTGATGATCTGGGCGACCCGCCCGACCCCATACTTGTCCTGCACATAGCCAATCACCTCTTCGCGGCGATCCTGGCAAAAATCGATATCGAAGTCGGGCATGGAGACCCGTTCAGGGTTCAAGAACCGCTCAAACAGAAGTCCAAACCGCAGGGGGTCCAGATCGGTAATGGTCAGGGCATAGGCCACCAAGGAGCCAGCCCCTGAACCCCGCCCCGGCCCAACCGGTATGCCGTGCGCCTTGGCCCATTTGATAAAGTCCGACACGATCAGGAAATAGCCGGGGAAACCCATATTGGAGATGACGCTAATCTCGCGCTCAAGTCGGTCCCAATAGTCCTGCTCGGGCGCGGCCAAAGGATGGGCCGCCAACCGCACCTTCAGGCCTTCGCGTGCCTGATGGCCCATTTCATCAGGCTCAGACCGCCCACCAACGGTCGGGAAACTCGGCAGGATGGGGTCACGCTTTTGGGCCGTGAATGCGCACCGCCGCGCGATATCAATTGTATTGTCACAGGCCTCAGGCAGGTCGGCAAACAGGGCGCGCATGTCTGCGGCCGATTTGAAACAGTGCTCAGGCGTGACCCGCCGACGCTCCTCCTGACCAACAAACGCGCCGTCAGCAATACACATCAAGGCGTCATGGGCACCATAGAGGCCGCGCTTTTCAAAATAGACGTCATTGGTCGCGACCAGAGGCACATCCTGTGCATAGGCATAGGCGACCAGATGCGGTTCAGCCGCTGCCTCACGCGCCGTGCCATGTCGCTGCAGTTCAATATAGAACCGGTCGCCAAAGCCGGTATGCATAGCCTCAAGCGCCGCCTCAGCCTCGCCCCTGCGGCCAGAGGCAAACAAGGGATCAACCGGACCATCAGGACCGCCCGATAAGAGGATCAGACCCTCACTGTGAGCGAGCACCTTGTCCCAGGACACCCCCGGCTCGCTCTGGCCTGCACTGTCCAGATAGGCCATGGAGGACAGGGCGCAGAGATTCAGATAGCCGCGCTCATTTTGCGCCAAAAGGACAATAGTCGGTGTGCGCGCCCAGCGCTCCGGCGGGCCTTCGCCAAGACCAAAAACCGGCAGCGCGCAGCCCATAATCGGCTGAACCCCGGCCTCTTTCGTGGCAACCGAATATTCCAAGGCCCCGAACATATTGGTTCGGTCGGTCAGGGCCGCCGCTGGCATTCTGGCCGCCGCTGCCAGAGCCCCTATGGCATCGGCCTTGATGGCCCCTTCCAGCAAGGAATAGGCCGAGCGGATTCTAAGATGAACAAAGGCCCCTGATCCAATGGCCGAACCTGCCCCATCCAAACCCGCCATAGACCTGTCTCCCAAGAGTTTGGGCGACTCACGTCACCGCATAGGCCACTATACCCACCATCCAGACAAAACCGGTCAGAGATACCAAGGCAAGAAGATCGTGAACCAAACGCGTCATAGGTCAAACTCCTAAATTTGTTCTGCCTATGTTCTATATTCTTGGTTTGTTCTCATTGCAAGTGGCCTCTAGAAAAATTTTTAGGTGGAAAATCACGAACCAAATCGCGTCAACCCCCTAGCCCTGCACCAAGACCCCGTCTCTCAGCATAAGCACTCGGTCCATATGCTTGGCGAGTTCCATATTATGGGTGGCGATCAGGGCGGCGACGCCGGTATCCTTGACCAGGGACAAGAGGCCAGAAAACACCTGGGCGCTGGTGGTGGGGTCAAGATTGCCGGTGGGCTCGTCAGCCAATAGGATGCGCGGACGATTAGCGAGGGCGCGGGCAATGGCGACGCGCTGTTGCTCACCGCCGGAGAGTTGCGCGGGCTGGTGGTCAAGGCGCTCGGACAGGCCAAGACGGCTGAGCAGGAGCTCAGCATGGGCGCGAGCGGCTTTTTGGCTCTGGGCAGCGATCATCTGCGGCAGGGCGACATTGTCTAGGGCACTGAACTCTGCCAGCAAATGGTGGAACTGATAGACAAAACCGATCTGGTTCAGCCGCATGGCGGTGCGGGCGGAGTCTTTCAGGTCGGTGCAATCGCGGCCCCCGATCACGACCTGTCCGGCGCTGGGCCGCTCAAGCAAGCCTGCCGCATGTAAAAGCGAAGACTTGCCCGACCCCGACGGCCCAATCAGCCCGACCATTTCACCCGGATAGAGGTCCAGATCAACGCCGCGCAGGACGGCCAAGACCTTATCGCCCGAGCGATAATTACGCTCAACGGCTTTGAGAGACAGGACCGGCTCACTCATAGCGAAGGCCCTCCACCGGATCCAGCCGCGAGGCGCGCCAGGCCGGGGGCAAGGTTGCCAGCACCGACATCAGAAGCGACCAAAAGGTGACGCTGGCCACTTCTGGCCAGTCAATCTTGGCTGGAATATGGGCCAGAAAATAGACATCGGCGCTAAACACGGCTGTGCCCGTTATCCATTCCACAAATTGCTGTATCTGGGCGATATAGGTGCAGAACAAGACCCCGATGATCAGGCCCGCCAAGGTGCCAGCCGCCCCAATCGAGGCCCCCGCCATAAAAAAGATACGCAAGATCGCGCCCTGCCCCGCCCCCATGGTGCGCAATATGGCAATGTCGCGGCCCTTATTCTTCACCAGCATGATCAGACCTGAGATAATATTCATGGCGGCAATGGCTACAATCAACATCAAGATCAAACGCATGACATTACGTTCAACCTGCAAGGCATTGAAAAAGCTTTGATTACGGTCCCGCCAATCCGTAACCAGTGCATCTGGGCCGGCAGCCTCATTCAGCAGCGGCTTTAGGGTCGAAAGACTGTCGGGATTGGCCAGCTTGACCTCAATCACATCAATCGCGCCCTCACGGCCAAAAAACAACTGGGCCTGCTGGAGCGGCATATAGAGGAAGGACTGATCGTATTCGCTCATGCCAATGCTGAATATGGCCCCGACCGTATAGACCTTGCGGCGCGGTGTGCCACCAAAGGCGGTTGCGCCTCCGGTCGGCGAGATCAGGGTAATGGCATCGCCCGCCTTGACCCCCATGCTGGCGGCCAGTCGATCCCCGATCAAAACCTCGTCGCCGCCATAGTCGCCAAGGCCAAACCCGGCCAAAGAGCCGCCCTTGATATTGCCGGTAATGATCTTGACCCGCATCAGGTCGTCACGCGTCATGCCCCGCACAATCGCCCCGGTAATCTGACCTTGACCAATCACCATGGCCTGGGCCTCGATCATGGGAGCGGCCTCGACCACACCGGGCACGGCACGGATACGCGCAATCACCGTGTCACGCTCAGGCGAAGACAGGACCGCGCCCCCGACATAGGCATGACCGTTAAAGCCAAGAATCCGGCCCAAAAGCTCGGTGCGAAAGCCGTTCATGACCGACATGACGATGATCAGCACGGCAACGGCAAGGGTTATACCGATAAAGGATATGCTTGAAATCAGAGCCACGCCGCCATTTTGGCGCTTGGTGCGCAGATAGCGGCCAGCGACCTGCCGCTCCCAGCGCGAGAACGGGCCAGCCGCTGTGCCATTCACCGCCGCCGTTCTGCTCATGCACAAAGCGCCTTGAGCGCCGCCTCCAGCGGCAAGCTTTGACGCTCACCCGTAGCGCGGTTTTTCAACTCGACCTCGCCGGACGCCAGCCCCTTGGGGCCAATGATCAACTGCCAGGGAATGCCAATCAGGTCCATGGTCGCAAACTTGGCCCCAACGCGCTCAGGCGTATCGTCAAGCAAGGGCTCCTTGCCGGCCTCGGTCAAGGCGCGGTAGGCCAAGGCACAAGCCGCATCCACGGCCTCATCACCTGGCCGCAGATTGATGATCGCCACGCCAAACGGGGCAACCGACTCTGGCCAGATAATGCCGTTCTGGTCATGGCTGGCCTCGATGATTGCCCCCAGCAGGCGCGACACCCCAACGCCGTAGGAGCCCATATGCACTGGCCGATCGACCCCGTCAGGACCGGTCACGACGGCCTTCATCGGGGCCGAGTATTTTTCACCGAAATAGAAGATGTGACCGACCTCAATGCCGCGCGCGGACAAGCGCTTGTCTTGCGGCACTTCGGCAGCAAACCGGGCGGCATCGTGCATTTCGTCGGTGGCGGCATAAAGCGCGGTGCGTTGATCGACCAGATGCTGCAAATCGCTGTCCCAGTCCTGGTCCGTGCCCGGCGGCGCCATCTCGACCAGATCGCGGTGGCAAAACACCTCGCTCTCGCCGGTTTCGGCCAAGACCACAAACTCATGGCTCAGATCGCCGCCAATTGGGCCGGTATCAGCCCGCATGGGCACCACCTTTAGCCCCATGCGGGCATAAAGATTGAGATAAGCAACAAACATGCGGTTATAGCTGCGCCGGGCTGCGGCCTCATCCAGATCGAAGGAATAGGCATCCTTCATCAGGAATTCGCGCCCGCGCATGACGCCAAAGCGCGGTCTTTGCTCGTCCCGGAACTTCCACTGCATGTGATAGAGGTTTTTGGGCAGGTCCTTATAGGAGCGCACCGAGGCGCGGAAAATACCGGTGATCATTTCCTCATTGGTCGGGCCGTATAACAGCTCACGCTCATGCCGATCGACAATGCGCAACATTTCAGGGCCATAAGCATCATAGCGCCCCGACTCCCGCCATAGGTCAGCCAGTTGCAGGGTCGGCATCAAGAGCTCAATAGCCCCGGCCCGGTCCATCTCCTCGCGCACGATCTGTTCGATCTTTTTCAGCACCCTGTGACCCAGTGGCAGCCAGCTATAAATGCCCGCCGCTTCTTGCCGGATCATGCCCGCGCGCAGCATCAGCCGGTGCGACACGATCTGCGCCTCGGCGGGGGTTTCTTTCAAGACCGGTAGAAAAAAGCGCGACAGGCGCATGGCGTGATCCGTGGACTGCAAAAGGTGCTTCACATAGCCCTGCCCGCAGGCACTTGGCAACGCATGGGCGCGAAACACTGATGGATATGCAGCTTGATTGGCGTCAAAGGCAAAAAAAAGGCCGCACAAGGTGTGCGACCTTTAAAGTCAGTCATTGGGAGGAACGTCAGAATGGAAAAAAGACAGCCTTAGATCCATGGCTGATCTTACAACCTATCATTCGGCAGTGAACATGCCATTAATATGAGGCCGGAATATTTTCAGTAAAGGCCTAAAAAACAGGCAAAACCTTGGCCTGACGGCTCAGGCCGCCTTGCAATCAGGCACGAGCCTATTGGTACGGTGTCGCGGGCAAGGGGATGAGCTTGAAATGCAAGACCAGCAACAGGACCACCCAAACAATGGCCGATACCCAGGTGGTGGTGATGAATTTGCGCTTCAAATTGGGATTGACCGGCGCGCCGGGATCGCCGCCATCGCCGGGATCCAAGCCCGCATCCCGATGACTGACCACGCCCAGCGGCAGAATCGCGAACAAGACCACCCACCACAGTACCAGATAGATGGCAATCGATGTGACCGGACCCATTAGTGTGCTTCCTTCGGTGTTTCCATCAGTTCAACCAGAACCCCGCCCATATTTTTGGGATGGATAAAGATCACGGGTGTGCCATGCGCGCCAATGCGCGGCTCGCCCAAAACAGTTGCGCCCTTGGCCTTCATATCGTCGCGCGCGGCATAGATATCGGGCACTTCGAAACAGACATGATGCTGGCCGCCCTTGGGGTTTTTTTCCAAAAAGGCATGGATGGGCGACTTGTCGCCATAGGGCTCGATCAGCTCGATCTGGCTATTGGGCAGATTGACGAAACACACCCAGACGCCCTGCTCGGGCATGGCCCATTTGTCGGTCACTGAGGTTGCGCCCAGAAAATCGCGATACATGGCCACAGACTCGTCTATCGAGGGGGTGGCTATGCCAATATGGTTCAGTCTGCCGATCATGGTCATGCCCTTGTTAGGTCTTTGCGTATTTATGCGTGGTCTTAACCCTGAACGAGGACCCATGCGACTGTCAATTTGCCTCAGGGGCCGACTATGGTGCTAGCCCCCTCCACCGCTTCGCGGTCCCCCTCCCCCAAAGGGGGAGGATTTAGAACAGCGTAAATCTTGCCCCCCCTGGGGGAAGTACCGGCGAAGCCGGGGATGGGGGCAGCGCCGGTGCAGGGCCCCCCCCCCCCCGTGGGGGGGCCCCCCCCCCCCCGGGGGGGGGGT
>JBIIZD010000071.1:0-15288 GCA_044346445.1 Caulobacteraceae bacterium
CGGCCACATCCAGCACCACGAAATTGGCCTCAAGTCCCGCAGCATAGGCCTCAAAATTGCGCGCCCGAAAGGGCTGGCGCGTGCCCATAAAGCGGTGGCCCTCGGTCAGGTCGCCGCTCTCAAGGCCTTCAAAGGCAAAGGGCACGATCTCGGCGTCAAACACGCACAGTATCCGCTGCAAGGGCCGTACCCAGCGCAGGCTGCCCGTGCCCCATTTCATCGATTTGGGCCAAGGGAAATTGCGCACAATCGCCTCGACCATTTCAGCAATCACTTCGGACGTTGGCTGACCCTTTTTCTCGGTAATGGCAAAATAGGTGCCGTCCCGTTCGGTGAGCTGGTCCTGGGTCAGGCCCGTCGAGCGCAAAAACCCGTCTAGGGCGGCTTGCGGCGCACCGATTTTTGGCCCCTTGCGCTCTTCATTGCGATCAGGCTGAGCGATTGGCAGGCCCTCGGCGACCAGGGTCAGACGCCGTGGCCCGGCAAAGGTCGTCAAGGCCTCCGGCAGGAAGCCCGCCTCGGCCAAACGCTCACGCGCCATGCGTTCCAGATCGCGCGCGGCCTGGGCCTGCATGCGGGCGGGGATTTCCTCAGAAAACAGTTCAAGCAGCAATTGGGGCATGGTGTCCTAGATCAAAATCTGTGGGCGGGACGATAGGGGCTGGGTCATCCCGCCTCCACATGCGCCAGAGCAACGGCCTTACACAGGTCACGAATACGGCCAATATAGCTTTGACGCTCGGCCACCGCGATCGCACCGCGCGCATCCATCAGATTAAACAGATTACTGGCCTTGAGCACATGATCATAGGCCGGCAAGGCTAGGGGCTGACCTTGCGGGCCCTTGTGGGCGAGGATGTGATGGACCTGCGCCTCCATATCCTCAAACTGGCGCATCAGGGTCGCAACATCGGCGACCTCAAAATTGAAGGCGCTGAACTGGCGCTCATTTTCCAAAAACACGTCGCCATAGCTGGCACCGGCATCATTGAATCTAAGATCATAAATCCGGTCAACGCCCTGCACATACATGGCCAGACGCTCAAGCCCATAGGTCAGTTCACCGGCAACCGGATCGACATCAAGGCCCGCAACCTGCTGGAAATAGGTGTATTGGCTAACCTCCATACCGTCGCACCAGACCTCCCAGCCCAAGCCCCAGGCCCCGACGGTTGGGTTCTCCCAGTCATCCTCGACAAAGCGAATATCATGCAGGGCCGGGTCAAGCCCGATCGCCGCCAGCGAACCAAGATAGAGCGCCTGCATGTCTTTTGGATTGGGCTTTAGAATGACCTGATACTGGTAATAGTGCTGCAAGCGATTAGGGTTTTCGCCATAGCGGCCGTCACTGGGCCTGCGCGACGGCTGAACATAGGCCGCCTTCCAGGTCTTGGGGCCAAGCGCGCGCAAAACGGTCGCTGGATGCAGGGTCCCTGCCCCCACCTCAATGTCATAAGGCTGTAGGATCACACAGCCCTGACGGCTCCAATAATCATGCAGGGTCAGGATCAGATTCTGAAACGACAGACCCTGGGCAGGCTTGGATGCAGATGCGGGTGCGACAGACTCGTTCATGGGCAACAAAACCTTCAAAAAAGTGGGCGGACCATAAGGCGCACGCCTTAGCGCATCAAGCGCCTGCACCGACACAATCCCACCCAAGCGCGAGAATCTTTATCCGGCATAGGCTAGGCCAGCGGGCCATTTGTGACCCGGTGCAGTATTTTAGGCGAAAAGTCCTGAAATCACCCCCAAACCTCGTCGCCTAAATTTCCATCATGGCAAACTCCGCCTGCACAATTAATGATCATTTCCGCCGCGCAACCCAAAAATCAGATCAAATTCCCGGCTGGCGCTTCAAGTCCGGCTCAAGACATGCAGCCATGGGCGCGGACATGTTGCTTGCAAGGCGGCAATCGCCCGGACACTCGTGCCTACGGGTTCGAGACTTAATTGGTAAGAGGCAGGGGAAAAGACCGAATGAAACTCATCATTGCGATCATTAAGCCGTTCAAGCTGGACGAGGTGCGTGAGGCCCTCGTCAAGGCGGGGGTGGAAGGCCTGACCATTTCTGAGGTCAAGGGCTATGGCCGTCAAAAGGGCCAGACCGAGATTTATCGGGGGGCTGAATATCAGGTCAATTTCGTACCCAAGGTCAAGCTGGAGGCCGCTGTTGATGACGGTGCGGTGGCCGGTGCGGTCGAGGCCATCAAGTCGGCTGCGGGCACAGGCAAGATCGGGGACGGCAAGATTTTCGTGCTGGGGCTGGAAGAAGCGGTGCGTATTCGTACCGGCGAAACCGGCTCTTCAGCGCTTTAAGATAAAACACAGGGGATTTTCTATATGACTTGGACACCGATTAAACAGCTGGCGGGCGTAATACTCGCCGCGGCCCTTTTCGCAGGCGGGCTGAATACCATGACGGCCCATGCCGAGGATATGGCCCCCGCGGCTTCCTCGGCCACAGCCGCGGCATCGGTCGCAGCACCGACAGCGGCGGAGGCTTCGGCCCCTGCCCCAACCTTCTTGCCGCATCAGGTTGCGCTGGAACTGAACAGTGGCGACGCGGCCTGGATCATGACCTCCACCGCACTTGTCCTTTTGATGACCATTCCAGGCCTTGCCCTGTTTTACGGCGGCATGGTGCGCAAAAAGAATGTGATTGCCACGGTGGCCCAGTCCTTTGCCATCACCGCCCTGGTGACGGTGATCTGGATGATGGGCACCTATAGTCTGGCCTTCGGGTTCAATGATGATCCGGGCCTTCAGGCCTATATAGGCAGTTTCAAATCCTTCTTCCTCGGCGGTGTGCGGGTTGATACGGCCTATGTTGCGGCCAAGGGTCTGCCAGAAATGCTCTGGATCACCTATCAGATGACCTTTGCCATCATCACGCCGGCCCTGATTGCTGGCGCGTTTGCCGAGCGGCTGAAGTTTTCGGCCCTGCTATTGTTCACGGCGCTTTGGTCGGTGTTTGTCTATGCGCCCATCTGTCACTGGGTCTGGGGCGGCGGCTTCTTGTCCAAGCTTGGCGTTCTGGATTTTGCCGGTGGTGCCGTGGTGCACATCAATGCCGGTATTGCAGGTCTGGTCTGCGCCCTGGTTCTTGGTAAGCGCAAGGGTTATGGCACGGAGAACATGGCTCCGCACAATCTGGTCTATACTATGATCGGCGCGTCCTTGCTGTGGGTGGGCTGGTTTGGCTTTAATGCCGGGTCCGAATGGGCTGCTGACGGCATTGCCGCTGCCGCCATGCTCAATACCCAGGTTGCCACGGCCGCTGCGGCCATTGCCTGGATGGCTGTCGAGTGGGTTGAGCGCAAGAAGCCCGGCATGCTGGGCCTGGCCTCTGGCGCGGTTGCTGGTCTGGTTGCGATTACGCCAGCCGCTGGCTTTGTGAACCCTCAAGGCGCCTTGATCATTGGTCTGGTTGCTGGCGCGGGCTGCTATGCCGGTGCGGTCTGGATCAAGAAGCTGTTCAAGTATGACGACAGCCTTGATGCCTTTGGCGTGCATGGCATTGGCGGCATTATCGGCGCGCTTTTGACCGGCTTGCTGGCGGACAAGGCCATCAACGGGCTTGGTGACGGCGCAACCGTCATGAAGCAGGCCATTGGTGTTGGCGCGACCATTGTCTGGTCGGGCCTTGCGACCTTCATCATCTTGATGGTTTGCAAATATACGGTGGGTCTGCGGGTCTCCGAAGAAGGCGAGGTCGAGGGTCTCGATAGCGCCCTGCACGGCGAAGCCATGCACTAGGCCCTCACTAAGGGTAAAATGCGAAACGGGGGCCTTGGACGAGGCCCCCGTTTTTCTTTGCCGGCCTAACGAAGGGGCCAAGGACCGCCAAGGCGGCAGGCGCGTACCCACCAGTGCGGCTGGGCCGACTCAATCTTCTGGGCTAGGCCCTGGGCCTCAATATCGCTGGCACACAGGGCAAAACAGGTCGCACCGGAGCCCGACATTCGCGCCAGCAAGGTCTCAGCTTCATATCTTAGCGCCGCCAGCACCTCGGCAATTTCGGGGCAAAGACCGATAGCGGGGCCTTCCAAATCATTGCGGCAATAGCTCAGAAAGGCCGCAGTTTCTTCGAGACTGGCAAAGGCGCTGGATAGGTCCGGCGCCCAATCATCCCCTGGCGTGGCGCCAGCATCATAGGCCGCAAACACTGCGCCCGTGCTACACTGAACGCCCGGATTGACCAGAACGGCATTTAGGGGCGGCAGGCCCCTGACCGGCTGGATAAGCTCGCCGCGCCCTTGGGCCAAGACCGGCTCGCCCCACAAACAGGCGGCCCCATCAGCCCCAAGGCTCGCGGCCATGTCTTGCAGGGCCTGGTCGGTGATCTTGAGTGACAAGGCATCTCGCAATAGCCGCAAGGTCGCCCCGGCATCGCTCGAACCGCCGCCCATACCGGCACCCACCGGCAAGACCTTGTTCAGCAGCAAGCGAAAGGGTGCCATAGGGCCGCCCGCCGCCGCCAATATCTTATAGACCGCCTTGGTAACCAGATTGGTATCAAGGTCCTGATCAAGCAAGGCCTGGGCAAACGGCCCATCCAGTTCAATGCTTATGGCGTCGGCCGCCTCGATCGAAACATGATCACCAATATCGGCAAACACCATCAGGCTAGACAGCGGATGATAGCCGTCTGGTCCTAGCGCGCCGACATGCAGATACAGATTGATCTTGGCCGGAGCAAAAGCCGCAAGCGTCACGTGGTCGTGCCGCCCTTGGGCAGGAGCATTGGCTTGTCAGACTTGGCTGGAGACTGGGGTGCTAAGGGCATCGGCTTAAGCGCAGGCAGGCCCGACACCAACTTGGCCTCAACCTCGGCCTTCAGCTTGTCGCTCGGCGATAGGGTCAAGACCCGGTTCCACTGAAACTGGGCCTCAATCTTGCGACCAACCTGCCAATAGGCATCGCCAAGGTGATTATTGAGGTCAGGATCACTGGCATCCAACTGCGCGGCCCGTTCCAGCAGTTCAACGGCGAGTTGGAAATTACCAAGCTTGTAATAGCCCCAGCCTAGCGAGTCGGTAATGGCACCCGAGTCTGGCCTCGCTGCGACCGCCCGCTTGACCAGTTCCACAGCTTGTTCGAGATTTTCACCGCGCTCGATCCAGGAATAGCCCAGATAGTTTAGCACATCGGGCTCATTAGGGTTCATCTCAAAGGCCTTTTTCAGGTCCTTCTCGGCCTCGGTCCATCGGCCAACCCGGTCGAGGGACACGCCGCGGCTGAAATAATCACCCCAGCTTGGTTCAGGCTTGTTGGCGATGAGCTGATTGACAACGATTATGGAGTCTTCGAACAGCGAATTGACGCGCAAAATATCGGCCAACGTCGATAAGGCTATAATATTGCTAGGATTTTTGGCAACGGTTTCACGCGCCAAGGCAATGGCCGCATTCGTCTCACCGGATTGATTCAAGCTCCAGGCCATTCGGGAGCGGGCCTGCACATATTGGGGCGATTTTTCCGATACCCTGGCAAACATGATGCGGGCACTATCATGGTCCCTATTCGCGCCCAAAAGCTCACCGGCCATCAAGATGGCTTCATCGCGCTTGGGATCGAGCCTCAGGGCAAGTTGAACAAAGACAAGGCTGGCCTGACTCTGTCTTTGATTAGAGGCGGCCATGGCAGATGCCATCATCAGCGAGGCCGCAGTTTGACGGATCGTCGCCAGCGGCGGCCCAGGCTTGCGCGCCTGTAACCGGCTTAAGGCATCCTTAGCCAGCTGATTTTGCGGATCGCCCAAAAGCGCGGCATCATAAATAGCCTTTGCCTCTTGGCGCTGGCCTTGGCGCTCAAGAAAGGCACCATAGGCAAGGGTCAGATAATTACCGCCCTGATCGGCAGCAATAAGAGCCTGATAGAGCTTGGCAGCATCCGCCTTGCGACCTGCTCGCTCATACAAGAGGGCCTGATTAGCCTGGGCAAACAGGGCCACAGCCGCGTTGCCTTCCGAGGCTGGCAGGGCAAGCGCCGTGTTCCAATCCCCGGCCGCCGCCGCCGACAAGGGCAGCATCAACAAGGCGGCGTTTTGATAGGGACCAGAGACCGTATTGCTCGATAGCAGCTGCAAAGCGGTCTTGCCGCCTGGGCTTGCCGGATCACTGGCCAGGGCATCCACGGCCCTTGTCACGACAGACAGCGGGTGCACCACGCTGTCTGGCTTGATCTTGTCGCTGGCCAATTGGGCAGCCCGATGAACATTACCCGACATCAAGGCCATGGCAAAGGCGCGCTCGGCAACCTGGGTGTTTTCGGGGTCGATCTCCAAGGCCTGGGCCAAATAGTCCGCCGCCTCCTGATTTCGCCCAGCCACAGCGGCGGCCTGGCCTGCCAATACAAGCCCATAAAGAGACGCATCCTGGTTCGGTGTATCCAGACCGCTTACAGGCGGCGAAGGTTTCGCCGTGGCGCATGCGCTCAGCAATAACAAGGCGGCCAAGGCCACCGAAATACGAACACTGCGACACGGGATCATCATCATGGGCATAGGCTTAGCCATTTTACATTGAGTATCAAGCACCCGGTTTGAGTCAGGTCCAATCTTACCGCGAATCTTGACCTTTACATGTTCGGATAATTGGGGCCACCGCCACCTTCTGGGCAGGTCCAGTTGATATTCTGCGACGGATCCTTGATGTCACAGGTTTTGCAATGCACGCAGTTTTGGGCATTGATCTGGAAGCGCGGATTATTACCGGCCTCATCATACAAGACCTCATAGACCCCCGCCGGGCAATACAGCCGCGCCGGTTCGCCATATTTGGGCAGATTGATCGCTATGGGCACGCTGGCATCTTTTAGCGTCAGATGCGCGGGCTGGTCTTCTGCGTGATTGGTCGCCGACATGAAGACGCTGGACAGCTTATCAAAACTGATCACGCCATCGGGCTTGGGATAGACAATCGGCTCATAATCCTTGGCGAGACCCGTATAGGCATAGTCCGGCTTGCCGTGCTTCATGGTGCCAAAGAAGGAAAAGCCGCCAAGCAGGGTGTTGCACCACATGTCAAACATGCCCAGCGCGCCGCCAAGGAAGGTGCCAAAACGCGACAGCAAGGGCTTGGCATTGCGAACCAGCTTGAGCTCCTTGGCAACCCATGAGGCCTCATAGGCGGCTTGGTATTCGACCAGTTCATCGCCTTCACGTCCCGCCATAATCGCAGCAAAGGCCTGTTCAGCCGCCAGCATGCCGGTCTTCATGGCATTATGGCTGCCCTTGATCCGAGGCACATTCACAAACCCGGCCGAACAGCCGATCAAGGCCCCGCCGGGGAAGGTCAATTTCGGCACGGACTGATAGCCGCCCTCGGTAATGGCCCGCGCGCCATAGGCAATGCGCTTGCCGCCTTCGAGGTGCGGACGCACGCTTGGATGCTGTTTAAAGCGCTGGAATTCGTCAAACGGCGACAGATGCGGGTTCTTATAGTTCAGGTGCACCACATAGCCGACCGAGACGTAATTATCGCCGAAATGGTACATAAAGCTGCCGCCGCCGGTATTATTGTCTAGCGGCCAACCGGTGCTGTGCTGAGCAAGGCCAGGCTGGTGCTTATCCGGCGTGACCTGCCACAGCTCCTTGATGCCCAGACCAAACTTTTGCGGCTCCTTATCCTTGGCAAGATCAAACTTATTGATCAGGACCTTGGCCAGCGAGCCGCGCACACCCTCGGCGATAAAGACATATTTGCCGTTCAGCTCCATGCCAGCCTGATAGTCTGGCTTTTTGACGCCGTCCTTGCCAATGCCGACCACGCCAACAATCACGCCCTTGACCGAGCCGTCCTCGCGCAAGGTCAGGTCAGACGCGGCAAAGCCCGGATAGATCTCAACGCCCAACTCCTCGGCCTGCGCCGCCAGCCAACGCGTTAGATTGGCCAAGGACGCGATATAGCAGCCGTGATTGTGCATGAAGGGCGGCAGGGCAAACATGGGCAGGGGCAATTCCCCCATTGGACCCAGCACCAAAAACCGGTCCTTGGTCACAGGCGTCTCGAGCGGCGCGCCCATGGCCTTCCAGTCGGGGAACAGTTCGCCCAAGGCCTTGGGATCGATCACAGCGCCCGACAGGATATGCGCGCCGACCTCAGAGCCCTTTTCCAGCAGGGCGACGGAGATTTCACTTCCCGCCTCGGCGGCCATTTGTTTCAGACGGATCGCCGCCGACAGGCCCGCAGGGCCACCGCCGACAATAACCACATCATAATCCATCGCTTCGCGTTCGATCGCTTCGCTCATGTTCGGGCCCCTCGAAATAGTTTGCGCCACAGAAGCGACGCGCCATTGATCCTTGCAGCAACTTATCGGAAGGTGGAGCGTTCGCGGTCAAGAGCAATCCCTGATCGCGCCCCTGTTTCTTGACGTTTTCTTGCCCATGCCGCCGATCTTATCCCCCCGCACCCCAATTGCGAGCCAAATTTGACCCCGACTTCGCCCTTCGGTCCTGACCATAGCGCCATGGAAAGCCTGCTGGCCTTCTGGGCCGATGCGGGAATCGATGTGTGTCTGGAAGATGAGCCGGTCAATCGTCTGGCAGAAGTTGCGCATCTGGCCCGGCCTAGCGCCGTCCCAGTGGCAAGCCTTGTGCCTGCCCGCGGCGAAAGTCCGGCCCAGCGCCGCGCGAGCAATGATATCGCCGCCCTCGCACAGGCCAAAACCCTGGCCGCAGAGGCCCAGAGCCTCGAAGCCCTGGCCGAGGCCCTGCTCAGCTTCGAGGGCTGTGGCCTGCGCCGCAATCTGGGGCACCAGCCGGTTCTGTGGCGCGGGGCCCTGTCGTCGAAAATCATGATCATTGCCGAGGCCCCGCTCACCGAGGATGAGACAGAGGCAAGGCCCGGGCCCGAGGGGCAATTGCTCGACCGCATGTTGCAGGCCGCTGGCCTCAAGGACCGCTGCATCCTGACCCATACGGTGTTTTGGCACCCGCCCGGTGGCCGCGCGCCAAGCCTTGCCGAGCAAAAAATCTGCCAGCCGTTCTTGGAGCGCGCCATTGACCTGATCCAGCCGCAATATCTGTTATTGCTCGGGGCTGCGTCTGCCCGCGCCATGCTGGGCCGCGAGGACGGTATCTTGGCCCTGCGCGGCCAATGGTTCGACTGGACCGCCAGCGACCAAGGCCTGACCCTGCCCGCCCTAGTGACTATGACGCCAGGCTTTCTATTGCAACAATCCGCCGCCAAAAAAAAAGCCTGGGCCGATCTGCAGAGTTTCAATGCGCGGGCTTTAGGGGTCTAGGCCAAGACCTCAAGGCCATGCTTTTGAACCAGAGACAAGAGCTTCAAGGCCATGCCACTGGGACGCTTGGCTCCGGTCTCCCATTTTTCGACTGTGGACTCGCTGGTGTTCAGATAGCGCGCAAAAACCGGCTGGCTGACATGGTTTTGTTCACGCAATAACTTGATATCCGCCGGTGTCAGGGCCGCAGTCAATGACAGGCAATCTTGATCAAAAACCCGCATGGTTGTCTTGTCGATCACGCCAACGCGCATCAGTGCAGACGCCGAAACATGCGCTGATTCAAGGGCCTTACTCTTATAGTTTAACTTGTTCATCGGCGCCCTCATGACAGATTTCGATCAAATCTTTTGCTACAAGCAGTTGAGCTAATGGTGAGGCGGAGAGGTTGGCATAGGCACGAGCCAGCTCCCGAAATACCTTCAATTCCTAGTCATCAATATTGCTGCGATCCTTTTTGGCAAATAGGAACTGGCAAATCCAAAAGCGCCCACCCTTGGCAAGGATGATGCTTCGATGACGGTTTTGATTGAGCCGCTTCTTAAAGACACCCCCACCAAGGTCGATACCCTGACCGGCCATTAGAGCACCAACGGCCTGACAGAGCTCAGCGTCGGAAATCCGAGCCTTAGAGGCCGCCTTGGCGAACCAAGCCGATTTGAAGACACGAACATCATCCAAACTTGCTGACGACATGAAAAACACTAGCACTTAGTGCTATGTTTTGCAATCCTAAAGCTCTTGCCTGCTGGCCCTAACCCACCGGATCAAACAGATGCGCCTTGCGGGCCGTGACGCGGATGGTGCTGCCTGCGGTGAGGCTTGCGACCTCTTGGCGGGCAAAGGCGGCATCAATTTTACGGTGATCTGTCGTCATGGCCTCGATCTGGATCACAGGGCCTTGGGCAATGGCCCGCTCAATATGCAGATCAAACCCGACCTCCTCACCGACCGATAAGGTCAGATCATGTGGCCGCACAAAGCCAAGCTTTGGCCCCGACGCTGCGGCGGCTGGAAAACTGACCGCGCCGCTCACAAACCGGCCGTTTTCAACATGGCCTTCAAAGCAATTGGCCTCACCGACAAATCCGCAAACAAAGGCGGAGGCGGGATTGTCATAGACCTCAGCCGGTGTCCCGACCTGTTCAATCTGGCCCAGATTGAGGATGGCGACCCGGTCGGCCAGATCCAAGGCCTCTTCCTGGTCATGGGTAACAAAAATGGTCGTCACGCCCGTTGCATTGTGAATACGGCGCAGTTCCTTGCGCAGCGATTTACGCACAGTCGCATCCAGCGCCCCAAACGGCTCGTCAAGCAATAAGACCTCTGGCGAGACCGCAAGCGCCCGAGCAAGCGCCACGCGCTGGCGCTGCCCCCCCGACAATTGTGAGGGATAACGGCTGCCAAGTCCGCCCAGCTCAACCAGATTTAGCAATTCCTCGACCCGCCGGTTAATCTCGGCACGCGGCGGCTTGGTGGCTGATTTTCGCACATCCAGCCCAAAGGCCACATTCTTGGCCACCGTCATGTGCCGAAACAGCGCATATTGCTGAAACACAAACCCGACCTGGCGTGCCGCAGCACTGGCAAAGGTCACATCGCGTTCATCAAACACAACCTGTCCGGCTTCTGGAAACTCCAGCCCCGCAATGATCCGTAGCAAGGTGGTCTTGCCCGACCCCGACGGTCCCAAAAGGGCCAAAAGCTCGCCCGGCTGAATATCCAGACTGACCCCGCGCAGGGCCGCAAAGCGCTTAAACTGTTTTTCGACGCCGCGAATGGAAATCGTCATGGGGCCGGGTGTCTCCGGGAAATGGCAGGGCGTTGCTGAACTTTAGTGACCACGGGCGCCCACCTGCGGCTGGATGACTTCCAAAATCCCCTTGAGGACCAGGGTCAGTATCGAGAGCAGGCACAAGAGCGCCGCTACCGAAAATGCGCCCACAAAGTCATATTCGTTATAAAGAATCTCGACATGCAGCGGCATGGTATTGGTTAGGCCGCGAATATGGCCCGACACGACCGAGACCGCGCCAAACTCGCCCATGGCCCGGGCATTGCACAGAAGCACGCCATAGAGCAGGCCCCAGCGGATATTGGGCGTCGTCACCCGCAAAAACGTCGTCAAGCCATTGGCCCCCAACGAAACCGCCGCCTCTTCCTCATCAATGCCCTGTTCTTGCATGAGGGGAATGAGCTCGCGCGCCACGAACGGGAAGGTTACAAAAATCGTCGCCAGAACAATGCCCGGCACGGCGAAGATTATGCGGATATCATGCTCGATCAGCCACGAGCCAAACCAGCCATGCGCGCCAAAAATCAGCACATAGATCAGACCCGCAACCACGGGCGAGACCGAAAAAGGCAGGTCAATCAAGCTGATCAATAAGCTCTTGCCCGTGAAATCATGCTTGGCGACTGCCCAGGCTGCACAGACCCCAAACACAATATTGAACGGCACAGCAATCGCAGCCGTCAAAAGGGTCAGCTTAATCGCCGCTATGGCCTCTGGATTGGCTATAGCATCCAAGGCTGGCCCAATTCCGCGGCGCATCGCCTCGGCAAACACCGACACCAGTGGCAAGATCAAGACCAGGGCCAAAAACGCCGCGACCAGACTCAAGACCAAGGCCTTGACCCAGACCGGATCTTGCGTGGAATTTTTCGGGCTCATGCCGACAGTCTCCGCGCCCAGGCCTGAACCGTATTGATCACCAGTAACATGACAAAAGAGGCACTCAGCATCACGACCGCAATTGCGGCAGCGGCCTGATAATCGAACTGCTCAAGCTGGATCACGATCAATAGGGGCGCAATTTCCGACCTATAGGGCATATTACCCGCGATAAAGATGACCGAGCCATACTCGCCGACGCCCCTGGCAAACGATAAGGCAAAACCGGTCAGCCAAGCAGGCCCAAGCGCAGGCAAGATCACCCGACCGATGATCGACAAACGCCCAGCCCCCAGACTGGCAGCAGCCTCTTCAACATCGGCAGACAGATCGCGCAACACCGGCTCAAGCGTGCGCACCACAAACGGCAGGCCAATAAAGGTCAGGGCTATGACCACGCCCACGGGCGTATAGGCGGCCTTTACGCCCATGGCGCTCAGATACTGTCCGACCCAACCGTTCGGCGCATAGAGCGCCGCCAAGGCTATGCCGGCGACTGCGGTTGGCAGTGCAAAGGGCAGATCGACAAGGGCATTAACAATCGGCTTGCCAAAAAACTCATACCGCACCAAGGCCCAGGCAGTCAGGGCACCAAACACGGCATTGACACAAGCCGCGGCAAAGGCTGCGCCAAATGACAGCCGATAAGCCGCCATCGCGCGTGGCGAAAATCCAGCGGCCATAAACCCAGCCGCATCCAGGCCAGATGCCTTAAGGATCACCGCCGCAAGTGGGATCAAAACGACGAGGGATAACAGGCTCACCGTCACACCCAGCGTGATCCCAAACCCTGGAATCGCTGAGCGCCGCCGAAATGGAGACAACCGCTTGGATGAGGCGCTGATGGACATTGGGCTGGCCACGAATCCTCAAGAATGGGGCTAGAGCAAAACACTTTGCCGATAAGCGGGCCACGACGAATCCGGCAAGCCAGGCTGCCCAATCGCTATTGTCGCAAGCCTATAAATACCTACTAGCTGACTAGGCAATAGCCAAAAACTAAGGCTGCCAACAGAAAAACACTAAGGGAGCGCAAGCGTGTCGCCATCTGGACGAAATTGGTAGGCCGGGAGGGGATCGAACCCTCGACCATTCGATTAAAAGTCGAATGCTCTACCGCTGAGCTACCGGCCCGCTGTGGAACACTCCGAGTCATGTCGGAGCGGCCCTGAAGCGGCGCGGACCATAGGCGGGCAATGCCAATGCCGCAAGCCTGATACGGACTTGTTAGGCCATGAATTTGAATCTAACCTAAGGTGATGAAATCTTTTTTTGCCGCCTTAATCGGATGGATGGTCTTGACGGGCGCGGCCTTGGCGCAGGCCCCGCAGGCTAAACCAGCCCTTGCCTGGCCGACAATAAAGCAAAAGCTACCCGGGCCGCAAAAAGACAAGCTCAGCGATGCCGTGATCGCGCCGCTGGGGGATTTGAACTTGAACAAGACTCCAATCCCTCAGGCCCTGCTCGATGCCACATTCGCACCCTATACGGCACCAACGGTCATTACGTGTGCGAGCCTCGCCGCAGCCATTGCCCCGCTTGATCAAGCGCTCGGTCCAGATCTCGACACACCGCCGGACACGACCAATCCAAGCCTGGTTGACCGTGCGACCGTGCTGGCAGGCGATGCCGCGATTAGCGCCGTGCGTGACGCTACAACAGGCCTCGTGCCACTTCGCAGCTGGGTTCGTAAGTTTTCAGGCGCTGAAGACCACAGCAAGAAGCTTGTCGCCGCTTACGCTGCTGGCGCGGTTAAGCGCGCCTATTTAAAGGGCATAGGGGCGGCCATCAGTTGTTCACCCCCAGCAGCGCCCCTTCCCCCGCAACCCTATAATCTGGGCAAGCCCTAGACAGATTCGGCGCCCTAGATGTGCAGGGCCCGGCCATAGGCGTCCAGCACGCTTTCATGCATGGCTTCAGACAGGGTCGGGTGCGCAAACACGGTTGCCATCAGTTCCGCCTCTGTGGCTTCCAGCGTCATGGCAATGGCATAGCCCTGGATCATTTCCGTCACCTCGGCCCCGATCAGATGAGCGCCCAGCAAGGCCCCGGTCTTGGCGTCGAACACGGTCTTTACGAAACCTTCGGTCTCACCCGCCGCAATCGCCTTGCCATTGACCTTGAACGGAAACCGCCCGACCCGGACCGTGTGGCCCGCAGCCTTGGCCGCCGATTCCGTCAAGCCGACCGAGGCAATTTGTGGATTGGCATAGGTACAGCCGGGAATCGGCGCGGTCAGATTGGCGGGCTTTTCACCGGCCAGATGCTCGACGCAATGCACACCCTCGTGGCTCGCCTTATGCGCCAGCCAGGGCGGGCCCGCAACATCGCCAATCGCATAGAGCCCGGCAATACTGGTCGCGCTGTGCGGACCGGTAACCACATGGCCGCGCTCAATCTTGACGCCAAGTGCCTCAAGCCCCAGGTCCTCGACATTGCCGGTAATACCGACGGCAACTATGGCAATATCAGCCTCCAGCCGCTCAGACTTGCCCGCCAGTTCGAGATCAATGACAACGCCCTTGGCGCTCTTGGCCAGCCTGGTCACCTTGGCTGCGGTCTTGAATTGCAGGCCGCGCCGTTCAAAGGCCTTCTTGGCCGCGACCGACACGTCTTCATCCTCCACCGGCAAGATACGGTCCAGCGCCTCTATCACCGTGACCTCAGAGCCTAGCGCGCGATAAAAGCTGGCAAATTCAATCCCGATTGCGCCAGAACCGATCACGATCAGGCGCTTTGGCGCGACCTTGGGCGTCATGGCCTCGCGATAGGACCAAATCTTGTCGCCATCGGGCACAAGGCCTGCTGCGGGCAGGGTTCGCGCGCGCGCGCCGGTGGCCAGGATGACATGCTTGGCTTGCAGGCTGCGACTGCCGCCCGCTTTCAGCGCGACAACGACCTTGGGCGAAGGTGACCCAGCCGACAGCTTGGCCGTGCCTTCAATCACCTCGATCTTGTTTTTCTTCATCAAGAAGGCGACGCCAGAAGACAATTGTTTCGACACGCCGCGCGAGCGTTCAATCACCTTGGTGAAATCATAGGCGCGGCCCTGCACAGACAGGCCATAAGCTTCCAGATGGCCGAGCGTCTCATAAAGCTCTCCAGATTTCAGCAAGGCCTTGGTTGGAATACAGCCCCAATTCAGGCACACCCCGCCCAGAGCCTCGCGCTCAATTATTGCCACCTTCATGCCAAGCTGGCTTGCGCGAATGGCGGCGACATAGCCACCTGGGCCTGCGCCGATAACGACGAGGTCAAAATCCATGGTCGTTATCCTTAAAGCAGCATCATCAAGGGATCCTGGACCAATGCCTTGAAGGCATTGAGCCAGTTTGCGCCGATTGTGCCATTGAGGACGCGGT
>JBIIZD010000145.1:0-4171 GCA_044346445.1 Caulobacteraceae bacterium
CTCACGAACATAGGGCAAGACCACATCGAGGGCCGCCTGCATAATGCCCAACGGGCCAGCGGCCAGTACGGCGCGCTCATAGTCCAGACCGCTCATCAGCACGCCTGCGCCGCCGCCAAGCGGGCCCATAATGTTTTCGGCTGGAACCTCGCAGTCTTCAAATACCAGCTCAGCCGTGTCGGAGCCGCGCATCCCCATCTTGTCGAGCTTTTTAGAGACGCTAAAGCCCTTAAAGCCCTTTTCGATCAGAAACGCCGTAATGCTCTTGCCGTCGCCTTCGGGGCCGGTTCTGGCATAGACCACCAGGGTGTCGGCATGGGGGGCATTGGTGATCCAGAACTTGGTGCCATTGAGCACATAGCGGTCGCCCTTTTTATCGGCCCGCAATTGCATACTCATGACATCGGACCCAGAGCCTGCCTCGCTCATGGCCAAAGAGCCGACATGCTCGCCGGAAATCAGGTTTGGCAAATAGCGCGCCTTTTGCTCGGGCGTGCCCCAGCGGCGGATCTGATTGATACAGAGATTGGAATGGGCGCCATAGGACAGACCAACCGAGGCCGAGGCGCGGCTGATCTCTTCCATGGCCACGACATGTTCCAGATAGCCAAGGCCAAGCCCGCCCCAGTCTTCCTCAACCGTAATGCCATGCAGGCCAAGCGCGCCCATTTGCGGCCAAAGATCGCGCGGAAAGGTGTTGGTGGCGTCAATCTCAGCGGCGCGCGGGCTAAGGCGGTCGGCGCAAAACCGCGCCGTGGTCTGGCGAATAGCATCGGCGGTCTCGCCCAAGGCAAAGTCCAGTCCGGTTGTGGCTGACATCTGGCTTTCCTCATGCTTATTCGGGTTTGCAGTGTCGCAAGCTATCGACAAAGCGGATGTTCGAAAAGGGGGGCTCTGAACCCGTGCCGCCAGAACGCACAAGCCTGCCGGGAATAGATCGCGTCTGGGTTGGGCAGATAAGACGGGCCGGGCCTTCAACCGACCTTGACGCCCTAATGCGCGGGACTGGTAATCGCTGAAAAATTCCTAAAAAGTGATGCGATGATTGATTTGATCAAAAGTCGCGACAGGACCAATAGCCTGCAAAGGCGTAGCGGTGGACAGCAATACCATATTGATACTTTTTTGTGCGGCTGTTCGATTATAATTGCGCCGCCCGTCACATGAACCCGAGATCGCTCTCCACTTTTTCAGGGTAAGTCCAGGCACCTGAGGCCGCCTTCATAAGAGACAACAGTTTCGAGCATTATAATCGCCTCGGTTAAGCGCTTAATTTGTCCCAGTTTACGCTCGCCTGACGGGTACATGCCAAGGTCGTCCCTGAGATGAAAGCATCTAGGCTTGTGCCTCTTGACGGGTTTGATCTGGGCTTTGGCGGCTTTGCTGACCGTGGGGGTCGGTCACCGCATCTTCTTCAATTTCTTCCGCTATTGTCTTTGCGGCGAGGCAGCCAAAAGTCAGAGCGGGCCCCAACATTGCGCCCGGTGCGGGACTGGCAATCTGTGCAATGGCAGGCATAGGGTCGAAAACGAAATCCGTCTCGCAAAGTGTAATTGACACTGCCGCAAACACACCGCCCTGTTAGCTCGCCTTCCATCGATCATCGCTCCAAGTCTGATTTCAGAGAAATCTAGCATGGTGGGCCTCAATCCGGCGAGTTCTAGGCCAGCGTCGCGCTAAACCACCCCCCAGAATACGACCGCCCATCCCGACCGCCGCCAAGATCCAAACTGGGGACTGGCCTGATGGCCCCCTTGCTCGGCACGGCGGGTTTAGCTATATGCTTAGCTAAGGAGATGCTTATGGCCCAGTTTTCGGTTCACGATGCCAAGACCAATCTGTCCCGCCTAATCGCCGATGCGCTCGCGGGCGGCGAGGTGGTGATCGCGCGCGGCAGTGTGCCGGTGGTGCGCTTGGTGCCGGTTGAGCCGCTTGGGCGACGGCAGTTCGGGGCGCTCAAGGGCAAGATTGCCATGGATGCGCGGTTCGACGAGCCATTGCCCGAGGATGAGCTAGGCGGGTGGAACCTGGCTTGAGGCTGCTTCTCGATACCCATGCGCTGATATGGTGGCTTGCGGGCGACGATGCGCTGAGCCGCCGCGCGCGTGAGGCCATAGCCAACGAGGACAACCCTGTCGCGGTTAGCGCCGCCTCGGCAATGGAGGTCGCCACCAAGTTCCGCATCGGCAAGCTGCCCAACGCGGCCTTGCTGGCCCAGAACTTCGAGGCCATCGTCGCCGGTCAGGGCTTCGACTCATTGGCGATCAGCGTTCACCATGCCAAGCTTGCCGGTGAAATGAACATCACCCACAAGGACCCGTTCGACCGGTTGCTGATCGCCCAAGCACAGGCTGAGGATATGATGCTGGTATCGAACGAGGTCCTGTTCGATGACTTCGCCGTCAAGAGGCTCTGGTAGCCGCCTAGAGGCCATTGAGCACCGGGCTAGAGGCGCTAAAGAGCCAATGCAATGGTAAAAGACGATAACAAAGGGGCTGTGGAGGGCTGAATTCCGTCGGCCGCGAACAGGCGCTGGCAGTGCGGGTGCGATTCGAACCCAAGTTAAGCTTTCACCTAAACACGCTTTCCAAGCGTGCGCCTTCAACCACCCGGCCACCGCACCATCCGCACAGGGCCTGAACCCAGGTTCAGGCCTTGATCCGGCGCGGTGGTTAGCCCGCCCGCAGAGGCGCGGAACATGCAGACCGAGCGGCCAAGAACAACGCCTTGTGTAACTTTTTCTTGAGGGCCTGACCGATTGGCGTTTTCGGCCTATATTAGGGGCAGGGTTTAAGGAGATGATCATGCTGTTTTCCAAGGCTGCCGCGGGCTTGCCCACCATCGAAACCGCCTTGCCGGGGCGCAGCCAGCCCTTGCCGACGGCGCGGACCCATTTTCTCAATGGCGCGCCCTTGAAGGGGCCGTTTGCGCCGGGGACCGAGACGGCGATCTTTGCCATGGGCTGTTTTTGGGGCGTGGAGCGGATTTTCTGGCAGATCCCAGGCGTGGTGATGACGGCGGTTGGCTATGGTGCAGGTCTTACACCCAACCCGACCTATGAAGAGGTTTGCAGCGGCCGCACGGGCCATACCGAACTGGTGCATGTCGTATTTGACCCGGCCAAGGTCAGCTATGAGGCCCTCTTACGCGCCTTTTGGGAAAACCATAACCCCACTCAAGGCATGCGTCAGGGCAATGATATCGGCACCCAATACCGCTCAGGCATCTATACCCTAAGCGAAGCCCAGGCGCAGGCGGCGGAGGCCAGCCTCAAGCTCTATCAAGCGGCCCTGTCGGCCAGGGGCCTTGGTGCGATCACGACAGAAATCCTGCCCTCAGCGGCGTTTTACTATGCCGAGGACTATCACCAGCAATACCTGGCCAAGAACCCCAATGGCTATTGCGGCATTGGCGGCACCGGCGTGACCTGCCCGATTGGCCTTGGCGTCTAGTCCTCAAGGATGCGGGACTTGTCGCGGGTGTCGGGCATGGTCAGATAGACCAGCAAGGATACGGCGATACAGGCGCTGACATAGATATAGAACCAGCTTTCCTTGCCGTCCTGCTTCAGCCACAAGGCGACATATTCAGCCGTGCCGCCAAAGATCGAATTGGCAAGCGCATAGGGCAGGGCGACGCCAAGCGCACGGACATGGGCGGGAAACAGCTCGGCCTTGACCACGGCGCTGATCGCCGAATAGGCCGATAAGATGGCCAGGGCACACGACACCAGCACAAAGGCGCTAAAGGCGTCTGTCGTGTGGCTAAGCTGGGTAAAGATCGGCACGGACAGGGCTGTGCCCAGAACGCCAAACCCAATCAGCATCGGCTTGCGCCCAAACTTGTCGGACATCCAGCCCGAAACGGGCTGCAGGACCATAAACACCACCAGGCTTGCGGCGCTGATGGAGGTGGCGGTTTCCTTGGAAAAGCCGGACGTATTGTGCAGGAATTTTTGCATATAGGTGGTGAAGGCATAATAGGCCAAGGACCCGCCCATGGTCATGCCGATTACCATCAAGGTCTCACGCGGATGCGCTAAAAGGCCTGCCAATCGACCAGCCTTGGCAAGGCTTGGCTCAGCGGCGGCGGCCTTTGCTTGCATTTTCAAAAAGGCCGGGGTCTCGACCAGGCCGCTGCGCAGGTAAAAGGCAACCACAGCCAGAACGCC
>JBIIZD010000005.1:0-48279 GCA_044346445.1 Caulobacteraceae bacterium
GAGAGCATATTCAAGATTACCTTTTGGGCGGTACCGGCCTTCATACGCGTCGATCCGGCAATAATCTCGCTGCCGGTCGCTGCCAGAAGCGCATGCTCGGCTGCCCCCAGCATGGGTGTGCCAGCATTGTTGGCGACCGCGATCGTCAATGCCCCGGCCATGCGCGCCGTCTCAAGAACAGCCAAGGTAAAGGGTGTTCGCCCACTGGCGGCTACACCAATCACCACGTCGTCAGGACCAATAACGGCTTCGACAGCCGCCGCACGACCCGCCAAGACATCATCTTCCGCACCTTCCGCGCTATGGGACAGCGCCGCCATTCCACCCGCAAGCAGATAGTCTAAGCGTTGCGCTGGCCAGCCAAAGGTCGGCCCAAGCTCAACACCGTCCTGCACCGCCACGCGGCCAGACGTCCCCGCGCCTGCGTAAATTAGTCGCCCGCCTGAGGAAAGTCTTGTTGCTGAGGCCTCGGCCGCGGAGGCGATCGCCTCGGATGCAGCGCGAATGGACTGGAGCGCCTCGATCTGTCCATCGAGCATGACTGAGATTGCCCTGGAGGTTGGCCAGACATCGATGTCGGCGAATCTGGGATCACGAAATTCAGTGTGGGACATATTGAGTGCCTTGCTCCGTTTTTGTGTCCTGCTTGCCGACCATGCACACGAGCATGGCGACGAGCGTGCCGGCGCATAATTGCCATGGGAATGCGATCGTCTTCAGCACCTGCGGCAAGCCCAGATGATCGACAATATAGCTCTGAAAGACCATTATGACGCAGAAACCAGCGATCAGCGCGGCAATGACCGAGCGCGACGACCCGCGTTGGGTATACAAGGCGGTCGCATAGACCCCAAGCAGTCCCGAATAAGCGAATGCCATTACACCCAGCACAAAATCGAGCAGTGGCAGATTGCTATAGCGCTGCCAGTAGTAGCAAAGGATCGACATCGCGAACAAGATCAGACCGAGAAAAACGGTCGCGATCCGTCCTGCGGCGACATAGTGACCTTCATCGCGGTTCGCGCCGCGCTTTTGTGCCAGCGGCCGGTAGAAATCATTGATCAGAACGGCCGACATCGAGATCAGTCCCGAATTGATGGCCGCCGCCGCGATGATCCCAACCGTTACCAATCCTCGCAGCCCCGGAGGGATTTCGCTCAGGATGAAATGCATGAAAACGGTGATCTTTTCGCCCTGGAAGGTAGAGGCGACCGCCGCATTTCCGCCGGCCATGATGTCGGGCCGCTCATAGAAGATGTGCAGCAATGAGCCGATCATCAAAAACAAGATGATCACCGGAATCGAGGCCAAGACCGAACTCAGCAATGCTCGGCCACCGTCACGCGCATTATCACAGGCCAGCAGTCGCTGTGTGGTGTCCTGATCGAGACCCGAATTGCCAATATTGAGGAGCGTCAAGCCGGTCACAACGGCAAGCAGCGAGAAAGGCGCGGTCAGATTGAACGCGGTATCTACAACCTCAAGCTTATTGCTGCCGTCCGGTCCATGTTGGAGCGCGAAGAGTATCTCGGGCAATGATGCCGGTATCTTGCTGAGCAGGAAAAACAGAACAACAAGGGCGGCACCGACATACAAGACGACCTGCACCAGATCGCTCCAGATCACGGCATTAAGTCCACCCATAAAGGTGAAGGCCAGGCCGAACACCAGCAGCACGAAGGACGCAATCACCAGATGCTGCGGCGCGACATCGAGAAACATCACCATCGAGACCGCAATGGCGGCAAGATAGAGCCTCGCCCCGCTCGCGAACACGCGGCCCACCAGATACATCAGGCCTGCGGCCCTGCGGGCAACGACGTCGAACCGCTTCTCCAGCAGCTCATAGACCGTCGTCGCGCCAATCGCATAGAAGCGCGGAATCAAGACGCGCGAGACGATCAAGGCGGCAAGCAGCGCGCCAAGCACGCTCATCAGATAGGTGTAGTTGCCGCGAAAGCTGTTGTCCGGTACGCCGAGGAAGGTGGCTGCAGACTGTACCGTAGACAAGACCGAAACGGCCACCAACCAGGTCGGGGAACGATGACTTGCCAAAAAATAGTCATCGGCTGTCGCGATCTTACGTCGGGTTGCTGCATATCCCGCAAAAGCCAGAATGACGACATAAGCGCCAAGAATGCACCAATCGAGGGCTGTAAATGCCAAGATTGTCACAGCCCACCCTCGACACAAATCAACCCAATCAGAGCATTGCCGGCCTGCTTCATTTTTTCATCCCATCGACCAGCCTTAGACGATACGGGGATGGTGCATGGGCACCACCCCCAGTCTTGGCCAGTTACCGGCGGATGGTCAGGGAGATGCCGAAAGTCCGCCCCAGCACATCATAGGTATCCGGGAAGGTATTGAACGCGCCCGGATTGACAGGGGTCGGGGGCTTCTTGTCGAACAGATTGTCGATACCAAGGGCTACAGTCAGGCCCTTTACCGGCGGACGCAGGGCTAGATTGAGATCGAAATAGTCAAACGCCGAGATCGAACCCGTACTACCGACCGTGCTGTCCTTGACCGAGCCGATGCGCTTCCACCCGAGCTGCGCAGTCATCAGCTCGCTATCCCAGGTGTAGGTCGCACGATGGCGATAATCAGGCGCGACAAGCGTCACCAGGTCGGACGAGCAACGGGCGCCATAACTGGCTTTGCAGTCGATCGGGGTCAGTACAGCGTTGCGCTGGATCGTATATTTGGTGACGATGCTGCCCTGATAACCCAATATCCACTTGCTGCCTGGCAGACCGAAGGGCACATCGAAGCTGTATTTGAAATCGACATCAACGCCTTGCTGTCGGATCGCCGCCAGATTGCGATCATCGACAAACGCATCCTTGATGAAGCCGGTCACCGAATCGCGCGTCACCGCCTTACACAGCGGATTACCGGGCGTGGGATCAGTGATGTAGCAGCTGGTAATCGCATCGACGGGCTGGATCTGGCCGACCGCGTCCGTGATATCGATCTTGTACCAATCGACTGACAGGTTGAGGCCCGGAACAAAGCTGGGCGTGAGCACCCCGCCAGCCGTCCATGTCGTCCCGCGCTCGGCCTGGATATTGGCATTGCCGCCAAAGAAATACCCGCCGGTCAGTTTGGCCGGATTGTTTGAATCATAAGCCCCGCGATAGCCCTGGGCCGTACACTGGGTAATCGTTGCCGGATTCGTCGCACCGACGCAGGGGTCACCGGCATAGCGCGGGAAGAGTCGCGCGACCGTGCGAAGGTTCGCGAATGGAATCGAGAACACCGGATTGGCAAACTCGCCAATATTGGGATCGCGAATGACGGTCTGGCGGGTTGCCCGAAACCGCAGGTCATCGCTGACCGTCCAGTTCACGCCCAGCTTGTCAGTATCATAGCTGCTGCTCCGACCAACCGACTTATTATACCAGGAACGGCGATAGGCGCCCTCGACGTTCAGGCTCTGAATCAGCGGCAGGTCCTTCAGCAGGGGCACGACCACCTCGCCGAACACCTCGTTGACCTTGATGAAGGGCGGGATTGGCGGAGCCGATTCAGCGCCCTGATTGAAGGAGGTGTTTAGGTCCGAGCCGTAAGCAAAGCGACCGGTCTCTTTACGAAACTCATAGCCCAGGGTGAAGCCCAACGGTCCGGCCCAGCCCTTGAAGAAATCGCCCGTGTCGCCCGAGACATAAGCCGATGCGACCTGCTGCTTGCGAACCCGGTTACCAAAATCAAAATCGCGCAGAAGGCTGGTGAAATTGCCGCCGGGTCCGAAAATGTCGCTCGTATTGACGAGGCCAGCAAAGCCAGACTTCAAACCATCACCCTTAACGGTGATGGACTCGCTTGACCGCCCATACTGGTAATAGGCATCCCACGAGACCGCGGGGGTGATATCACCTCGAAAGCCAATCTGGGCCTGAATATTCTCGCGATCGTTTTCAGCCAGGGTGGTCCCCAGTTCACCGAGCGAGCGGCGGACATTGACATTGGCAAGGCCGCCGACAAAGGTCAGCAATGCGCGGGCTTGCGGATCGAGGAAGGGATTGGTTTGGGCAATCTGGACATTGACGCCAGCCGTTCCGGTGGTCGGCGGGTTCTGGCCCGAACGCGTGCCGCCCTTGGTTCGGACGTTCGCGTACATGACCCGGCCATAGGCTTCGATCGCATCGGTCAAATCATATTTGAAAAAGGCATCGGCATTGATGCGGCGCAGAGGCTGAGCCAGCAGGAAAAAAGGCGTGTAGTCGGTGCTTTGCGGGGTCAGGGTGAAATTGCCATTAGCATCGTAGGAGAATGTCCGGCCGCTGGCGACATCGGTGAAGTTGCCGCCATTGGGCAGGGTGGCAACGCCGGCGCGTGCAAAACTGCGCTTGCCTGCCAGTAGCGGCTCACGGTCGGTATATTCGACATAGCCGACGAGACTGCCGCGATCGCCGAGCCGCATTCCACCCATCACATGGCCGCTCTTTTGCGTTGCACCGTCATTGACCGAACGGTAGTTCACATTGGCCTGAACCCCTTCGAAATCATCATTGATGATGAAGTTGACGACGCCCGCCACAGCGTCAGCGCCGTAAACCGCTGCGGCACCGCCGGTCAGGACATCGACCCGCTTGAGAAGCGGAGCCGGTATTGCGTTAACATCGACGGCATTGCGGAAGCTGAAAGGCAAGGCGCGTGTGCCATTGATCAGAACCAAGGTCCGGTTCTGTCCGAGGTTGCGCAGGTCGAGCGTTTGCGCACCAAATGCGTCACTGCCGACCGAGGTGGAATTAACACCACCCGCAAGCTGGGGCACCTTGACCGAAAAATCCTCGATCGTCACGGCACGTTGCAGTTGGATCTGCTCGCCATTGAGTGCGCTGATGGGGCTGGTTGAAGACAGCCCGGCACTGCGGATGCGCGTACCGGTCACCACAATGACATCATTGTCTTCGGCTTGCTGCTCTGGCTGTGGCTGGCCTTGAGCGAAGGCCGGCGAGGCGATCAAGCCCAGCGTGATTGCGACCATAGCGGACCCGTTGCGGAACCTTGATCTCGACAGACTTCCCATTGCTGTAGCTCCCCCTATGCTGATTGAACATTCGATTATTACCTAATCGTTAGCCCGACCTCGCTAGCAATGCAATACCATTTCAATACCAATTGCCCGGCCCCGGCCTTGCCGGTTTGCCCGGCATGGTGGGCGCTTTCGACCCAAGCACGGGCGCTCTATATCGAACTGAGGCGGCGCTATAATGGCCAGATAGCCTTTTCGGTGCGCGATGGGACGGATCTGTGCCGGATGAATCGCGACGCGGTGGCAACCCTTTTTAAGGCGCTCGAACGCCTGGGCTTGGTCGAACTGGCCACGCCGGGCAGTTTTTCACGAAAGGTTAGACACGCTGCGGAATGGCGATTGACCACCGATATTTGCGACGCGACCGGCGCGGTCCCGTTCAAGGCGTTTATGCGGTGGAGGCCAAGGCTTGCGCGTTTCACGGTCCCTCCCCTTCCGCGACGTATAAATTCTAGCCATAGGCCCTGTTTCTTTAGGGGCGGTGAATGGATAGCAAATGATGGCCACTCGGCCACGGCGGCTGATGGCTTTTCTGTTGCCATCGCGCGCGCACATGAGGGGGCGCTGGAAGTCTACAGCTTTTGACCATAGGACCGGCTGTGACGTTTTTTTCCAAATGCCGCAGGTTTTGCTCGGTTTTTTTGACCGCAAATAAGGGGTTTCCGGGGTTTTTGTGCAGAAAGTGAGGGGGCCCGGTGGTGGCGTCATTGTTTCAACAGCGCAAAAACAGCGGCGCTTGGCGGGCTTTCAATCCATCCTCGAAACCCGATTGCCCCCCTTCACATCCGGCGCGGTGGTGTCGAAATTTTTTCACCGTGCTGACCCGGTGCTGACCCGTCACAAGGGCCGAGGCGAGGCGGCGGCGAGCGACCCGTTAACTCACTGTATTAACAGATAAAAATGGCGCACCCGACACGATTCGAACGTGTGACCTTTGCCTTCGGAGGGCAACGCTCTATCCAGCTGAGCTACGGGTGCGATTGGGCGGGGGATGGGCCGCCGGGTTTGTTTGGGTGTGTTAGCCTAAAGGCGGGCGGGGCGCAATCTGATCTGATGGCCAGTCTTAGCCCCCGTCCTTAGGCCTCCTTCCTTGCCCTAGTCCTTGGTCGGGTCGGCGGCGGTGGGGTTGGCATAGGTCAGGGACATGAAGACGTCTTCCAGGTCCGGCTCCTCGGTTGCTAGGTCCTTGATGGCCACACCGGCCTGACGCACCGTGGTCAGCACATCCTCAACCCCGGCCTGACCGGTCTTGAAGGTCACAGCCAGACGGCCATCGGGGCGCAGGCGGCCCTCAAATGCGCCAAGATCGGGCACAGCGCCCAGGGGCGTGCGCGGGGTGATAATGACGGCGCGGGTATCGAGGCGCTTAAGCAGCTTTGCCGTCGGCTCACAGGCCACGACCTTGCCGCGATTGACAATGGCGATCGTATCGCAAAGCTCTTGCGCCTCTTCCAGATAATGCGTGGTCAGGACAATGGTCACACCCAGGGCATTGAGGCTTTTGACATAGGTCCAGAGCTGACGGCGCAGCTCGACATCCACACCGGCGGTGGGCTCGTCCAGGATCAGGACCGGCGGGCGATGAACCATGGCTTTTGCGACCATCAGGCGCCGCTTCATGCCGCCCGACAGGGCCCGAACATAGGCATCGGCCTTGTCGGTCAGGCCCAGCGCCGCCAATAGCGCATCGGTCTGGCGCTCGCGCCTTGGCACGCCATAGAGCCCGGCCTGGACCTCAAGCGATTCGCGCGGGGTGAAAAAGACGTCGGCGGCCAGTTCTTGCGGCACCACGCCAATCGCGGCGCGGGCATCGCGCGGGCGCTGGTCAATATCGCGGCCCCAGATCTTGACCGTGCCACCGGACTTTTGCGTCAGGCCGGCCAATATATTGATAAAGGTCGATTTGCCCGCGCCATTGGGCCCCAATAGGCCAAAGATCGAGCCCCTGGGGACGGCCAGGTCAATATGATCCAGCGCCGTCTTGGCCGCATTACCGCGACTGGCACTATAGGTTTTGACAAGGCCCTTGGCCTCGATGGCATAGTCGGGAAGGTCCATTGGCCAGATCGGTTAGGGCGGACCGGCATATCCGCGCGGATTGGGGCTGTTTGCCGAATTGACGCCTTGCGACGCTGGTCTTAGGTATGCCGCATTGGCCCGCCTGCCAAGCCGTTTGCCTAAAGGATTGTGTTTTATGAGCGCCAAATCGGTAAAGACCCCCGCTAAAGCCGCCGCCACGCCTGCGAGCCAGCCCGCTGGACCTCAAGGAGAAATCGTGCATGTTCATGGCCACCGCATTGCCTGCGATGGGGTTGGCGGCGCGCTTGGCCATCCGCGGGTCTTCCTAGAAATGGGCGACGAGACCTTTGTCGAATGCCCCTATTGCGACCGCCGCTTTGTCCGCGCCGAACAGACCCCGACAAGCCAAGCCCCCGGCGTCTATGAGATCGGCGGCGGTCACTAGGGCCAAGGCACGATCAGTCAAAGATATCGAACAGGTCAAAGCGCTTTTTGCGGCCCTTGTGATTGCCATAACGGCGATGATCATCATCGTCATCATCATCGTGATAGGCACGCGGCGGCGGGCTGCGATAGCTGGCTTCTGGCGGCGGAGGCGGCGGCGCAGAGGCAGCGCGCGGGCTTTCGGAAGCCCCGGTCACCAGTTTTTCCAACTCGCCGCGATCTAGCCATACGCCCCGGCAGGACGGACACATGTCAAATTCCACGCCCTGACGCTGTACCGCCGACATGGATGTATTGCAGTTAGGACATAATAACAGCGGCATAAGGCCTCCTGATCAATGGGGGAGCCGGGCGCGACCGGCACCACGGGGCCTGGTGGGGGGAGGACCATGGACCCAGACACCGGGCGCACCCGACGCGGTCCGACATCACGCATGGCTAATCTAGCCACAAACGCCAGAGGGGCCCGGCCCGCTAGAGTTATGTGGGAAGGTGGGTGAGGGGTTTCAAGCCCCCCCAACTCCCCTAATGACCTGCCGCCCTTCCGGGCTTATGATCGGGGCCATGAGCGAATCCACACACACACCAGCATCCGACGCGGCCGAGAGTGGTCATCCGCCTGTGCGGCTCTATCTTGTTGATGGGTCGGGGTATATTTTTCGGGCCTATCACGCCTTGCCGCCCTTGACGCGCAAGTCGGACGGTATGCCGGTTGGGGCTGTGCAGGGCTTTTGCAATATGCTCTGGAAGCTCTTGGTCGAGATGCGCACAGCGCCGGACGGGCCGACCCATTTGGCGGTGATTTTTGACGCTTCGGGCAAGACCTTTCGCAGTGATCTTTATCCCGCCTATAAGGCCCATCGCCCGCCCGCGCCCGAAGACCTGGTGCCACAATTTGCCCTGGTGCGCGAGGCCACGCGTGCCTTTGGCGTGCCAGCGATTGAGCTGGCCAATTATGAGGCCGATGACCTGATTGCCGCCTATGCCTGCCATGTGCGCGATCTGGGCGGCGAGGCGGTGATTGTCTCGTCCGATAAGGACCTGATGCAACTGGTCGGGGATCGGGTCTCTATGCTCGATACCATGAAGAACCTGAAAATTGGCCGGGACCAGGTGTTTGAGAAGTTTGGCGTGACCCCTGAACAGGTGGTCGATCTTCAGGCCCTGACCGGCGATCCGGTCGATAATGTGCCAGGCGCGCCGGGGATTGGCGTCAAGACCGCGGCCCTGCTGCTCAATGAATATGGCGATCTGGATACGGTGCTGGCCAGGGCCGGCGAGATCAAGCAGGACAAGCGCCGCCAGACCCTGATCGATTTTGCCGACCAGATCCGGCTGTCGCGCGAACTGGTCAGGCTGGATGTGGCCACGCCCATGCCGGTCGCGCTAGACGCCCTGGTGGTCGAGGACCCGCATGGCCCGTCCTTGAATGCGTTTTTGGAGGAGATGGAATTTCGCTCGCTGGCCCGGCGGGTCGGGGACGGGGGCGCCGATGCCCGGGCTGCCTCTGGCAATGGCGCGCGCGGCGCAAATGGCGCTGAGGCCAAGGCCCCAAGCATGGCCCCTCGCCCCTATACGCCGCAGGATAAGCTAGCCGAACCAGCCCCCGCCCAGAGCGTCGATACCAGCGCCTATGTGTGCGTGCGCGATCTGGCCACGCTGGATGCCTGGATTGTCCGGGCCACCGAGGCTGGAGTAATTGCGTTTGATACAGAGACCGATGCCCTGTCCTCGGCCAATGCGGGCCTGGTCGGGGTATCCTTGGCCGTGGCGGCGGGGCAGGCCTGCTATATTCCGCTGGCGCACCGTCAGGCTGATGGGCTCTTGCTTGATGGTCCAGCTAGCCTTGATCAGATCGCGCTGGACCAAGCCCTGGCCAGGCTAAAACCGCTCTTGGAAAACCCCGCCGTGCTCAAGGTCGGGCAGAATGTGAAATATGATCTGGGCGTCTTGTCGCGCTACGGCATCCAGGTTGCCCCCATCGATGACACCATGCTGATCTCCTATGTGCTGGAGGCGGGCCTGCACGGCCATGGCATGGATGAGCTATCCCAGCTTTGGCTTGGCCACAGCCCGATCAGTTTCAAGACCGTGGCAGGGACCGGCAAGGCGCAAAAAAGCTTTGACCAGATCGATCTGGTGGCGGCGACCGCCTATGCCGCTGAAGATGCCGATGTCACGCTGCGGCTGCACCAGGTCCTGCGCCCGCGTCTGGCTGCAGAGGGCTTGCTGAGTGTCTATGAGACCCTAGAGCGGCCCCTGCCTGCGGTCCTGGCGGCGATGGAATGTGCGGGCATCAAGGTGGACCAAGAGCGCCTGCGCCAGCTGTCGCACGAATTTGCAATGCGCATGAGCGATCTGGAAACCAAGGCGCAAGAGATTGTGGGCCATCCGTTCAATCTGGCCAGTCCCAAACAGATTGGTGATATTCTGTTTGGCGAGCTGGGTCTGCCGGGCGGCAAAAAGACGGCAACCGGGGCCTGGAGCACAGATGCCGCTGTGCTGGATGATCTGGCCCTGACCGGTCACGCCCTGCCAAAAGTGCTTTTGGATTGGCGCCAGTTGGCCAAGCTTCGCGGCACCTATACAGAAGCCTTGGGCGCCGCCATCTCGCCGCGCACCGGGCGGGTGCATACCTCGTTTTCACTGGCCGCGACCACGACCGGGCGCTTGTCCTCGTCCGACCCCAATTTGCAAAACATTCCGGTGCGCACTGAAGAGGGGCGCAAGATCCGTCAGGCCTTTATTGCTGAGCCCGGCCATGTCCTGATCAGCGCTGACTATAGCCAGATCGAGCTAAGGCTCTTGGCGCATATGGGCGATATTCCGCAGTTGAAAAAGGCCTTTGCCGAGGGGCTGGATATTCACGCCATGACCGCGTCTGAAATGTTTGGCGTGCCGATCGAGGGCATGGACCCCATGATCCGGCGTCAGGCCAAGGCGATCAATTTTGGCATCATCTATGGCATTTCGGGCTTTGGCCTGGCCAATCAGCTCTCGATTCCGCAAGATCAGGCCTCATCCTATATCCGCACCTATTTCGAACGCTTTCCCGGCATCCGCGCCTATATGGACAAGACCAAGGCCGAGGTGCATGCCAAGGGCTATGTCACCAGCCTGTTTGGCCGCAAGATCAATATTCCAGACATCCGCGCCAAGGCCGCAGGCATGCGCCAATTTGCCGAACGCGCCGCGATCAATGCACCCTTGCAGGGCACAGCCGCTGACATTATCCGCCGCGCCATGGCCCGCATGCCCGCAGCGCTCGCCAAGGCGGGCCTAAAGAGCCGGATGCTGTTGCAGGTCCATGACGAACTGGTGTTTGAGGCCCCGCATGAGGAGGCAGACGCCGTCTGTGCCCTGGCCAAGTCGGTTATGGAAAAAGCCGCTGAACCGGCCGCACAGATCAGCGTTCCCCTGATTGTCGAGGCCAGATTTGCCAATAACTGGGACGAGGCGCACTAATAAAACACTATAAGCGCAAACCACATGGACAAGATTTTGACGCATAGGCCTGTGATTGAAGGCCTTGGGTTTCGGAACTAGGGTTTCAACCAGTGGGGTAAGCTTAAAGGCCCCACCTGACCAGGTGCAGCATGGCGAAAATTACACTTGTTGATGACGATGAGAATATTGTGACCTCGGTATCCTTGGCCTTGGAGAGCCATGGCCATGTGATCAAGGCCTTTTATGACGGGGCCGCTGGACTGGCGGCGCTGGAAAACGATCCGCCGGATCTGGCCATATTGGATGTAAAAATGCCGCGTCTGGATGGGATGGAGGTGCTGCGCCGCCTGCGCCAGACCTCAAACCTGCCCGTCATTATCCTGACCTCCAAGGATGAGGAGATTGACGAGATCCTCGGCTTTAACCTGGGGGCCGATGACTATATCCATAAACCCTTTAGCCAGCGGTTGCTGATCGAGAGGGTCAAGGCCATATTGCGCCGCACCAACGAGGATCTGGACGAGGCTCCCGCCACGGCCGGGTCATCGCGCCTGATCAAGCGCGGGCGGCTGACGCTGGATACCGCCCGCCACGACTGTCACTGGGATGGAAAAGCCATCAAGCTGACCGTGACCGAGTTTTTATTGTTGCAGGCCCTGGCCCAACGCCCTGGATTTGTGAAGAGCCGCGACAATCTGATGGATGCGGCCTATGAAGATCAGGTTTATGTCGATGACCGCACCATAGATAGTCATATCAAACGCATGCGGCGCAAGTTTCGTCAGGTGGACGACCAGTTTGATGCAATAGAAACCTTGTATGGCGTTGGCTACCGATATCGCGAATCCTGATCGCCTGACGCGCTGGCGGCGGCGCGGCAGACGGTTTTTGCCCGGCTCGCGGCTGGGCCAGCTTATCATTGGCTTGAACCTATTGGGACTGGCCATCCTGATTGGCGGCGCGCTTTTGCTCAATGAACTGCGCCGGGGGCTTGTTAATGCCCGCATAGACAGCCTGTCCACCCAGGGCGAATTTATTGCCAATGTGATTGATCGTGCTGCCACACGGGGCGAGCCTGCGCCCCTATTGGAAACCGAGCGCGCCGCAGAGACCTTGCAGCTCTTGTTCATCCCGCATTCCCAAAGGGCGCGGCTGTTTGATGCCAAGGGCCAATTGATCGCCGATAGCTATGTCGCCGCTGATCGCGTTGAGCGCAGAACCCTACCCCCGGCCCGCAGGCCGGGCGATCCACCGCCAAGGCCGCCTAGCCTCAATGCCAAACCCGGCGCGGAACAGGCCGCCCGAACGGCACTGGCGCGTGAAGTGGCGATCGCCATGAAGGGCCAGCTCGTCGCGGGCATGCGGATGGGGGCCAATGGCCAAAGGGTGGTCTCGGTCTCCATCCCGCTTCGCCATGTCGAGGCTGTGCTTGGGGTGCTGACCCTGGAGGCCGGGGATGTCGATCAGATCATAGCCGCTGAGCGCAGGGCCTTGATGCCATTTATCCTGATGGCGATTGCCGTCTCCTTGACCTCATCCTTCTTTTTAATTCGCATGATTGCCCAACCGGTACGCCGACTGGCACGCGCCGCCGACCGGGTAAGGCTTTCGCGGGCGCGGGCCATATCCTTGCCAGACCTATCTGTGCGCCATGACGAATTGGGGGACCTAAGCCGGGCGCTGGAGGCCATGACCGCCGCCCAGTCGGTGCGCATGGATGCCATTGAACGCTTTGCCGCCGATGTGGCGCATGAGATTCGTAATCCCCTGACCTCGATCCGGTCAGCGACCGAAACGCTCGATCTGGTCCCCGACCCCAAGTCCAGGGCCCGGCTCATGGCCATACTGAAACAAGATGTCAGTCGCCTGGACCGCTTGATTACCGATATTTCTAACGCATCAAGGCTGGATGCCGAACTGTCACGCGATCCGCCCCGGCCGATTGACATGAATCTGTTGATTGGCGAACTGGTTCGGCTTTATGCCGAGGCCGCCAGCCCCGGTGCAGTGGCCATCCACTATCAGCCGCCCGAAAGCCTTGAGCCCCTAATGATTAGCGGCCGCGAAGGCCCCTTAAGCCAGGTCCTGCGCAATCTCGTCGATAATGCCCGCTCATTTGCCAGGCTGGGCCGCTTGGGGGACGAGGGGCAGGTGCGGGTAAGGGCGCTCAAGGCGGGCGCGCAGGTCCTGATCACGGTCGAGGATGACGGCCCGGGTATTCCCCCCGAAAACCTCGAAACCGTGTTTGAGCGGTTCTATACAGCCCGGCCCAAGGGCGCTGCCTTTGGCGGTAATTCCGGGCTTGGCCTATCGATTGCGCGCCAGATCATCGAGGCCCATGGCGGCAAGATCTGGGCCGAAAACAGCGGCGAAGGCGCGCGGTTTTGCCTGTCGTTTCCGGACCTGAAACCGTGACCGCAGAGACCATATTACACGCCAGTCTGATCGCGCGGCATTGGCGCCGTAACTGGCAAGGTGTGCTGATTATAGGGCCATCGGGCGCTGGAAAGAGCCATTTGGCGCTCAAGGCGCTTGGCGCAGGCTGGCGGCTGGTGGCCGATGACCGGGTCCTGGTCTGGTCAGATCAGACTGCGACATACGGCCGCGCGCCGGATGTTTTATCGGGCCTGATCGAGGCGCGAGGCCTTGGCGTGGTCAAGGCCCCCGTCCCCGTGCTGGCCTATTGTCAGATCAGGCTTGTTGCTGTTCTAGAGGCTGCCACGGCTGCGGATCGCTGGCCAGACCTGCGCCATGAACCGGTTGCAGGGCGCAAGATTGCGGCCATTAGCCTTGATCCTTTTTCACAAGTTTCACTGACAAAGCTCAGCTTGGCGCTAGAATATCTTCCCGTAGGCGAATAAGCAGCGTATCAAGCGGTCTGCGTTGGCAAAATCGCCGCGCTCGGGAGGGGTCCCGTGAGAGGCAAGGCATGATTGGTCTGGTAATTGTCACCCACGGGCGACTGGCGCTAGAATTTGTCCAGGCCATGGAGCACGTGGTCGGGCCACAAGCCGGGGTGGTTTCGGTCTGTATCGGCCCCGATGACGATATGGAACAAAGACGCCGCGACATCTTACATGCCGCCGCCCAGGTCGATACAGGCAGCGGGGTGGTTATTCTGACCGACATGTTTGGCGGCACGCCCTCGAACCTGGCCATATCTGTGATGGAGCAGACCCGCGCCGAGGTGATTGCCGGTCTGAACCTGCCCATGCTGATCAAGCTTGCCAGTGTGCGCGGCCGTGAAAGCCTAGAGGACTGCGTCGCCCATGCCCAGGAGGCGGGCCGCAAGTATATTTCTGTCGCATCCTATGTCTTGGCTGGGGAAAAGTGAGCCTTAGCCGAACCGTCGCGATTGTGAATGAGCGTGGCCTGCATGCCCGCGCCTCGGCCAAGTTCGTCAAATTGGCCTCCGGCTTTGATGCGCAGGTGACGGTCAGCCGCGAGGGGCAAAGCGTCGATGCCCGCTCGATTATGGGCCTGATGATGCTGGCGGCAGGCATTGGCTCGACCGTCGATATTACCGCTGAGGGGCCGCAGGCCAGCCAAGCCCTTGAAGCCCTAACCGCCCTAGTCGCTGGTCGCTTTGACGAAGAGCGATAGGCCCTTGGCGGCACGACCGGATCATATAAAGATATGTTTATGTCTTTATTGCTGTATTAAGCACAAGGCGCTATAGTTGCGCATCGAAATTTCCGACAGGAGCCCCGCCGTGGCCGATTACATCGTTAAAGACATCTCCCTCGCCGATTTTGGGCGCAAGGAAATCGCGATCGCAGAGACTGAAATGCCAGGCCTGATGGCCACGCGCGAGGAGTATGGCAAGGCGCAGCCGCTTAAGGGCGCGCGGATCGCCGGTTCCTTGCACATGACCATCCAGACCGCCGTGCTGATCGAGACCCTGCAAGCCCTGGGCGCGGATGTGCGCTGGGCGTCCTGCAATATTTTCTCGACCCAGGACCATGCCGCAGCCGCCATTGCCGCTGCCGGTACACCGGTCTTTGCCTTCAAGGGCGAGAATCTGGTCGAATACTGGGATTATGCCCATAAGATTTTTGAATGGTCCGATGGCGGCTATCCCAATCTGATCCTTGATGATGGCGGCGATGCCACCTTGCTCTGCGTGCTCGGTCCCAAGGCCGAAAAGGACCCCAGCGTCCTGAACAATCCGCAAAACGAGGAAGAAGAAGCGCTGTATTCGGTAATGAAGCGCTATTTGAAGGAAAAGCCCGGCTTTTATTCGGCCATTCGCGATGCGATTAAGGGCGTGTCCGAAGAGACCACAACGGGTGTCCACCGCCTGTATCAAATGGCGACCAAGGGCGAGCTGCCCTTCCCGGCCATTAATGTGAATGACAGCGTCACCAAGTCCAAGTTCGACAATCTGTATGGCTGCCGCGAGAGTCTGGTCGATGCCATTCGCCGCGGAACAGACGTGATGTTGGCGGGCAAGGTGGCGGTGGTTTGCGGCTATGGCGATGTCGGCAAGGGCTCGGCCGCCAGCCTGCGCAATGGCGGTGCCCGGGTCGTGGTCACAGAGATCGACCCGATCTGCGCCCTGCAAGCCGCCATGGAAGGCTATGATGTCCAGACCCTCGATGAGATGGCGGGCAAGGCCGATATTTTTGTCACCGCCACCGGCAATAAGGATGTGATCACGGTCGATCACATGCGGGCCATGAAGAATAATGCCATTGTCTGCAATATCGGCCATTTCGATTCTGAAATTCAGGTGTCTGGCCTGCGCAATTTCAAGTGGGACGAGATCAAGCCTCAGGTTCACCACATCCAGTTCCCGGATGACAAGAAGATCATTCTTCTGTCCGAGGGCCGTCTGGTTAATCTCGGCAATGCAACCGGCCACCCTTCGTTTGTCATGAGCGCCAGCTTTACCAACCAGACCCTGGCCCAGATCGAGCTTTGGACCAATGGCAAGGCCTATGACAATCAGGTCTATACCCTGCCCAAGGCGCTGGATGAAAAGGTCGCGCTTCTGCATCTGGCCAAGCTTGGAGCCAAGTTGACCGTCCTGACCAGCGAACAGGCCGACTATATTGACGTGCCCCAGGCCGGGCCGTTCAAGCCAGATCACTATCGCTACTAGGCCCGCCAAAGGAAACCATAGCCAAGACCGGGCGATCCGGGGCATAAACACACCATGTCTCGTGCCCTGATCCTATCTAGCCTTGTTGCCGCCAGCCGTGTTGGCGGCGGCGCTCAGGTCTTGGCCTTATGCTTGCTGGGTATAGAGCCGGTTCTGGTGCCGACCGTGCTATTTGGTCGTCATCCGGGGCTTGGCGCGCCCGGCGGCGGCGGTGTCGCGCCGGACCTGTTTTTGGGCATATTGAACGGGATTGAGGCCAAGGGCGAGTTTTCGCGGTTTGATCTGATCCTGACGGGTTATTTCTCGCATCCGGATCAGGTCTTGGCCGCCGCCAAGGCCATTGACCAGATTCGCGCCGCCCGGGCCAAACGCGGCGCATTGCCTCCTCTGGTGCTGGTTGACCCGGTCATGGGCGATGAGGGCAAGGGACTTTATATTCGACCCGAAGTCGCCGGTGCCCTGATCGAACACCTGTTGCCTCGCGCCGATATCCTCGCCCCCAATGCGTGGGAGCTCGGCTATCTGAGCGGTATGGCGGTGAGCGATCCGCTCAGCGCCTGTCTGGCGGCCCGGTCGCTCAAGACCACGGTCATGGTCTCCTCCGTGCCAGCCGAGGATCAGATCGGGGTGGTTTTAGCCATGGCCGGGCAGGCCTGGCTGGCCTGTCACCCAAGCCTGAGCCAGGCCCCGAACGGGGTTGGCGACCTATTGAGCGCCCTGATGGGCGCCGCCTGTCTGCAAGGGCTTGCGCCGCACCATGCCCTGGCACAGGCCGTTGGCGGGGTCTATGAGGCCTTGACGGCTGCGATTGGCGACGATGACCTGCCGCTGGTTGCCATGGGCCGCGCCCTGTCCGATGGCAGTGATCAGGTCAGCCTGATCCTGCTGGACTAGCGCCATGAGCCAAACTGCCCAGATTCATGGCTTTTGCCCGCCGCACCTTGATGCGGTCCGCGCCGTGTTCGAAGGCCATTTTCAGACCGGTCAGGAGATTGGCGCGCGATTTGCCCTGGCCCAGCATGGCAAGATCACGCTTGACCTCTATGCCGGCCATAGCGATCTGGCCCGCAGCCGCGCCTTTGATGCCCAGACCCTGACCCCGATCTTTTCCTGCACCAAGGCGGTCGCCAGCCTGATGATGGCCCGTCTGGTCGATCAGGGCCTGATCGCCTATGATCAGCCGGTCGCTTCGATCTGGCCAGACTTTGGCGCAGCCGGTAAGTCCGCCATCACCCTAGAGCAGGTCTTGTCACATCAGGCGGGGCTGTGCGGGCTTGAGGGGCCATTTGATCCCCAGCTTTGGTATGATCCAGAGGCCATATGCGCGCGCCTTGCCGCCATGGCCCCGCTTTGGCCGCCAGGCAGTGCCAGCGGTTATCACCCGATCACGGTCGGCTATCTGGTTGGCGAGATTTTTCGGCGTCTGGACGGTCGAAGTCTAGGCACAGCCCTGCGCCAGGATGTTTGCGAGCCGCTTGATCTGGACATCTGGATCGGTCTGCCCACGGATGAACATGGTCGCTGCGCCCAGATGCAAAGGCCAAAAGCCTTGCCGGATCTTGGGCCCAGGACTGAGGCCCGGCGACTGGCCTTTGGCACGGCCTGGGCCGCCCCATCCGGGCGAGAAGGGTCGCACTGGCGCAGTATGGAGATTGCGTCGGCCAATGGTCACGCCACCGCCCCGGCCCTGGCGCGGCTGATGAGCGTGCTGGCGTGCGATGGTCTGTTGGACGGCCAGGCGGTGCTGTCAGGCGGCATGGCCAAGGCGGTTATGCGCGAGCAAATCGCCGGAGATGATCTGGTATTGCCAAGGTTTGTCGGCTGGGGCGCAGGCTTGATGCGCAATGACGCTCACGGCCTTTATGGACCGGGGCCAAACACGGTTGGGCATTATGGGTGGGGGGGATCATGCGTGTTTGCCGATCCTGAGACCGGGCTTTCGGGAGCCTATGTGATGAACCGCCAATCGGCCCATCTGGTCGGTGATCCGCGCGCCATGGCCCTGATGGCTGCGGCCTATCAAGCCTTGACCTAGGCTCAATCCCAATTTGGGGTTTCCCGTTTGGTTGAATGTGTGATTCAGCAGGGGGAGTGAATCGGTCTGGGTCCCCGCCTTCGCGGGGAAAACGGAAGGGGCTGGGGCTGAGCTTCGCCTGCCGCGCCTGTCCTAGTCTTCGGAAACACCAAGCCGCCTGAAACAATCCAGCACAGTGCGCGCCTCATCGCGCACAATATCGAGCAGGGCCACGGCATTCTCATGCCGTGCGCGTGAATCGGCGTCCTTGGGCAGGGCCGATAGGAGCTCACCCCGGTCAATCGCCTCCAACAAGGCCAGGATCCGCAAGGTGTGGGTCCTGGCCAGGGTGAGAGGATCACGATCATAAAACGAAACCCGCTGGTCCTTGTCCTGATCCTCCAGATAACGGTCGGCAATGCTGATAATCTCTGGATCATTGGGGTTCATGTCACTGGACTCCTGGAAAGGTAAGCTTTTCTGCTTAGGCAGGGTTGAGATATTGTTAGGTCAGACTAGGCGGCTTGGGACAATTCAGGGATTCGCAATAGAGGTTGAGTGAATCCCAGACGCTCTCGAAGGACCTGTAAAGACCGCGTGCTGACCTTGATAACGACAGCGCCGACATGCTCTCCGTCTATTATCTGTGGTAATCCGAGCGGCTCGCACTCCCACCCAGCCGCTAGAATCTGGTTCAGCCACGCCAAATGTGCAACACAGGTAAATTGCCTGACCCCGTAAAGCAGACCAAACTCCAGGACTGCCGTTGCGAGTTGCTCAAGCACCAATTTGGGGTCTGAAGCCCTTGGGGCCGTGCAAAGGCGTGTTATCTCCCAAGTGTCCTCAGACACAGGGACAGACTCTTCGCAGAGGTATGGGAACAGGTCGCGCAGAAGATGCGGGCCAGTCGAAGGCAGCAATCTTACAGAGCCAAGATGTGACTTGGTCTTGGGGTCAAGCGCCAAGAGATAAACCGCGTCTTCGGTGTCGAATTGATCAATCTCATACTGCCCATCGACAACCGGCACGTCCCATTTCAGAAAATCGACAAACACCTGTTTACGATGGCGGTGCATCGCGTTTAGGGCTTCCCGATAGGTGGGTCTATGCTCAGATTTGATGACCGTGACCATGTTGGAACTCCAAGATTATTGCGGAGCCCCTTGATCGCAGTATGCCCTTGAGATGGCCATTCCCCTAATCAGGGGATAGGCCGTCAATCAAATAGGTCTCTAAAGGTTACCTGACTTTCAAAAAGCGCCCGAACGACAAGTTGGGTTCGTGTTGCGACGCCGTAGCGCTTTTTAGCCGTTTCTACGTGTTGGTGGACCGTCTGATCGCTAATACCTAAGAGCCTTGATATATCCCAATCGCTTTTACCGCGACCAACAAGGACAAGACAGTCAAGTTGCCGACCGGTAAGCTGAGTTAGATTAGAATGGCCCGCTGAATCTGATAATGACGCTCTAACAATTCGGCGCGCGGCCTCAAACGCAAAACTGGCAACGTAATGGGCGGCGGGTAGTGACGCATCAGGAAAGTGCGAACTGGTGCGCACACACATTGAACAGGAGCCTATTGTTTCTCCTGGAATATGAACTGGAACCGTAAACCCCTCACCGAGACCCTGCCTTTGCCATTCCTCTAAAATATGGATTTGACGGTCAGTAAGATTGATTATGTTCGCTAATTCTGACCAAACGAACCCTGCCGATGACCTTTGACAAGCGACGTGAACGGGGTCATCAAAAAAATAGCCTCGCTCAACCACCGCTTCAATCCAATATTCCGGATAGTTGCTTAATCGGATTACGTGTTCCGGAACGTTCGCGCCCGTCACGTGATGCATAAACGCGTACTGGTCGAAGCCTAGTTCTGCGACCGCATCGGCAATCAAGTTTTTCAGTTCTGGCAGACTAGTCGCCTTATTAGCCTCGCGGACAAAGGTTTGAACGTCCTGAAATTGGCCCATAGTCAATCCCCATGCTTGAGGAATAACTACCTATATGCGCAAAAACTTCAAGGCCCTCATGAGACGAAACTGAGGAATATCAATTTCGCTGGGGGTTCAAACAGGCCGTCAGGGTCTTGTGTGCTTAGCCGCCAAGACCCTTATCAACGACCCAGCTGCGGCTAGCTGGCGGCGCGATTATGGTCGAGTTGATCCTCACGGGCCAGTTCCTGGGCGATATTGACAATCACCCGGCGGCGGCCCGACGACAAGATGGAGGAATAGGCCTTGATCAATTCAACCGCGCCGGTTTCCTTTAGCTGTACCGCCTCAATCGCCACCTGGTCAGAGACATCCCCCTCAACATCCAGATCGCCGATCAGGTCCTGCACCCGGCATTTCAGCGTCCGGGCAATATCAACCAGGCGCGAAAAACTGACCCGGTTGGCCCCACGTTCATATTTTTGCACTTGCTGGAAGGTCAGGCCGATCTGGCTGGCCAGGTCATCCTGAGACAGGCCCAGAGTCTTGCGGCGAATGCGGATGCGCGCACCAAGTGCGATATCCAGCGGATGGGAAACGTGCTCAGCAGTCATGGCAATCCTCTTAAGGCAACCCCCCGTTGCGAACTAACTCATAAGCCAAAAAATGACGCCGTGTCCAATAAAAAATGCAGTCTTTTAGAGTTATCGCCGATAATACCATTTATAGGAGCGATGCGTAAATAAACTTCTAGTGATACACACCGGACGCATGCTTGAAATGGCGAACCTAGAGCCGGTTTTGGTACTGTCGCAATGACGAATTGGTGATCCGAGTATTGATTAACGTTAATTCAATACGCTTTGCTATTTGAAAACTTCGATTAAGCAACTGTAAATATATTAAAAATAGGCCAGCGCAAAAAATAGTCATAATTACTTGTTTTGGTGTTTAATGCAAAAAATACAGCCGGGCAGTCGGCCCGGCTGTATTCATTTAGGTAGACTTGTCTCGCCGTGCGGTCACCAAGCCGATGCGCCGCACAGAGCGACGGGTCAAGCCAAGACCAGAGACCTTGGCTGTGCTTGGATAAGACCTAATCTTCGCGCATACGCTTCTTGCGGAAGGACGGATTAAGCACTTCTTTGCGCAGGCGGATCGATTTTGGTGTTACTTCTACCAGTTCGTCTTCTTCGATATAGGCAATGGCCTGTTCCAAGGTCATACGGCGCGCCGGTGTCAGACGAATCGCCTCGTCCTTGCCTGAGGCGCGCACATTGGTCAGTTGCTTGGCCTTGAGCGGATTGACGTCCATATCGTCAGAGCGGCTGTTTTCGCCAATTATCATGCCCTGATAGGTTTTTTCGCCACCGCCGACAAACATGATGCCGCGCGCCTCCAGATTCCACAGCGCATAGGTCGCGGTTTCGCCTTCGGAATTGGAGATCAAGACCCCGTTACGGCGGCCTTCAATAGCGCCCTTGTGTGGCTCATAATGCGAAAACACCCGGTTCAGAACGCCAGAGCCGCGCGTATCGGTCAGGAACTCGCCCTGATAGCCGATCAGGGAGCGTGAGGGTGCCATCAGGGCGATACGGGTCTTGCCAGCACCCGAGGGGCGCATATCGGTCATTTCAGCCTTACGCGCCGACAGCTTTTCGATAACAATGCCGGAATATTCCTCATCGACATCGATAAACACTTCTTCGATTGGCTCCAGCCGTTTGCCGGTCTCTTCGTCCTTGCGATACACCACCCGCGGCCGCGAGATCGAAACCTCAAAGCCCTCGCGGCGCATGTTTTCGATCAGCACGCCCAGTTGCAATTCGCCGCGACCGGCGACTTCATAGGCGTCCTTGTCCGAGGTCTCGATCACCTTGATCGCGACATTGGATTCCGCTTCGCGCAGCAGACGGTCACGAATGACGCGGCTTTGTACCTTGTCGCCTTCGCGGCCAGCCAGCGGGCTATTATTCACCGACACCGTGATCGAGATGGTGGGCGGATCAATCGGTTGGGCGGGTAGGGCCTCGGTCAGGACCAGGTCGCACAGGGTGTCGGCCACTGTGGCCTTGGACAGGCCCGCAATCGCGACAATATCGCCAGCCTCGGCCTCATCAATCGGCTGACGCTTCAGGCCGCGGAAGGCCAGGATCTTGGTCACGCGCCCGCGTTCGATTTCAACGCCGTCGCGCGACAAGGCCTTGATCGCCATGCCCGGCTTGATCTTACCCGCTGCGACCCGGCCCGTCAAAAGACGGCCAAGAAAGGGATCGTTTTCCACCAAAACCGCCAGCATTTGGCCCGGCTCGTCCATACGCGTAACCGCCGTGGGCTCGGGCACATGCTTGACGACCAGATCATAGAGCGGGGCCAGGGTCTCACGCGGCGCGGTCATATCCATGGCCGCCCAGCCCTCTTTGCCAGACGCATAAATGTGCGGGAAGTCCAGTTGCTCATCCGTTGCGCCCAGGGCCGCGAACAGGTCAAAGGTCTCGTTCAGCACCCGGTCCGGGTCAGCATGCGGCCGGTCAACCTTATTGAGCACCAGGATGGGGCGCAGGCCCAGCTTCAAGGCCTTGCCCAAAACAAACTTGGTCTGGGGCATGACGCCCTCTTCGGCATCGACCAGCAACAGACAGCCATCCACCATGCCCAATATGCGCTCAACCTCGCCGCCGAAATCGGCATGGCCTGGGGTGTCGATAATATTGATCCGAGTCTCGCCCGCCTCGCCATTCCAAAGCACGCTGGTGCACTTGGCCAGGATGGTAATGCCGCGCTCGCGCTCCTGATCATTGGAGTCCATGGCCCGCTCGACCGTGGCCTCATTGGCTCGGAAAACCCCGGACTGGGCCAGCAACTGGTCAACCAGTGTTGTCTTGCCGTGGTCAACGTGAGCGATGATTGCGATGTTACGCAGGGATTGGATCGAGCTGGACATGATATGAGGCCGATTTTGTGCAGGTGCGAAATGAATGAAAGCGCACGGCTTGTACGCGACTGCGGGCAACAAAGCCACCCCAGTGACGATGAAACTGACCAAACAGATGCAGGGCCGCATTCGGCCGGCCCAATCTGGACAACTGAGCGGCGATCAGGGCCTAAAAATATTGCGTTGCAGCAAAACCGTTTTCGAACGTATCCCCTTATAGGATTGGAAAATTTGAAGTTTGCGGCCCAAGACGGAAAAATTATTATGACCAAAGGTTAGCTAGGGGCTTGAATATTGTGCGCCGCAATGTATTTTACACCTTGTGAGGCGTCCTTGACGCCTCTGCCCTTCCTGGGCGTTTCCTCCCTAATGACTTGCCACGCCTTCGGGCGTGGCTTTTTTTTGGTCGCTAGGCGATGGCCCGGCGACCCGATCCAAGTGCCATAGCCCAATCGGTCTGGCCCATGACATGGGTCAAACGCACGATCGCCCTTTGCAGGGCCAAAAACCCAGGTCCAGGCTGGATCTGCGCCTCATCCAGATACAGGCCGCGATTGATCTCGATCTGCAAGGCATGCACACCGTCCACTGGGCGGCCATAATGCTCGGTCGTATAGCCTCCTGCATAAGGCGCATTGCGCGCAACAGCAAACCCCATGCCGGTCAGGGTCTGGTCCACCAGCCGGGTCAGGACAGGCGAGCAGGCCGAGCCATAGCGATCGCCCAGCACAAAATCACACCCCGCCTTGGCAATCGCGGTCGAGGGCATGGAATGCCAGTCTATCAATATGGCATGGCCATATTGCGCCACGGCCTGGTCCAATAGCCCAGACAGGGCCTGATGATAGGGTTGATGCACCTGATTGATCCGCCCGGTCGCCTCAACCAGACTCAGCTTGCCGTCATAGATTTCGCGGCCCTCGGCGACAATCTTGGCAATTGTACCCAGCCCAGCGGCAATCCTGGCCGCGCCCGCCCCGCGCACCGGCACAAAGGTCTCGTCAAACATGCCGGGGTCCAGCTCATCGGCCGCCCGATTGATATCGACATAGGCCCGGCCATAGGTCGCACAGATCAGACCAATGCCCTGGCCAGGGGCCGAACCAATCAGCTCATCCACATAGGCGTCTTCGGACAAGCGGATGCTCTGCGCGTCTAGTCGCGAGGCCCGCATCAGGGTCTGCGGATAATAGCGCCCAGAATGCGGTGACGAAAACACCAAGGGCCCGCACCGATCTGGGCGGGTCAGCACATAGGGCGGCGGCTCAATCCTTAGCTCTGTCATTGCGCCCATCATCAAGGCCAGACCGGGCCGGGTCAAACATTTTGCCGTCCAGGCGCAAATACCGCCGAAAAGTTTGATCTATTTATTGCTATCATTACCTGTATTTTAAAGTTTGCGATTATCAATCGTCAAAGACAGCCCGCGTTTGCGGGTGCAGACATGATCAGACCATGACCCGTATATTGCTTGCTGAAGACGATGATGCCTTAAGACGCTTTTTGGCCAAGGCCCTGGAGCGCGCGGGCTATGAGGTGCGCGCCTGCGCCGATGGCGACGAGGCCTTGGCCGCGCTCGATCCCGATTATGACCTCTTGCTCACGGATATTGTCATGCCGGGGACAGACGGGATCGAAGTCGCCCGTCAGGCCGCCGCCCTACAACCGCGCATGCGGATCGTGTTTATTACCGGCTTTGCCGCCGTGGCCCTGTCGCCGGGCAGTGGCGCGCCGCAAGGGGCAAAGGTGCTGTCCAAACCCATACATCTGCGCGACATTGTCGCCGAGGTCGAAAAACTAATGGCGGCCTGACGCACGCCGCTTGCCTTGCGCCCACAAGCCCGATATATCCCCGCTTCCCACTCCTGACCGGAGCCGGTTCGGACGCGTAGCTCAGCGGGAGAGCACCTCGTTGACATCGAGGGGGTCACAGGTTCAATCCCTGTCGCGTCCACCATTTTTCTCTATTTCAGCCGATTTAGTGCGACCGAGGCGGCCTTTGAGGCCCGGTATGGACCCGCCCATGCCACCCAATTGGACAAGTCAAAATTGGTAAAAGACGCGCTGGCCTATGGCTGCGTGAGAGCAAGGAAATGCTTTGCCAAATTACGGCCAGACGCTCCACGCCGTTAGGCTTGAGCGGGGATTATCGACCATAAGCTTACGAACCGATACGCCCCTTTATGAGCGCGATATTAGATTTTGAAACCCCATATTCGGTCGCCAGGCCTTGCCATGATGAAACTGCACACCTGGCTTGTTCAATAATTTGTTTGACCGCTGCGTCATCGAGCCCAGCGTCTTTGCCAAGCTTGATGAGATGTTGAACGCTAGGTTTGCGCCCCTCGCCCATTAGGCTCGTGCTCTGCTCTCCATTCGGCCCGGCTGAAAAGGTCAGATCATAAGCAGGGGCAAGTTTCCATTCGCCTTGTTCATTCATAAGAAACGAAAAGTTCTTCGAGTGATCATCGCGGTTATGCGAGAGCACATTGAACACCCCTATGCGGAACATTTTGTAAGCCTCGCGCACATCGCGGGTGAGCGCGCGCGTCAGTGTCATCAGGTCACTATAATCAAGGCTGGGGGTGCGAAAATCAGAATGCAAAATTCCGCACGCCGTATGCGCATGAAATCTTTGTGGTCCGTTTCGATCAAATCTTTTGGTGGCAAAAAACCCAACGGAGTTTTTCGAGGGAAACAAGTGCGTTTCTTCCACGCTCAAACCAGCTTGTTTTGCCATGATTGAATAAACATACTCAATAGCGCCCGCGTCACTGCCATCAGATGAGTTTGGAAATTTTACCATCCAATGGTCAAAGCCATCGGGTAGGGACAGCGCATCGCTCAGGAGCGTGTCTCGCGCTTGGTTCACGCCGATCATTACCTTTGGTCTTGCGCCTTGCGACGATCCGTTGCGCGCGAGCAATTCAAGGATAAACTCATCCGAATTGCCGTTTAGAACGCCCGCTGCGTCTTGCGCTGTTTTATCAAGATCGAATGCAATATCGACCGTATGATCTGAGATATCAGGCTCATAGACTAGGGCACCGACGCCATTTTTGCCGACCTTGGCAAGCCTATCGAGCGGCGATAATTCTTGTGGCATAATGCCCTGAGAACGCATGGCTCTATCAAGCAAGAACCGTCCCCAACCATCCGGCAGACTATCATTAAAGACCCCATTCAGGCCTTCAAATATATTGGCCTCAAAGCGTGTGAGGCCAGCTTTTACCGGCAGGCGATAAGGCGAAATTTCAAGGCCAGATTTGATGAAGTCCGCATCATACTCAAAATAGATTATGCCATCGCGTATGGCTAAGCGTCCGACATGACATTGTGACGCTCCAAAATCCAGAGCGACTTTTATGTCTTTGACGTTTGTGTAGGTCATGCGCGCCAGCCTTTTTTGCGCTTAGGCCTGACTTGCGGTTTTAATACATCGTCGATTGTCGAAAATTCTAACTGTGAGACTTCAAGGGCCTTGATGATTTCATCCAGACCCCCAACGACGCTAAGCATCTTCAAAAGGCCTTCTAGCGATACCAAGCCTTGTTGTTCAAAACGCCTCAATGTGGGCAAAGCAATGTCAGCGCGTGCGGCTAACCCAGCCTGGGTAAGGCCAAGATTGACCCGTCTATCCCGAACATGGGACGCGATCAGTGATTGAGCCTTGGCTGGCGTTGTAAGTGATAGCATTATATTACTTTCTTGGCCAAAGGCTTACAAGTAATATTATATTGTTATTTGCAAGACAAAACAAGACCCCCCAACTCTAGCCCCTTAACCCGCTGGCTTGGCGTATCCGTGGTTCTGGGATTATCCCGTGACAGGTCAAGATAACCAAACGCAATGCCGCGCTTAGCGGGAGGCCGCCGCATTGACAGCGAGGCGGTCGCAGGTTCAATCCGTGCCGCGTCGACCATTTTTCTCTATTTCAATGACGATCAGCCCCGGCCCCTGGCGTCGCCGCCACGGCCCTTATAGTCCCAATTGGCCAAAGCCTAGGGTCAGGCCTTGGGCCTCATCGCCCTGCTCGTTTCGAATAGATAGACGCAAGGAACGGTTGGTCCAGTCGATGTCCAATAGGCCGGAATTGTTCGGGGCATAGGCTGGGCCAATCTGGTTGCTGCTCATCTCGTCATTGCTGGCCCGCATGGAGCGATTAAGCGCCGATGCGGTAAGCTCAACCAGGGCATAGTCGGTTGGCCCGGCGGCTTGGCGATAAAGCGCCGACAAGTGCCGGTCGCCCGACAAGATGATCACCCCCTTGGCCCGACTCTGCTTGAGCGTGCGATAGAGCCGCGCCTGTTCCTGCGGCAGGGTGTGCCAGGCCTCATAGCCGTGCCCATCGGCCAGCACCTGGATCGAGGACACAATCAGCCGCAGATCAGCGGGCTGTTGCAATTGTTCGCCCAACCATCTCCATTGCGCCGCACCAAGCAGGGTCTTGTCGGCTGACGAGTCGGGCAGATAGCGCTCCTTGCCCTTGGCCCCCCGAACATCGGTATCCTTCAAGGGGCTGCGAAAACTGCGGGTATCGAGCATGATGATCTGAACCCGCTTGCCCTTGGGCCCAAAGATGCGCGCGCCATAGACACCGGCATGGGCTTGGCCAAGCGCGCCTTGTCCCCAAAACGCCTCAAACAGGGCCTCAGCCTTGCGCTTGCCGCCATAGGCCGCGCCCGCATCATTGGCGCCAAAATCATGATCATCCCAGGTCGCCAGGATCGGCACGCTCGCATTCAAGGCCACAAAATCGGCGTTCTGGGCAAGGTCGCGATAGGCCTTGGTCAGAATAGGCAAGTCTGGGTCCGTGCCCGGATCATCACCATAAACATTATCGCCCAAGGCCAGGAATAGGTCTGGCCGACTTGCGACCACGCTGCGCAGGGCCGGGATCGGCCGGGTTTCCTTCATACAGGAGCCAAAGGCAATCTTGGTCAGGACGGCGCTTGCGGGCGGCAGCTTGGCGGCTTCGGGGCGACGAACAGCGCCCTGGGCATGGGCGGGCTGGCTTAGGGCAATAAGGGCGATAAGGCCAAGGACGCGAATCATGGAACACCTTTTGAAACGACAATGTGATTATCTAACCCATCCATGACCTGGGTGTGACAGGTATGGCCCCTAGACCCGCCGCGCCCGCCACTGATCCTTGGTCTAACCCCAGATGTCGATGGGCGAGGCAACACAAATTCTGCCCCGTATCCGTTGCGCGAGGTGATGTCGCCAAATCGTCGAAGCGATAAGAACACCAAAATCCCACTCGACGAACCCGATGAAAATGATAAAACGCCTACCTTGGGGCGTAAACGACGCCGCCCTTAGTTCTGGCGGGTTAAGAGACCGACATGAAAATTTCTGCAATCCCTTTTGGCATAACGGATTGGTCTGAGATTGACGCGACGCGCCACGAGGGCGAGACCGGCTACGCCCTATGGCGTACGCGTCAATTTGGGACAAACGATAACCTTATCCGCGTCCGCATGGTGGAATATTCGCCTGGATACCAATCTGACCATTGGTGCGAAAAAGGTCATGTTTTATTGTGTTTGGAAGGCGAGTTGACGACCACGTTGAAGGATGGCCGCCGTTTCGTGCTAACGCCCGGCACAAGCTATCAAGTGGCCGATGGAGCAGAGGCTCATTCTTCGATGACAGCGAGCGGCGCCAAACTGTTTATTGTCGATTGAAATTTGTGGGCGCTCCCATTGTTAGGGAACCCGGGCCAAGGGCGCGGATCATGGAACACCATTCAGGGCGGCTGAGCCGAATGTGCCGACGGTCTACGACCACGGCGTGACGTCATACCCTCTGCGCGACGAGGCCAGGCAACGCCTGCATATGATCAAAAACCTCAGCCCCTGCGGCCCGCAAGGCGGTCGCAGCATGGGCACCCTCCCCCGCATAGCCCAAAACCCGCATGCCAGCCGCCTTGGCCGCTGTCACGCCAGCGAGGGAGTCTTCGACGACGATGCAATGGGCGGGGTCGGTTCCGAGGGTCCTTGCCGCATGTAAGAATAGGCCGGGGTCAGGCTTCCAGTGGCCGACCTCATAGGCGCTAAAAATTCGGCCTTCGAACCGCGCATAAAGACCGGTCAGGCCAAGCGCATGGGTCAGCTTTTCCATCGGACCATTAGAGGCAACGCAATAGGGCTGGTGGATCAGATCGAGCGCCTGATGGATGCCTTCTATGGCCGTCAATTCCTGATCAAAGGCCAAGCGGGTGGCGCGGCGCACATCAGAGATGAAGCCATCATCCAACACACGGCCAGACCGGCGCTCGATCTCCTCGACACAGAATGCGATATTGCGTCCACGAAACAGGGCCATAGCCTCACGCGTATCCATCACCGCGCCAACCGCTGAGGCCGCCTCGGCCATCACCCGGTTGGCAATGGCCTCGCTAGCGACCAGGACCCCATCGCTGTCGAATATGATCAGCTCTATCGGGTGAACCATTAAACCTTGCGCGCCCGCCACTGGTCTTGGGTCTGGCCCCAGATATCGATGGGCGAGGCTTCGTACGGCGGCGGCATCTGGCCCGGGCCGCGATTAACCGAACCCAGCCGCGCGGCCACGGCCTGGGAGCCGAGATTATCTGGGTCGATACAGTGGATCACCTCGCTCCAGCCTAGATGGTCAAAGGCCCAGTCAATGGCGGCGCTGGCGGCCTCGGTCGCATAGCCCTTGCCCTGAAAGCCCGCCCCAAGGCTCCAGCCAACCTCTGTGCCCGGCCAGCCTTCGGGATGCCAAGGCCCAACCCGGCCAACCCACTGGCCAGTCGCTTTTTCCAGCACCGTAAAAAAGGAAAAGCCCTGCATGGCCCAGGCCCCGGCTACGCCGAGAAAGCCGCGCCAGGCCACAGATCGCAACTGCACCCCGCCGATAAAGCGCGCTGTGGCCTCATTGGCCATTAATTGCGCATAGGGCTCAAAATCCTCTGAAACCGGCGGGCGCAGGATAAGCCGCTCAGTTTCAAGGGTCGGGCCAAGACTATTGATCGCCATTGTCATCCCCCAGACAGAATAAGGGCCGCCAGATCGCTCCGGCGGCCCCCAGTCTAATACAATCCAAAGGGTCTAGGCCAGAGACGGTTCAATCTCTTTACAGGCCGCGATCAGGCCCTGGACCGAGGCGACAGAAGCGGCGAACATGGCTTTTTCTTCGGCATTGGTTTCGAACTCGACAATGCGCTCGGCCCCGTCCTTGCCGATCACCACCGGCACGCCGACATAGAGGCCATTAAGGCCATATTGGCCGGTCAGATAGGCCGCGCATGGCAGGACGCGCTTTTTGTCTTTCAAGAAGGATGTGGCCATGGCAATGGCGCTTTCGGCGGGGGCATAGAAGGCTGAACCGGTCTTGAGCAGGCCGACAATCTCGCCGCCGCCCTTGCGGGTGCGCTCAACAATGGCGTCCAGCTCGGCCTGGGTCATCCAGCCCTGCTTGACCAGATCAGGCAGGGGCAGGCCGCCGACGGTGGAGTGACGCACCATGGGCACCATGTCATCGCCATGGCCGCCAAGCGTCCAGGCATTGATGTCCTGCACCGAAATGCCGGTCTTTTCGGCGAGGAAATAGGCAAACCGCGCGCTATCGAGCACGCCCGCCATACCCACCACCATATTATGCGGCAGGCCCGAAAACTCGCGCAGGGCCCAGACCATGGCATCGAGTGGATTGGTGATGCAGATGACAAAGGCGTTGGGGGCATAGGTCTTGATGCCCTCGCCGACGGCCTTCATGACCTTCAGATTAATGCCAAGCAAATCATCGCGGCTCATGCCCGCCTTGCGCGGCACACCGGCGGTGACGATACAGACATCGGCCCCGGCAATATCGGCGTAAGAATTGGCACCCTTGAGCGCGCTATCCTTGCCAAACACGGCGCTGGCCTCGGCAATATCCAGAGCCTTGCCCTGGGGGGTGCCCTCGGCAATATCGAACAAGATCACATCGCCAAGCTCTTCGCGGGCCGCAGTATGAGCCAGGGTTCCGCCGATCATGCCGGCACCGATAAGGGCAATTTTCGCTCGCGCCATTGAAAGCGTCTCCAGGGTTTGATCGTGAATAAGATGTGTCCGCAGCGGTCTAGACCCGGATGACGGGCTTCGCAAGACCGTGGGCGCGGGATCATAATAGACGCAGGATAACCGAAGCGTTAGGAAATGGCCAATTAGCGGGCCAAGATCGGCCTGACACCCAACCCGACTGCCAGAGGCTCGCCATGACCAAGACCAATCCGGGGCACTATTTTGAGGACTTTCGCCCAGGTCAGGTCCTGACCCATGCCACGCCGCGCACGATCACGGCGGGCGATGTCGCCCTCTATACCGCCTTTCATGGCCCGCGCTTTGCCCTGTTCAGCGCCGATAGTTTTGCCAAGGCCTGCGGGCTTGGCAAAAGCCCGGTCGATCCCTTGCTGGTCTTTCACATGGTATTTGGCAAGTCGGTGCCAGACATATCGCTCAATGCGGTGGCTAATCTAGGCTATGCCGAGGGCCGGTTTCTGGCCCCCTTGCATGTCGGCGATACGGTGCACGCGGTCAGCGAAGTCATCGGCCTGAAGGAAAACTCCAACAAAAAGACCGGCGTGGTCTATGTGCGGACCACCGGTATTAATCAAAATGGCGTCGCGGTCTTGAGCTATGTGCGCTGGGTCATGGTGCGCAAGGCCGATGAAGCGGCCGTGATTGAGAACCAAAGCGTCCCGGCCCTTGCCGATCACGTCAAGGCCTCTGACCTGATCGTGCCTGCGGGGCTCAAATTTAGCGGTTATGATTTTGCACTGGCAGGTTCGGCCCATGGCTTTGACGACTATGCGATTGGCGAAAAGATTGATCACATTGATGGCATGGTGGTCGAGGAGGCCGAGCATCAGATGGCCACACGGCTTTATCAAAATACCGCCAAGGTGCATTTCAACCAGTATGAGCGCGCCAAGGACCCGACCGGGCGGCGGCTGGTCTATGGCGGGGTGGTAATCTCGACCGCCAAGGCCCTGTCGTTTAACGGGCTGGAAAATGCGGGTCTGATATTAGGAATTAGTGGCGGCCGTCATGTCGCGCCCTATTTTGCCGGGTCAACCGTGTTTGCCTGGAGCCAGGTTCTGGACAAGGCCCCGCTTGAAGGTCATCCCGATATGGGGGCCTTGCGCCTGCGGCTGGTCGCAACCAAGGATCAGCCCTGCTCCGCGTTTCCGGACAAGGACGAAGCGGGAGCCTATCCGCCAAGCGTAATCCTCGATTTTGATTATTGGGCCGCTGTGCCCCGCAGGGCTTGAGGGCGGTGCGTGTGGCCTTTGCGCTTGATCCGGCCTTTGTCTCGACCTCAAGGGCTGTGGGCGATCTGGGGCTTTGCCATGTGCGGCTGCAAGACGATGCGCGCTATGCCTGGCTGGTCCTGATCCCCCGCCTTGAGGGTTTGAGCGAACTTGAAGACCTGTCGAAGCCTAACCGCGCCCACTTGATGGAGGAGGTGGTCCTGTGCGGCCAGGCCGTGCGCGCCATGGGCCTTGCCCTGGGGCGTACGGTTGACAAGCTCAATTTTGGCGCACTTGGCAATATTACCGCCCAACTGCACGGTCATGTGGTTGGTCGATGGCGCGGGGATGCGGCCTGGCCGGGGCCGGTCTGGGGTCATGGCCAGGCCATTGCCTATTGCGAGCAAGACCTGCAAACCGCGCTAAGCGCCGCCCGCATCGCTCTGGCCCCAGACCTGCGCTTTAGTCCCGATCCAGACTGACCGGCAACCTGGTCCCGGCCTCATCGATAAGGGTGCCACTCCAGCGGCCCTGATCATCGGCGGTTAGGCGAACCGCAATCGGATGGGCCTCGTCATGCACATAAAACTTGAGGCTCAAGGCCTCTTCATCATGATGGATTTCCGCAATAAAGCCCGAACTGGTCACGGTCAGATTGCGTCTCAGATCGCGCCAAGCCCCCTCGACCGGCCCACGGAACCGGTCCGACAGCAAGAAGGCATAAAGGGCTGAGCCGTCAGCGCCCTTAAGCCTCCAGACCCCGTCCAAGGGGCCCTTGCGACCCACGGCCAGGGCCTCATCGGCCAAGATCTTGGCATTAAACGCCTGATCCTCCGCCGTCAGGGGCGGCTGCGCCACAAGCTCTAAGCTCTGGGCCACAACTGCCGAGGGCAGGGCCACAAGGCCAAGGCTGACAAGCCAGACCTGAGCCCTAGGCCGCATCGGCCACCGCAATGGCTTCAGCCACCGCCACAAGCTGCACCGCCTGGGACAGATGCAGCAGCTCGGCCATCCGGCCCTCGACCCGGATCGCGCCCTTGTTCTGGTTTTCCGGCAAGTCAAACGCGGCCATCACGGCCTTGGCCCAGTCCACCTCGGACCTCGACGGTGAAAACACCCGATTGCAGATCTCAACCTGTTTGGGATGGATCAGGGTCTTGCCGTCAAAGCCAAAATCCACGCCCTGTTCGCAGATCGCCGCCAATCCCGCCTCATTATCAATATCATTATAGACCCCGTCCAAAATGGTCAGACCATGCATTCGGGCGGCGGCAACCGACAAGGACAGGGCCGCTTGGAAGGGCGCGCGATCAGGTGTCTGGCGCGCGCGCATTTCCTTAGCCAGATCATTGGTGCCCATCACCCAGCAGGTCAGCCGCGTTGAGGCGCTCGCCGCCGCAATCTGGGGTAGGCTAAACAGGCTGGCACAGGTCTCGATCATGGCCCACAGCGCCGTGGTCTTGGGCGCGCTGGCAATGGCGGCGTCATAAGCTTGGACCCCCGCCGCATCATTGACCTTGGGCACCAGTATGGCATCGGGGCCAGCGGCGGCGGCGGCGGCCAGATCATCGGCGCCCCAGGGCGTATCAAGACCATTACAGCGGATCACAAGCTCCCGGCGTCCAAAGCCGCCAGCCTTGACCGCCGCCACCGCCTGCTCGCGCGCGGCGGCCTTGGCATCGGGGGCGACGGCATCTTCGAGGTCCAGGATGACGACATCACATGACAGAGTCCTGGCCTTATCAATCGCCTTGGCATTCGAGGCCGGCATGTAAAGCGCGCTGCGGCGTGGCCGGGCAAGGGCGGAGTTGGGGCCGGAGGTGGGGGCGAGACCAGAGGTCATGAATAACTCCCAGACAAGTTCAAGATCAAACGCTGACTTTTGCGTTCATAACCTCTATTATGGGGTCATGACCATCCGTTATGACGCGACCGCAAGCAATGTTTTGGGCCAGGAGCTGATGCCCTGCTCCAATGCGCCCTTGACCGGGTTTTACCGCAATGGCTGTTGTGAGACCGGCCATGATGACACTGGCATGCACACGGTTTGCGCCGTCATGACCGCGCAATTTTTGGCCTTTAGCCGCTCGGTCGGGAATGACCTATCGACGCCGAGGCCAGACTTCAATTTCCCAGGCCTTCGGCCCGGCGACCGATGGTGCCTGTGCGCGCCGCGCTGGAAAGAAGCCCTTGATGCCGGGGCCGCCCCCGGGGTGGTTTTGGAAGCCACCCACGAGGAAACCCTGGCCATCGTCACCCTGGACGTTCTGCGCGCCCATGCGGTCTAGCCTACGGGTCAAGTAATGGTCGCGCCGCCATCAATGACAATGGCCTGACCGGTCATAAAGGTGCCCGCTGCAGAGGCAAGGAAGACCGCGGCCCCGGCAATCTCATTGGCCTCACCAATACGGCGCAGAGGGCTTCCGCTTGTGGCGCGCTTGAGCGTGTCTGGATTGTCCCACAAGGCCTTGGCAAAATCGGTCTTGATCAGGCCAGGTGCAATGCAATTGACCCGCACATTGTCCGGCCCCAAATCCACCGCCAGATTGCGCGCCAGCTGGAAGTCGGCGGCCTTGGAAATATTATAGGCCCCAATCACGGGCGAGCCGCGCAGCCCGCCAATGGATGAGACGATAATGATCGCACCATCCTTGCGCGCCACCATTTCGGGTGCAACCATCTGGACCATCCAGTGATTGGCAATGACATTGTTTTCCAAGATCTTGCGAAACTGATCATCCTCTATCCCGGCCATGGGGCCATAATAGGGATTGGAGGCGGCATTACAGACCAGAATATCAATCTTGCCAAACGCCTTGCGGGTCTCATCGACCAGCCGCTGCAAATCGGCCTTGGACGAGATATTGGCCGGCACGGCAATGGCGTGACCCGGATGGGCGGCATTGATCTCGGCGGCGACCTCGTCGCAAGGGCCCGCCTTGCGCGATGAGATGACCACCTTAGCCCCGTGATCGGCCATGCGCTCGGCAATCGCCCGGCCAATGCCACGCGAAGAGCCGGTAATAATGGCAACCTTGCCGGTCAGATCGAACAGATTCATGCGCGTTTCCTCGTGATTTTTTGGTTTCAAACAGATGTTGGAACCACCTTGGCTTTAGCCCCCGATCAGGTCAAGACAGCCGCCTCAAGCTTTTGCGGCCAGGCCCTGCTCGACGGCGGCCAGGGCGGTGCGCGCAACATCGCCCATCATCGGTGTGATCTTGAAGTCCTTGGGCGTATAGACCCGCCGCACGCCCATTTGTTTCAGGATCAAGGCGTCCTGGGGCGGAATAATGCCGCCAACAATGACGGGAACATGCTCCAGCCCCTCAAGCCGCATCAAGCGCACCACCTCCTGCACGAGGTCAAGATGCGAGCCCGACAGGATGGACAAGCCCACCACATGCGCCCGTATGGCCTTGGCCCTTTGCACAATCTCAGCTGGGGTTGAGCGGATACCGTCATAAAATACCTCCATGCCGACGGCGCGGGCGCGGGTGGCAATCTGTTCGGCGCCATTGGAATGGCCATCCAGCCCCGGCTTGCCGACCAAGAAGCGCAAGGTCTCGCCCAGCGCCTGACTGACCCGCTCAACCTCGGCCCGGACCTCGGCCTCATCGGCATCCTCGGTGCGGCTAACCACCACCGCAACCCCGGTTGGGCCGCGATATTCGCCAAACACGCCGCGCAGGGCATCGGACCATTCGCCCGTCGTCACCCCCGCCTTGGCCGCCGCCAGCGAGGCCGGCATCAGATTGCGCCCCTCCTTGGCCGCTGATTCCAGTTCGCTCAAGGCTGCCGCAGCGGCGGGACCATTGCGATCAGACTTCCACTGTTTCAGGCGGCCAATCACCTCGGCCTCCAGCCTAGGATCCACCGTCTCGATCGCGCCCTCGCAAGCCGACAGGGGTGAGACCTCAGTCTCGACATAGCGATTGACACCAACCACCGTCATGCCACCGGTCTCAACGCCGCGCACCCTTGCCGCATTAGAGCCAACAAGCTGGGCCTTCATATAGTCAATCGCCGCGGCCGCCCCGCCCATGCCATCAATGCGAGCCAGCTCGTCAACCGCCTGGGCTTTAAGCTGGGCAACCTTGGCCGCCACCACATGCGAGCCATCAAACAGGTCTTCATATTCCAGCAAATCGGTCTCAAAGGCGAGGATCTGCTGCATGCGCAAGGACCATTGCTGGTCCCAGGGCCTAGGCAGGCCGAGCGCCTCGTTCCAGGCGGGCAATTGCAGGGCGCGGCAGCGGGCATCCTTGGACAGGGTAACGGCCAGGGCCTCGATCAGGATGCGATAGACATTGTTTTCGGGCTGCTGCTCGGTCAGGCCAAGCGAATTGACCTGGACGCCATAGCGAAACCGCCGGGCCTTGGCATCGGTAATGCCATAGCGCTGTTGCAATAGCTCATCCCAAAGCTCGGTAAAGGCGCGCATCTTGCAAAGCTCGGTGACGAACCGCACCCCGGCATTGACGAAAAAGCTGATGCGCGAGACCACCACCGAGAAATCGGCCTCAGGCACCTGGCCGCCCGCCTTGACCGCATCCAGCACCGCCACCGCCGTGGCCAGGGCATAGGCCAGCTCTTGTTCAGGCGTCGCCCCGGCCTCTTGCAGGTGATAGGAGCAAATATTGGTCGGGTTCCATTTGGGTGTCTCAACATAGGCCCAGGCCACCATGTCGCTGATGATCCGCATGGAGGGGGTCGGCGGATAGATATAGGTTCCGCGCGATAAATATTCCTTCATCAGATCGTTCTGGGTCGTGCCCTGCAGGGCCTTTGGCGAGACGCCCTGCTCCTGAGCCAGGCCCACATAGAGCGACAACAGCCAGGCCGCCGTGGCATTAATGGTCATGGAGGTATTCATCTGGTCCAGCGGGATCTGGTCGAACAGGGCGCGCATATCGCCCATATGGCTGACCGGAACACCCACCTTGCCAACCTCGCCGCGCGCCAAGATATGGTCCGGGTCATAGCCGGTCTGGGTCGGCAGATCGAAGGCTACCGACAGCCCCGTCTGGCCCTTGGCCAGGTTGGCGCGATATAGGGCATTGGATTTTTCCGCCGTCGAATGGCCCGCATAGGTGCGGATGATCCAGGGGGCGTCGGGCGTGTGCTGAAACGGCTTATCGGTCATGGCGGCGGGGGTCCGTGTTTCAATTGTCCGGACTTTAATAGACGCGCCGCGCATCACAAGCCACTGTCTTGCAGCCGGGTTTGAGCCTAGTCCGCGACCGCAGCGCACAATTTTTTGTGTTGCGTTGCAAAAAAGCCTCTTGCCAGCCCGGTTTCCTTGTCACAGGTTAATGACCGGACATTTGATATTTTCACGATCGCGGGGCACAATCTTGCGCCTAACCTAGGCGGTTCACGCGTTTTGAGGGAAGTTTTGATTGCCCAAGCCTTGCAGGACCGGACCGGAACCCAACCATGACCAGCGCCACCATCACCGCCTCGCCCTTGAAGGACCTGTATGATATCGGCGAAATCCCGCCGGCCTTTCATGTTCCGGCGCGCATGCATGCCTGGGCGATCCGCAAGGAACGTCACGGACGTCCGGCCAAGGCCATGCAGATCGAGGTGGTCGATACGCCCAAGATTGGCGAGGACGAGGTGCTGGTCCTGGTTATGGCCGCAGGCGTCAATTATAATGGCGTCTGGGCTGCGCTGGGTGAGCCCATTAGTCCGCTTGATGGCCACAAGCAGCCCTATCATATCGCAGGCTCGGATGCTTCGGGTGTGGTCTGGGCGGTCGGGGCCAAGGTGCGCCGCTGGAAGCCTGGCGACGAGGTGGTGATTCACTGTAATCAAGACGATGGCGATGACGAAGAATGCAATGGCGGCGACCCCATGTTCTCGCCCTCCCAGCGTATCTGGGGCTATGAGACCCCGGACGGCAGTTTTGCGCAGTTTACCCGGGTCCAGTCGCGCCAGCTGATGCAGCGGCCCAAGCACCTGACCTGGGAAGAAAGCGCCTGCTATACCCTGACCCTCGCCACCGCCTATCGGATGCTGTTTGGCCACAAGCCGCATGTTATTCGCCCCGGCGACAATGTGCTGGTCTGGGGCGCATCGGGCGGACTTGGCGTGTTTGCGACCCAGTTATGCGCCGTGTCGGGGGCCAATGCGATTGGCGTGGTCTCCAGCGAGGACAAGCGTGATTTTGTCCTATCCATGGGCGCCAAGGCGGTTTTGAACCGCAATGACTTTAATTGCTGGGGCCAATTGCCCACGGTCAATGGCCCTGAATTTTCCGATTATATGAAAGAGACGCGCAAGTTCGGCAAGGCCTTGTGGCAGATTACCGGCAATAAGGACGTCGATATGGTGTTTGAACACCCCGGCGAGTCCACCTTCCCGGTCTCGGTCTTCCTGGTCAAGCGCGGTGGTATGGTGGTGATCTGTGCGGGGACAACGGGCTTTAACCTGACCATGGATGCGCGCTTCTTATGGATGCGGCAAAAGCGGGTTCAGGGCAGCCATTTTGCCAATCTGGCCCAGGCCTCGGCGGCCAATCAGTTGGTGATTGAACGGCGGATTGATCCATGCCTGTCCGAAGTCTTCCGCTGGGACGATATTCCAGCCGCGCATGAAAAAATGCTCGATAACAAGCATCTTCCCGGCAATATGGGCGTGTTGGTCAATGCCCAGCGCCCCGGCCTGCGCACGCTCGAAGAGGTACTGGAAATCAGTGGCAGCCTCTAGGGGCGGGCATCAAACGCTTGATATAGCCGCGCAAACTGGGCCTGGACCGGGTTAGTGTCTTCAGATCCGGCCTGATCCAGATACATGCGCCCATCCAGATGCGCGATCCGCTCATAGAGCCGATCCGCCCGCTCGACCAAATCCGCCAAGATTGGCGGCAGGGCGGTTACAGGCAGGCTGATCGCTTCGGTTCCGGTTTGATTGAGCCGGTAGCGGCCTTGGCATGCATCCATCGCCGTCATGTCGCCATCGCGCACAGCCTTTTGCACCAACAGCCAGGACGCAACCTGCATCAAGCGCGTGGTCAGATAAATGCTAAGCCGCGCATGGGTAGCGGCGGCATTGCGCGACAACATCTTGGCCTCTTGGCGCCCGCTGCCATCCAAATAGATCGCGGTCTCATCAACCAAGGCCATGCCGTCCTTAAAGGTGCGGTCAAACACGCTGGACCGCGCAAAGTCTCGAACCATATCGGCGCGTTGTTCAAGACTGATCATGGCCGGCCTCATTGGCAACCCTCCAAGCCAAGGCCCTGGAAAGCATGTGTGTGGGTCACTCTTTGCCTCCGCGCCTTGATCAATGCCATCTTTAGCTGAGTCTAGTCTGAAGATTTGATGGAAAACAAGGCATCGGCTGACGAACGCACCGAGGACTTTTTAGCGATCTGGGCCTCAGCGCGGATAATCTCGGCCTTAAGGGCCAAGATACGGTCGCCAAGGTCTTGCTGGCTATAGGGATCCAGATCCTCCCGGCAAAGGGCGCTCAAGGCCTGGCCCCGTACCGGGCGTGGCTCGGCGGCATCGTCGATCATGGCGCATCCCTTTTCTTAGCTAAGATCCAAAACCTAGTCTATTGAACATGGCAAATCATGATCGGGCAAGCACTAGGGGTATTCCATGACAACACCACATATGATCGCCATCGGCATAGAGGGCGGCAAGGGCCCCGCCAGCGCCCTTGCCCCTCGTCAGCTGCCCCTGCCCTGCCCAGGGCCAGGTGAAATCCTGATCAAGGTCTATGCTGCCGGCGTCAATCGGCCGGACCTGTTGCAACGCATGGGATTCTATCCACCGCCTCCGGGCGCGCCCGATGGTCTTGGTCTGGAAGCCTCAGGTGAGGTTGTGGGCCTTGGCGCAGGCGTCAGCCGCTGGAGCCTTGGTGACAAGGTCACCGCCCTGCTCGGCGGCGGCGGTTATGCGCAATTTTGCACAGTGGATGGACGCCACGCCCTGCCTGTCCCGGCCGGCCTTGATCTGGTTCAGGCTGCCGCCCTGCCTGAGACCGTCTTTACCGTCTATGCCAATGTGTTTGAGCACGGCAGCTTAAAGCGCGGCGAGACCTTGCTGGTGCATGGCGCAACCTCTGGCATTGGCGTGATGGCGATCCAGATGGCCAAGGCCGCCGGGGCAAGAGTGATCGCCACGGCTAGGGGCGGCGACAAGGCCGCCGCCGCCAAGGCCTTGGGCGCAGACATTGCTATCGATTCCACCACGCAAGACTTTGTCGCCATATGCCTGGCCGATGGCGGCGCAGATGTGGTGCTGGACATGGTCGCTGGCCCCTTCTTTGCCCGCAATCTGGAAACGCTCAAGACGGGCGGGCGGCTGGTTCATATTGCCACCCAGGCCGGGGCCAATGTGGAACTGAACATTATGGCCTTGATGCAAAGACGCCTGGTTGTGACCGGCTCGACCCTGCGCCCGCGTGCTGCGGACGAAAAGGCGCGTCTGGCGGCGGCGGTTGAGGCTGTGGTCTGGCCATGGATCGCAGAGGGCAAGATTGGCGCCGTAGTCGACAAGACCTTTGCGCTTGAAGACGCCGCCAGCGCCCATGCCTATCTGGAAGCGGGGGCCCATATTGGCAAGGTCATGCTTCTGGCCTAAGCGGGCTCTGGACGCGACAAGCCGGATCAGGTCATAGACGAAGCGTGACCCAGACCCGCACCCTCGACCAAGACCTGGCTGATCAGCCCCTGCTGGATCAGGCCCTCAATGTGCTGCGCCGTACCTTTGGCCATGACGCGTTTCGCGGCCTACAGGCCCAGGTGATTGCCCAGGTGCTCGATGGCCAAAGCGCCTTGGCCGTCCTGCCAACCGGGGGTGGCAAGAGCCTGTGTTACCAGATCCCCAGCCTGATCCGGCCAGGGCTTGGCATTGTCATCTCGCCCCTGATCGCCCTAATGGCCGACCAGGTCGCGGGCCTGCAACAATCGGGTGTGGCCGCTGAAAGGCTGGATTCCGACACCAGTCTGGATGATCGCTCGCGCATCTGGAGCCAGATCGAGGCGGGTAGGCTGGACATGCTCTATCTGTCGCCTGAGGGCCTGATGCAGAGCCATGTGCTCGACCGGTTGGTGCGCCTGCCCATTGCCCTGATCGCCGTCGATGAGGCGCATTGCGTTAGCCAATGGGGCCATGATTTTCGTCCCGAATATCGCACGCTCGGTCGCCTGGCCGACCTGTTTGTTGGGGTGCCGCGCCTAGCCGTCACCGCCACAGCCGATGCGCGCACGCGCGACGACATCCGCGCTGAGTTAAGGCTGGGCACCGTCGCTGAATATGTCGATAGTTTTGCAAGGCCTGAACTGGCCTTAAGCGCCGAGCGCAAGCGCGGCCGGGGGCATAATCGGGTCATTGAACTGGTCAAGGCCCGGCGCGCGCGCGCAGGCGTGATCTATTCTGGCTCGCGCGAGGGCACAGAAGTCCTGGCCCAGGCCCTGGTGGCCGAGGGCATACCGGCGCTGGCCTATCATGCTGGCCTTGACCGGGTTCAGCGCCATGAACGGCTAAACCGGTTTATGGACGAGGATGAGGCGGTGATGGTGGCCACGATCGCCTTTGGCATGGGGGTGGACAAGCCCGATGTCCGCTTTGTCATCCATGCCGATCCGCCCGCCTCGATCGAGGCCTATTGGCAGGAAATCGGCCGGGCCGGGCGCGATGGCGATCCCGCCGAGGGCATTACGCTTTACGGCTCCGCCGATATGGCCTGGGCGCTTCGGCGGCTGGATGGGCGCGACATGGAGCCCGAGGTCAAACAGGTGCAGGCGCGCAAGCTACGCCAGCTCTATGCCCTGCTCGACGGCATGACCTGCCGGTCTGCGGGGGTGCGACGCTATTTTGGCGAAGACGTGACCGAGACCTGCGGTGTTTGCGATCTTTGCCTGTCGCCGCCGCGCGGTATGGACCAGACCGAGGCGGCGCAAAAAGCCTTGTCTGCCGTGCATAGGCTAGGCGGACGCTATGGCCGCGGCCGGGCGATTGACCACCTTTTGGGTAAGACCAAGGACGCCCAGAGCGCTGAAGTGGCCATGTCGACCTTTGGCATTGGCAAGGACCTTAATGCCAATGGCTGGCGCGACCTGATGGATCAGCTTTTGTTTGAAGGCCTGTTAAGAGAAGACCCCAATGATGGCCGCCCCTTGATCGGTCTGGGCGATGGCGAGGCGGTCAGGGCCGTCTATCGCGGCGAGCGGCGCGTACTGACCCGCCAGCAGACGGCCATTGATAGCAGCGGCCCAGACAGTGACGCCTCTGACCGCCCGGCCCGGCCGCGCAAGGGGGTCATGCTGGAAGTGCCCTTATCGGACCGGCCCCTGTTTGAGGCCCTGCGCAATTGGCGAAAGGTCGAGGCCGGGCGTCAGCATGTGCCGCCCTATGTCATTTTTCACGACAAGACCTTGCTGGATATTGCCGCCGCCCGCCCGGCAAGCCTGGCAAGCCTTGCCAAGACCGGCGGCGTCGGACAGGGCAAGCTGGAACGCTATGGCCAGGCCGTGCTGTCGGTCGTACGCAGCCTGGACTAGGTTCAATCCAGATTCGGTCGGGGAGAGGCCGACTATGCAGACCTATCACCCCCTCCACCTTCCCCGCGCAGGCGGGGACCCAGACCGTTTCGCTCGGCCTGTGATCTACCATCTAGATCCCCGCCTTCGCGGGGAAAGCGGCAGAAGGTAAAGGCGGACATCCCCGAGCTTCAACAGGCTTGGCATGGTGAGTGCAGCCCTAGCCCCCCTCCACCTTCCCCGCGAAGGCGGGGACCCAGACCGTTTCACTCGGCCTGTGATCTACCATCTAGATCCCCGCCTTCGCGAGGAAGGCGGCAGAAGGTAAAGAGGGACATCCCCGAGCTTCAGCAGGCTTGGCATGGTGAGTGCGGACCTCTCACCCCCTCCGCCTTCCCCGCGCAGGCGGGGACCCAGACCGTTTCGCTCGGCCTGTGATCTATCATCTGGATCCCCGCCTTCGCGGGGAAGGCGGCAGAAGGTAAAGGCGGACATCCCCGAACATGGCTAGACCCTAGCCGACAAAGGCCCGTTCGATAACAAAATCGCCCGGCTCAGAGTTTGCACCTTCAACCAGGCCGTGGGATTCGAGCAAGGCCGCGACATCCTTGATCATGGCCATGCTGCCACAGATCATGGCCCGGTCTTCCGCTGGATCGAACCGGTCGCGGTCTAGGCCCAGATCCCTGAACAGATCGCCGCTCATGGCCCGGTCGGTAATCCGGCCCATGCGCTCAAACGGCTCGCGGGTCACGGTCGGATAATAGACCAGTTGATGGCGGGCCTGTTCGCCGACCAGCTCATCGTCAAATATGTCCTTCTCAAACAGATCGCGATAGGCCAGCTCCGCCACCTCGCGCACCGTATGCACGACAATCACCTGTTCAAACCGCTCATAGGTCTCAGGGTCGCGCGCCACGCTCAAAAAGGGTGCCAGACCGGTGCCGGTGCTGATCAGAAACAGCCGCTTGCCGCCCTTGAGCGCGTCCAGCACCAGGGTCCCGGTCGGCTTCTTGCCCATCAAGACCTCATCGCCCGGTTTTATGTGCAACAGGTGCGAGGTCAGGGGGCCATCAGGCACCTTGATCGACAAGAACTCAATCTCATCAGCAAAACCGGGGCTGGCAATCGAATAGGCGCGCAAGATCGGCTTGGGCTCCAGCGCCAGACCAATCATGATAAATTCGCCCGAGCGGAACCGTAAGGTCGGCGGGCGGCTAATGGCAAAACTGAACAAACGATCGGTCCAGTGCTTTACCCACAAGACCGTCTGATGATTATAGGGCGAAGGCTTGGCCTCTGGCGCAGCAAGGGTCATGGTGTGTCCTTTGTGAAGTTTGCGATGCAACTAGCCGCTCAGGCTCGCGAGGCTTCACATCTCTAGGTATAAATCTGTTGCCGCAATGCTTTGACATCTGGTAACAAAAAACCCGCCTTTCGGGCGGGTTTCAATGCGTCTGTCCTCGGGGGGAGGCTTTCACCAACAAAGACCCGTGGCACTGAGTTTACCTAACTACGGTTACCATAAATGTCAAGCTTGGATACATTGACCGCCGTGCGCAAAGCCTTGTCACCAGCCCGGATGGCAAGGTTCGAAACGGCAGTTTCGGCAACGCCGCCTTCCCAATCGGCGCAAGACCTATACGCATGGAACGCCCTAACCTCTGGCGCGTTTCTAATGCCACTCCATATCTGTGAAATCGTTACGAGAAACGCGGTTTCAGAAGTTTTGGAGGCCCGCTATGGGTCGCAATGGCCTTGGTCAGCCGGTTTTGAGCGCAGCCTCCCTGATCCCAACAAGGGCTATAATCCGAGGCGAGACCTAGCAAACGCCCGCAAACATAGGATTGAGACAAGCAGCGTCATTCCAGAACTAAACTTCTATTTCTGGCAGTCAATGTTCACGGGTCGGCACGATGCGCGGCTCTGGTCAAATAGTCTCAGTAAAGCCTTCCCTGAATTACAGTCGCAGCAGACCGTACAGCAATCTCGACGTCAAATTTTTGAGAACCTCGAACAGATACGTCGGTTAAGAAACAGGGTTGCACATCATGAGCCTATTCTGGGCCGAGACTTGATGAAGGACTATGAGCGCATACGGTCAATGATTTCGATCCGCTGCCCGCTTACCGCGCAATGGATGGCCGAGCATCAACAGGCCGTTACGCTTATTCAGGCCCGCCCATAATCCCCCCCTTACGCCACCACGCCCACCGCCCGGACCCTGACCGGGATCGCGCTCATGCGGGGTATGCCGGTATAGGGGTCAAAATCGCGGTCGACCGGGGTTAGGCGGCCGGTATTGGAGCCGCCCAGTGTGGGATCATCATCCTCGCCCGGCGCGCCGCCCCAGGCATGGGTCATGGAGATGCAGCCGCGCCGGACATCCTCGGCGGCAATCGCAACGCCGCGAATACTGGACCGCGTGCTTTCCAACTCGACCAGATCGCCCTCGCCCAGACCAAGCCCGGCCATATCGGCTGGGTTCATAAAGGCTGGATTGGTCTTATAGCGGCGCAGCAGCTTGTCATGCTCGTGCCAGCACGAATTGAGCACATCGGCCATGCGCCGAGAAATCATCTTGAACGGATAGGGGTCATGGCCGCTAAGCGGTGTGGCCGCGATCTCGTCCAGCTCGGCCATCATGACCGGGTTGCCAATATCCAGCCGCCCGACCCAGCCCTCGGGCTTGGGCTGGACCAGGGTCTTGGGCCGGTCAAATACCCGCCCCTGCTTGGCCGCATAAATCTGGTCAAACGGTACCGGCGAGCCCTTGAGCAAGATGGCCCAGACCTCATCGGCGGTCGGCTGGCAATCTGGGGTGACAATTGTCTGCTGCTCGGCGGCGGCGGCGGGGTCGAGAATGCTGCAAGACTTGATCGCCAGATCAAGCTGCATCCGCTCGGCCAGACCCTTAAACACCTGCCATTCATCCACAAGATCAGAGCCCGCCGGCGGGGCCATCAGCGGATCGGCCCATTGGGCATAGGGCTTGTGATAGCCCCAGCCGGGACCAAAATTGCCGACCATCTCATTTAGGGCCGTCGGGCCCGAAACCTCGAACGGCAAGGTTGGGGCAACCACATAATGGGCATATTTGGCCGTGGCCGAGACATGCGGATCAAAACAGACCAAAAGCTCCAGCGCCTTCATGGCCTCAACCGTGCGGATCTGGTCGGGCCAGGCCAGGATCGGATTGCCGCCGAGCACAAACAGGGCCTTGACCTGACCCTCGCCGGGCAAAAGGATTTCGTCGGCCAGGGCCGCGGTCGGCATACCGGCCGCTGAATTGGTCAGGCCGCGCACCCGCAAGGTCTCGCCCAGCCCCCAGGCCTGGCCGGGGCCTGGACTGGCGGCAATGGCTGGAAACGGATTGATGACAACGCCTGGATTGGCGACCTCGTCGCCGGGCTTGCGCCAAAACCCCTTGAGCGAGGTCAAGACCTTGACGAAATACTCGGTCAGATTGCCTTGGCCCGCCATATTGGGGCCGGTACCGGCGCTAAACGCCCCGCGCTCGGCCTGACCAATCATACGCGCAGCGGCAAGGATGTCCTCGGCAGACACCCCGGCCCGCTCAGCCGCCATGCGCGGATTGAACGGCTCGACCGCGGCCTTAAAGGCCTCAAAATTATCGACCTCGTGCTTTAGAAAATCGGCGTCAATCTGCTGATCTAGGATCATCTGGCGGGCAATGGCGGCCAAGACTGGCGCATCCTGACCCGGCATCGGTGCCAGATGCAGGTCGGCCTGCTCAGCACAGTCGGTGCGGCGCGGATCGATCACGATCAGCTTCATGCCGCGCTTCTTGGCCTCATGCAGCTGGCGCGCTGGATTCATGCCAAGCCCCCCATTCATCGAGACCAGAGGATTGGTGCCGATCAGGGTTAGGACATCCCACTGATCAATGCCCGGCGTCCCGGCCAGCCACGGGCCATGCAGCATCAGGGCCACAGCCTTGCCCGGCTGATCAATCGTGACACTGGTAAAGGCCATGGGTGAGCCAATCGCCGCCATAAAGGCATTGGCAAAGGCCGAGCTGGCAAAATTATTATAGCCGTGGGTGCCGATATAGAGGGCCACAGACCGCGGCCCGTGCCGGGCGACCAGATCACTGATCTTGGCCGCGATCTCGTCGATCATTTTCTGGCTAGCGATCGGGGCCAGTTGGCCGTCGGCCTGGCGGGCCTGGGAGTGCAAAAGCCGTGAAGGCAGGGCGTGATAGGCCCCCAATTCCCGGCCCTTAATACAGGTAAAGCCGTGATAGATGGGATTGTCCTTATCGCCATAGATGCGGCCGGGCTGGCCGTCCTGCATCTCGACAATCAGGCCGCATTGCGCATGGCAGGCGCGGCAAATCGTATGCTTGATCTCAGTCTCAGCCACCCGACAACCTCCCGATCGATCCCGTCTGATGCGGGCCCTTGATCGGGAGGTTAGGCTGGATTTTAAAAACCGTCAAACCTGCTTGTTTTTAGGCGGGCGGCCTAGACATCCACCTCAGCATCCAGCGCATTATCCTGAATAAATTCGCGGCGCGGCTCGACCAGATCGCCCATCAGGCGGCTGAACATGTCATCGGCATCATCGACATGATTGACCTTGACCTGCAAAAGCGTACGGACCTCCTTGTCCAGGGTGGTTTCCCACAGCTGTTCGGGATTCATTTCGCCAAGGCCCTTATAGCGCTGGATATAAAGCCCCTTGCGCCCGGCATCGAGCACGGCATTCATCAGGTCCAGCGGCCCGCGCACCGTGGTCGACTTGTCCTTGCGCCTAAACGTGCCCACGCCCTGGAAGGTGTCGGCAAGGGCCGGTCCGCGCTCTGCCAGGCGGCGGGCATCGGCGGCATGGAGAAGGACCTCGTCCAGCACCACGCGCTCAGACACGCCGCGTTTTATGCGGCTAAACACAAAGCCGCTGGGCACGCCCGCCTCGCCGGTCCAGCGGCCATCGCCCTCTTCGGCATAGAGATCAAGCCGCGCCGCCGCCGTGGCCGGATCGGGGTTTTCGCCAAACAGGCCAGCAATGGCCGATTGCTCGACCGCAAACGCCGGAGCCCGGCCGCTTAAGCGTTCAATATGGGCCTTGGCCATGCGCGAAGACTGGACCAGGGCCAGAAGGTCATTGCCTGCTAGCCGCTCGCCAGAGGACAGTTCCAGCACCGCCCCGTCAACGCCCTCATCGATCAAGAAGGCCTCCATCTCGGCATCGTCTTTCAGATAGCGCGAGGACTTGCCCTTGGCGGCCTTATAGAGCGGCGGCTGGGCAATATAGAGATAGCCGCGCTCCAAGACCTGCGGCATTTGCCGGTAAAAGAAGGTCAGCAAAAGCGTGCGGATATGCGCGCCATCGACATCGGCATCGGTCATGATGACAATCTTGTGGTAGCGGATTTTTTCAATATCGAAATCGTCGCGGCCAATCCCTGCGCCCAGGGCGGTGATCAAGGTGCCGATCTGTTCGGACGACAGCATCTTGTCAAACCTTGCGCGCTCGACATTCAAGATCTTGCCGCGCAGGGGCAGGACGGCCTGATTTTCGCGGTTACGCGCCTGTTTGGCCGAGCCACCGGCGCTGTC
>JBIIZD010000146.1:0-4126 GCA_044346445.1 Caulobacteraceae bacterium
ATTCTGGGCAAGGAGGGCGAGGGCTTTAAGGTCGCTATGCAGGTACTGGATCGCGGCCGTTTGCACATTGCCTCGGTCTGCGTCGGCGTCGCAGAGCGCTTGATCAAGGATTGCGTGGCCTATGCCGCCGAGCGCAAGCAATTTGGCCAGCCGATTGCCAATTTCCAACTGGTTCAAGGCATGATTGCCGATTGCAAGACCGAGGCCCTGGCCGCGCGTGCGCTTGTGATGGACTCTGCCCGTCAGCGCGATGCCGGGGTCAATGTCACGCTAGAAGCGGCGGCGGCCAAGTATTTCGCCTCTGAAATGGTCGGGCGCGTGGCCGATAAGGCTGTGCAAATCTTTGGCGGTGCGGGCTATGTCGCTGATTACGGCATTGAGCGGCTCTATCGCGATGTGCGCATCTTCCGCATTTATGAAGGCACAAGCCAGATTCAGCAGGTCATTATTGCCCGCGAAACCATGAAGCGCGGCGGCTAGGCCTCGCCAGTATCCCGGACCAGATCGGGTTCCACCGGGGCGTTTGTTGGCAGTCTTAGCCGGTAAACGCCCTTGAAAATGCTAGGGTCGGCGGTCTTGCCATGGCGCGTGATTTCCAGCCTACCTTGACGCGCCAGACCCACGGCGGTGGCGCGGACCTGGCCAAGGGCGCGCCGCCAGCCTTCGGGGTCCAGCGCCTTGGCCACGGCTGCGGGGTCTATGCTCTTGCCGTCAGGCAGGTTGGCCAATTGAGCGAAAATCAGGTCTTCTATGGGCGAGGTCACTTTGGGTGGTCCTTATGGCGCGTCTTGGGCCTAAATCACTGTGCAGGCGTCGGTATCGAGCACCAGTCTAACCGTATTGCCAAGGGTTGGAGCCTGGCTTGATACTATTCTCGCTTCCAAGGTCAGGTCCCCTGCTGCGGCTGCGCTAAGGCCAAGGGTTATCACCGTGTCTGCCCCGGCAAAACGGGTGCGAATGACCTCTGCGGCTAGACCCGTCGAACCGACCTTAAGGGATTCGGGCCGAAATAGAATCCTCGCCGCACCGTCGGGGCGCTGCGGCGCCGCTAGACTGCCAAACAGGCTGTGGGCCTGACCGCTTGAAACGGTTGCGCCAATCACATTTACCGGGCCAAGCAGGCGTGCGGCGGCCAAGGAGGTGGGGTGGGCATAACACTGCATCGGTGTGCCGGTTTGCAAGATTTGTCCGTCACGCATCAGGGCCAGATTATCGGCCATCATCAGGGCTTCTTCAGCATCATGGGTGACGATCAAGGCGGTGGTGCCTGCGGCGCGCAAGGCCGCCAGGGTGGCGTCCCTGACCTCGGTCTTCAAATAGCTGTCGAGGCCGGAAAATGGCTCATCAAGCAGGACCAGGGCGGGGCCTCTGGCCAGGGCGCGGGCGAGCGCAATGCGCTGTTGCTCGCCGCCAGACAGGGCTTGAGGAAAGGCCTTGGCCCGGTCCAATAACTGAACCCGCTCCAACTGTTCGGCGACGCGGCGGCGGCGTTCCTGGGCGTTAAGATGGGTCAGACCAAAGCCGATATTGTCCTCGACGCTCAAATGCGGGAACAGGGCATAGTCCTGAAAGACAAAGCCAATATCGCGGTGCTCGGGTGCCAGATGCACACCGGGACCAGACAGGGCCCGGTCTGAGGTAATCGTGCCGCCATCTATGGCTTCAAGCCCGGCAATCAGGCGCAATAGCGTGCTCTTGCCGCAGCCTGACGGCCCCAATAGACAGGTGATCTTGCCCGCCTCCAGAGCAAGGTTTACCCCGTCAACAGCCGCCTTGCCGTTATATAGCCGCCGGACCTCGGATAGACTTAAGGCAAGGATCACAGGCTCTGGTCTCCGGGCCGCGAACGCATGATCTGGCGCGACAATAGGATAATAGGCACACAGGCCGTCAGCACAATCATCAAGCTTGGCCAGGCCGCCTGGGCCAGGCGCTCATCAGAGGCATAGCGGTCAGCGAGTACGGCTAGGGTGTCGAAATTGAACGGTCGCAGGATCAAGGTGGCGGGTAGTTCCTTCATTATATCGACAAAAACCAAAAGGGCAGCGGTCCAGAGCGCGCCCTTGGCCATGGGAATGTTTATGCGGCGCAGGACGCCCACCTCGGTCTGGCCGAGTGTGCGCGCCGCGCGGGCCATGGCGGGGGTAACACTGGCCATGCCGGCCTCAATCGGGCCTAGGGCCGAGGCCATCAGCCGGGCCGAATAGGCCAGGATCAATAGGCCAAGCGCCAAGGCAATGCCGCTGCCAAGACTAGGGTTCAGACCCAGGCTGCGCCAGACCAGACTTGCAGGTGCCAATAGGCCCACGGCCATGACCGCGCCTGGTGTTGCATAGCCAAGGCTGGCAATCCGTTTGGCCCATTGGCCATTTTGCGTGCCAAAGGCGATCAGACCGGCCAGAATGACAGTCGCCGTGGCCCCTGTGGCTGCCAAGCCAAACGAGACCTGGGCGGCATGCAGCAATCTATCGGCCTCGGGCAGGGCCGATAGGGCCCGGTAGCCTAGCCAAGCGGCTGGAAGCAGAAGGCCAAAACTGATCAGGGCCGTGCAATAAACCGTCGCGCCAAGGGCTGGGAGGCCGCCAAGCGGTGTCGGTTCCAATGGCCGCCAGCGGGCGCTCGATGCGCCATAGGCCTGTCCCTGCCTGCCCTTGCGCTCGATCCAGAGCAGGAGGCCTGCCGCCGCCAAGAGCAGCAGCGACAACCGTGCGGCCGATCCCGGCGCACCATAGGCCGACCAGGCGCGCACCACGCCTGTGGTCAGGGTCTGGACGCCTAGAAAATTCACCGCCCCATAATCGGCAAACACCTCCATCACGGCCAGGGCTGCACCAGCGGCAATGGCGGGGCGGGCGAGGGGAAGGGCGATTCGGGTAAAGCTGGTCCAGGGGCTACAGCCCAAGGTGCGGCCTGCCTCCAAGGCACAGACCGACTGGCTGACAAAGGCTGCCCGCGCGGTTAGATACACATAAGGATAAAACGCCATGGACAGGACAAAGGCCGCGCCGGGCAGGCTGCGCATGTTAAAAAAGCCAAAGTCTTGGCCGGTTAGGCCGCGCAAGAGCGTTCGCACCGGGCCTGCCACATCAAACAGATCGGCATAGGCATAGGCCAGCACAAAGGCGGGTGCCGCCAGCGGCAGGGCCAGCGCCCAGCTGAATATGCCCCGGCCCGGAAACCGGTACATGACCACAAGCCAGGCCGCGCTGGCCCCGAGCACGGTTACGGCGCTCGCCGTCAGACCGCCAAGCAGGGCTGTATTGGCCGCATAGCGCAATACGGCATCCAGCGGCAGGGCCGTACTGGCCGGGCGCGTCAAGGCCAGCCAAACAACCGAAACAAGCGGCAATATGGCCAGTCCAGCCGCCAGCCAGGCCGCGATCCTCAGGGCTGGAACCCCCCTTAGATCCGGCGCGGTGATCGGGCGGACAAGGGCGTGATCTGCCACCTAGCGCCAGCCCGCCTGATCATAAACGCCCTGGGCCTGGGCCTGTCTTTGGCCATAAATACTGACCGCCATGGGGTCGGGTTTGAATTTGGAATAGGCGGCAACATCGGGCGGCGAGGCCAAGCCTTCGACCGCGGGATATTCATGATTGGCCCCGGCAAATATGGCCTGGGCTTCGTCACTGGCTAGAAATTCCAGAAACTTGATTGCTGCGGCCTTGTTGGGGGCGTGCGCCGCCAATCCGCCGCCGGATATATTCACATGCGTTCCGACCCCGTCCTGTTCGGGAAAGGACAGGCCCACACGCGCGGCAGCGGCCTTGTCAGCCGCATCGGACGAGGCGGCCAGACGCAGGTAATAATAGGTGTTGGTCAAGGCCACCTGACAGGCCCCGGCCTCGACCGCCCGGATCTGGTCAATATCACCGCCTTGAGGCGCGCGGGCCATATTGGCCACCACGCCCTTGGCCCAGTTCAAGGCCTTGGGCTCACCCCAATGCTCGATCAGGGCCGCCATCAGGGACAGGTTATAGACATTGTCCGAAGATCGCACGCACACCTTGCCCTTAAAACGCGGCCCGGCAATCTGGTCATAATGGGCCACTTCTTCTGGATTAACGGCGGCCTTGTCATAGGCAATCACCCGCGCCCGGCGCGAAAAGCCCCACCACTGACCCTT
>JBIIZD010000069.1:0-15751 GCA_044346445.1 Caulobacteraceae bacterium
TAATAAATGGCATAGCGTGCACTCATGCAACTCTTCGACCCTCGCGCCATACCTGCCGAACAACCGGCCAGCCGGGATTTTGATAGCCTATCTGGACCAGATCTGCACGCAGACCTTGAGCAATGGCGCCGCGATCAGTCAATCCGGCAAGCCGGGCGGGGTTTTGCGTCACAGTGGCGATGGCCGCGGCCAGCGACCAATGAAACGGCGCTTCGGTCAGTTGGAAGGCTGCCCGCACCATGGACAGCGGGATATAGTCCGAGGCCAGCACATCCAATAGGCCCGCCTCAGCACACGCGCGCGCGCCAAGATTGCCCGAATGAGACGCCCCCCTTACGAAATTGGGCGCACCCATTACATTGAGCATGCCGCGCTCATGGGCCAGACGGGCGGCGGCCAGGGTCACCGGAAATTCCGAAGCGGCACAGCCATTGTCCCAGGACTCCTCGACATGATCGAGACTCTCGTCATCATGGCTCATCAAGGGAATGGATTGTTGATGGGCCATGGCCACCACATAGGCGCGGTTGCCAGGCGCTACCGACTGATCGCGCCAAGCGGTATGCGTGGCCAGCATTTCAGCAATCTCGTGGGCACCGTGGCCAGAGGCGTTGAGCCTATCCTCAAAGCGCTTCAAATCGGCGGTTTGGCGTTGGCCGGGCGTATGATCCATCACCGATAACAGCCGCAATCGTGGATGCTGGCGATAGGGCTCCATCAAGTCGGTGAGTTCTGGATTGGTGACCTCAGCGCGTAAATGCAACAGATGGTCCACGCGCAGCATGCCTTGACGGGCGGCATGGTCCACACCCTCAATCATGGGGGCTAGAGCATGCTTGCGGTCGAGCCCTTCCTTGCGCCCATGCAGGCTAAGACTGTCAAAGACGGTGGTAATGCCCGCCGCCGCACACTGGCCATCATGGGCCAGCGCAGCCCCAACCGGATCCCATTGGGCGCCGGGGCGGGGCTGAAAATGTTTCTCAAGATTGTCGGTATGGATATCAATCAGACCCGGGATCAAGAGGTCATTGCCGAGGTCTTCAGCGCCGAAAGCCGGTTCCCCTGCGGGGATGATATCGCCAATCAAGCCATTTTCGATCACCAGATTGCCGCAAACGGCACCCGTCGGCGTAATGATCTGGCGACTAAATAGCCGAAGGGTCACGCAGCAGACTCCATCACCATCTTGAAGGACGATACGTCAAAATGCCGGGTTGCCACCGCCTCGCGGACATCGTGATCATGAAAGATACCGATCAGGGCCGCGCCCTTGGCCAAGGCCGCCTTGATCAGGGTAATCACGGTTTCGCGGTTGCTGGCATCGAGCGAGGCTGTGGGCTCGTCGAGCAGGAGCACGGGGTATTCACGAATGAAACTGCGGGCAATATTGACCCTTTGTTGCTCTCCACCCGAAAAGGTTGCGGGCGGCAATGACCAAAGCGCTTCTGGCAATCGCAGATCACGCAGCAAGCTGACCGCGCGCGACTTGGCCTCTTCTGGATCAACGCCATTGCCCAGCAAGGGCTCAATAACCAGATCGAGGGTGGAAATTCGTGGAATGACCCGCAGAAACTGACTGACATATCCCATGGAGCGGCGACGCACGGCGGCGACCATATGGGGCGAAGCCTTGGTGACATCGACAAATTGGCCGTCATGCTGCACCTCGACACGACCGCTGGATGCCAGATAATTGCCATAGATGGTCCGCATCAGGGTGGACTTACCAATCCCGGAATCGCCGACGAACACCACGCATTCACCCGCAAAGACCTCTAGGTTCAAGGCGTCGAACACGGGGATCTCGATTGATCCTTGATTGTGCAGGGTGAACTGCTTTCTCAGGTTCGTCACCCGAATGGACGGGGTCTGACTATTATGCTGCGACGGTTGCATGGTTGCGCTCTTAGATTTGCAGAACGGATGAGACGAGAAGTTGGGTATAGGGGTGCTGCGGGTCATCGAGCACCTGATCGGTCAGACCGGTTTCAACCACCGACCCAGACTTCATAACCATCAAACGATCAGCCAAAAGCCGCGCCACCGCCATATCGTGCGTGACAAGGATTGCCGCCAGGCCAAGGTCTCTAACCAGTTCGCGCATCAGGTCCAGAAGGCGGGCCTGGACCGAGACGTCCAAGCCACCCGTCGGCTCATCCATAAACACCAGACGCGGCGCGTGAATGAGATTACGCGCGATCTGCACCCTTTGCTGCATACCGCCCGAATAGGTCCGTGGCTTGTCATCAATACGGCCAAGGTCAAGCTCGACGCGGTTGAGCCAATCCAGCGATGCCTGGCGCATCTTGCCATAATGACGTTGGCCAAGATTCATCAGGGGCTCGGCGACATTGGCCCCGCCCGACACTCGCATGCGCAGTCCATCGCGCGGATTTTGGTGCACAAAACCCCAGTCCTCACGCTGCATCCGGCGGCGATCCGGTTCTGACAGGTTGTAGATATCGACCAGGCCATGCCGACTGGCGTCAAACTCAATCCGACCTTGGGTGGGCGGCAAACGGCCAGACATGCAATTTAGCAAGGTTGTCTTGCCCGACCCACTTTCGCCAACAATCCCCAGCACTTCCCCGGGGCGCATTTCGAACGAGACATCGCGGCAGCCAATAATCGTGCCATAGCGCTTGGTCAGGTTGGTGACGCGCAGCAAGGGTTGGCCCACTGGATCGCCGACCGCGTGGCTGACTTGCATATTCATTGGGCAGCATCCTTGTCGATATCGGCCAATTGATGCCCAGCCATAGGACCGCGGAAGCCTTGTGCACGCCGCTCTGAACAATAGTGACTGTCGGAACAGACAAACATTCTCTGGCCCTGGTCATCCAAGACCACCTCATCCAGATAAGAGTCCGAAGCCCCGCAAAGCGCGCAGCTTTCGTCCCATTTTTGGGTCTCGAACGGATAGTCTTCAAAATCGAGACTGCGTACTGTGGTGTGCGGCGGGATGGCATAGATCCGCTTTTCGCGACCGGCACCAAACAGCATCAGGGCTTGGGAATTATGCAGCTTGCCATTGTCAAATTTTGGGATCGGCGATGGTGACATCAAATAGCGCTCGTCCACCATGACCGGATAGCCAGCCGTTCCGGCAATGCGGCCAAAGGCTGAGATATTCTCATACAAGGACACATATTGCAGGCCATATTCCTCATAGGCATGCATGGCCCGGGTTTCCATCTCGCGCGGCTCTAGGAAACGCAGCGGTTCCGGCTGCGGCACCTGGAAGACCATGATCTGGCCATCCTTTAGCGGATGTTCGGGAATTCTATGGCGCGACTGAATAATGGTGGCTTCTGCGGTATCCTCTGTCGTGGCGACATCGGCGACCTTGGCAAAAAAGCGGCGGATGGAGACGGCATTGGTCGTGTCGTCGGCGCCCTGGTCGATACACTTATAGACATCATCAGGCCCGATAATAGCGGCGGTCAACTGAATGCCGCCGGTGCCCCAGCCATAGGGCACGGGCATTTCACGCGAGCCAAACGGTACCTGATAGCCTGGAATCGCAATGGCCTTGAGAATCGCCCGGCGGATCATCCGCTTGGTCTGCTCATCGAGATAGCCGTAGGTATAATAGCGTTCCGGACTGTTCGAAATCGCCCCAGGGGCGGAGGCTATGGCTTGAGAACTCATTCTGCAGGTTCCAATTGGGCCGCCGCAACCGGCTGTGCCGCTGATTTTCGCTCGAAAAATTCAGAGCGCAGCTTGCGCAAGAACACCAGGTCAGCTTGGAAATCGACATAGTGGGGCAGCTTTAGGTGCTGCACAAAACCAGAGGCCTCGACATTGTCGGAGTGATACAGAACAAACTCCTCGTCTTGGCAGGGGGCCTCGACCTCTTCGCCAAGCTCACGCGCCCGCAGCGCACGGTCGACAATCGCCATGCTCATGGTTTTGCGCTCATTATGGCCAAAGGTCAGACCATAGCCGCGCGTATATTGCGGGGCCCGGTCGGCTGAACCGGCAAAGCCCGACAGCATGATGCATTCGGTCAGGGTTATGTCTGCAATCTCAATCGGGAAGCCAAGCTCGTCGGGGACAAAATCGACTGCCACCTCGCCCATCCGAATTTCGCCGCATAGGGGATGGGTATTGCCCCAACCGCGCTGCGAGGAATAGGCAAGGCTCAGCAAGAAGCCTTCATCGCCGCGCGCAAGCGCCTGTAGGCGCTGATCGCGGCCAGCCGGAAATGACATGGGCTCGCGCGTCAGATCGAACGGCTCCTCATCGCCATCCCACTGCGCCTCTTGCTCCAACAGGTTTTCGTGCGAAAACACAGAGCTGATGGTGGGAAGCGGGTGCAGCATTGGCTCTACAGCTTGCGGTGCAGGCGCAACCGGGTCCGCCCCCTCAGCGGCGAGTTTGAAGTCGAGCAAGCGGTGGGTATAGTCAAAGGTCGCCCCAAGCACCTGCCCGCCTGGAATGTCTTTAAACGCCGCCGAAATACGCCGACGCACAGCCATGTTCGCGGTCTCGACCGGCTTTGAGAAGCCAAAGCGCGGCAAGGTCGTGCGATAGGCGCGCATCAAGAAGGTCGCTTCGGCGACATCGCCCGCAGCCTGTTTAATCGCCAAGGCCGCCAGGTCGCGGTCATAGCATGAGCCCTCGGCCATCACCCGGTCCACGGCCAGCGAAAGCTGCTCTCGCACCTGGTCGACCAATATCTCGGGGACAGATCGGTCGCCACGGCGCGCTTCTTCAAGCAGGGCATGGGCGTTGGAAATGGCGCGCTCGCCACCCTTTACGGCTACATAGGCCATGGTTTCAGCTCCCCTGTTCTAAGGTTCGAGTGGTGCGTGGAAGACAGATAAGCTGGTCCCCCGCGCAAAGGATCAGATCGATGCCATACTGGAATCTGGAATTGACCTCGGTGCGTGCGGACCAGAAATCAGCCGATAATCCGCAAGGCGCGATCTGCACTTGCGTCTCGATCCCGGGCCCTTGCAGACGCACGGGCGTTCCACCGGTGAGGGCGGGCAAGACCAGGATCAAGGTCGTGGCCCGGTCCGGAAATTTGGCGTCACCAAGATTGAACTGGTCAAGACTGGCTGCATTGTCCCCGTTCAAGGCCAAGGCAAACACAGCCGCCAAGGGATCGTCGGTTAGCGGGCAGTTGCAATGAAAACGCAGCCAGGTCGCCAATTCCCCGTCCCTCAGCGACGGGTTTAGCCATACGGGCGTGTCCATATCGGCAAGCGTCAGCAAGACCGCACCGGCTGCGGAACCCACCCCTTGCGGGGCCTCAGCCGATAGCAGGATGGCCTTTAGCGAGCCTGGATTGGACATGGCATCCAAAATGATCCGAAAGGCGGTCTGGCCCTCACGAACCGGGTCTTGAAAGCCTGGACGAAGCTTGGATAGATCAAGTGCTGCGGTCATTTCTAGCCCACCCTATCGCGAACCATGGTGTAGAAATCGACCTTGGTGGCTGCCGCCTTGAGCGCCGCTGTCTGCGCCTCAGCAGCCTTCTCGGCCTTTAGGGGAGCAATCACGGCGGACTGAATGTGATCAAACATCTGCGCCGACTGGAGCATGGCATCAATAACCGCTGCGGCATGCGCATGCTGTTTATTGCGGCCCGCCACATAACCCACGCCGGTTTCACCCGTCTGAAGGCGCACCACACAGCGCGTTACGGTCATTTCACCAAGATTGAAGGGGCCGCCGTCTGAGCCGGCCCGGCCACGCACCATAACCATACCGGTTTCCGGCGACCGCAACACCTCCGCCTGTGGTGGGTTGACGCCGCGCAACAGGCCAATCACCCGATCAGCCGGGGCCTTTGCCAGAACCGACATCCACCCCTGACGTTCCCGCGTATCGGCAAGCTTTGATTCGATCATTTGGGTCAAGGCAACAACTTTCAAATTTATTGCGAGTAAAGATTGGTTAAAACCTATTCTGATGCTAATATAAAATCAACTGTTAAAGTATGGCATTCTTGTGACGGGAGGTGAATTTGATAAATTTAAGTAATTCTATAGAAAAAACATCGAATTCAGAGAATGGTGCTCCACTATGGCGACAAATCGCAAGTAAACTTGAGTCTGATATTGAGTCGGGCGCGCGCGTGCCTGGCAACAAATTGCCCACTGAGTCGGAAATCGCGGCTGATTTTTCAACAAACCGTCACACTGTGCGTCGCGCCCTGGCCTGGCTACAGGGCAAGGGCTTGCTTGAAACGACTCAAGGCAGGGGCAGTTTCGTGCGTCGCCCGATCCTGACCTATAAGGTTGGGCGACGAACGCGCTTTACAGATGGGATTGCAAAGCATGTCGCCGACTCCCAAACCCGCACCCTGACCATTGATGTGCGCCTGGCAGAGCCGCATGTCGCTGCCGCCCTGCGCCTGAAAATGGGGGCGCCGGTCGTTTATCTTGAGCGCCTCGGCTTGGTGAACAACCAGCCCATTGGTTTGTCTCGTCACTATTTCGACTTTAACCGCTTCCCGACCTTCGACGTTTTTTACCAGCGGCACAAGTCGATCACGCGGACCCTGCTCGAATGCGGCGTGCCAGATTATGAGCGTAAACGCACCCGAATCTTGTGCCGACTGCCCTCGCGGATTGAAGCAAAGCTGCTGAACGTTCCCAAGCATGTCCCGCTATTGGTCACACGCTCATGGAATGTCGATGGCATGGGCAGGCCGCTTGAATATGGCGAGTCGCACATACCCTCTGACCGAATCGAGATCGAGATCGAGGCTGAGCCCCGGCAAAACAGCGACGACCCAAACTGATTGATCCCACGGAGTCTATGAATGTCTACAATTCTAACCAATGCCCGCATCGTGCTACCCGACAGCGTGCTCGAAGGATCTATAGAGTGCGATGCAGGCCTTATTCGGTCGCTTAGTGACGGCAATTCCCCCCTTGGGCATGACTGCGAGGGGGACTGGCTGATCCCGGGCATAATTGACATCCACACCGACAATCTAGAGCGCCACTATTTTCCTAGGCCAAACATCGACTGGAACCCCGTTTCGGCCGCGATTGTGCACGATGGATTGTGCATTTCGGTCGGGGTCACGACCGTGTTTGACTCCCTGTCACTGGGATCATTTGGCTTTGGGGCCGCGCGGATACCGGAAAATCTGATTCGGCTTACGGATGGATTGCAACACGCCTGGGAGCAAGACTTCCTGAAGGCCGATCACCGGATTCACTGGCGGTGCGAAACCCCGTCGGACGCGCTGGAATCCTATCTCGACCGCCTGTCGTCACACCCGATGACGGGGCTGTTCTCGCTCATGGACCACACACCTGGACAGAGGCAATATCGCAATCTTGATAAGTTCTTGGTCGGCTGGCGTCAGGAAGGGATTTCTGAAGCTGAGATTGAAGGCCGATTAGCGGCGCAAAATGAACGCCAGGCTCGCCATGCCGAACGCGGTCGTCAATTGGTCGCAGCCATCGCCAAGGCGCGCGGACTGCCACTGGCCAGTCATGATGATGAGACAGGGGCCCATAGCGATCAGGCCGCCGATCTGGGCGCGACCATATCAGAGTTCCCCGTTACCTTGGAGGCCGCAAGCCGCGCGCATGAGCGGGGTATGTCGGTGATTATGGGCGGACCCAACCTTATTCGCGGCGGCTCTTATTCAGGCAATATTCCGGCGGCGACCTTGGCAAACGAGGGCCTATTGGATGGTTTTGCCTCTGACTATGTTCCCCGCAGCCTGATCGAGTGTGCATTTCGTTTAGCCGAAGCACCGTTTGGCTGGTCGATTTCCAGCGCCGTTGATACGGTCACCGGAGCCCCAGCCCGCGCCTGCGGCCTGTTGGACCGCGGCAAAATCGGTTTGGGCGCGCGCGCCGATCTTGTCCGGGTGCGGGTGAGCCAAGGCCAGGTCATTGTCCGGGGGGTCTGGGTTAAGGGCGTTCGGGTCGGTTGATCCGGCTTGTAACGCTCAATACCTGGAAGGATGAGGGTGACTATCTGCGGCGCATGTCGCTGATCGGGTCACAGTTGGCAAGGCTGGACGCCGATATCATCTGCCTGCAGGAGGTCTATAGCGCCGGCCCTGACACCCAATCGAGTTTTGATCATGTGTCTGGCGCAACGGGACTGGCCGGGTTCTTCACCCCGGCAAGGTCCAAACACCGTCACGGACGCCTGTCTTCATCGGGCCTAGCGGTGCTGTCACGGTGGCCCATTCGCGTAGCAGTGCCTATCGCCCTTCCCTCTCACCCCCTTGACGGCGAGCGCATCGCCCAATGCATAGACCTTGAAACCCCGGCCGGGCCCTTGAGGGTGGTCAATCTGCATCTGACCCATCTGATGGGCGCTGAGGCCGACAGATTGCGCGCAGATCAGTTGGCTAAAATCCATCGAAGGGCATGCAAGGACTGGGCCCAGCCGATTGTGTTTGCCGGTGATTTCAATGCAGAACCGGATGCGGCGGCCCTCCAGACCCTTTTGGGCCAGGCCGGCTATCAATGCAGCGCAGACCGGATTGATGACCCAACGACCATGATGCAAGGCCCGGCAAGCGTGATTGACTTGATCGTGCTTTGGGGGGCGGGGCGTTTGACAATTCAGGCCGCAAAAACCGTGCTTGATGCGCGCGACCCCAACGGCGTCAGCCCTAGCGATCACAAGGGCATTATGGTCACGATCGCGCCGGGTGCTTAGTTTTCAAGGCCTAGCCGCGTTTGCTGACGCTGGTGAGAATCTCGACCAGCCTGTTTATGCCGCGCTCAATGGGGCCATCATTGGAAAGTTCGATCACGTCGGTGCCGCTGACCTCAAACGCCGCCGCGCGCTGGATGCGGCCCTCAATATCGGCCTGGTCCTCGCGCCCACGCGCAATCAGTCTTTGCCTTAGCAGGTCGCTAGGGGCGGTAATCTTTATAATGACCAAGGGCTGATAGCGTTCACGGGCAAGCGCTATCACGGTGCGCGAGACATTGGCGACAATGCAGACACCCTGATTGAGCGCTGATTCATAGCCGATAGGGATACCATAGTGTAATCCGTGGGCGGTCCAGGACAGGGCATAGCGTCCGGCCGCTTCAAGCGCCGCAAAGTCCGAATCGGTTACCGGCCTATGGGCTTCGCCGCCGGCCTGGCTTGGTCGATTTATATCGCGAACGGCAAAATCAAAGCTTGGATCGCCGGCGAGGACGGCTCTGGCCCCATCAATCAGCGAGTCCTTGCCAACCCCAGACGGGCCGACAATCAGGCAAAGGCAGCCCCGTTTAGCTGTATTTTTCGACGAATTGATCGGCATCGAGGTTTCGGAAGTCCGGCAGGGCTGCGGCGAGTTTGTCATGATTCCAGTCCCACCAGCCAAGCGCAAGCAGTCCGTCCTGAACCGCCTTGGGAAAGCGTTCCTTGATCGGGTGTGATGGCACCCCGCCGACTATGGTATAGGGTGCAACATCCTTGGACACCACAGCCCCCGCACCGACCACCGCGCCGGTTCCGACGGTTACGCCTGCCAGAATGGTCGCGCCATGACCAATCCAAACATCATGCCCGATCACACAGCGATCCTGACGGCGCCACTCGAAAAAGTCCAGGTCATCCGCGTCCCCAAGGCGATAGGACACGGCCCGATAGGTGAAATGGTGCTGCGCTGCCTTCCACATCGGGTGGTTGCCAGGATTGATCCGGGTATCGCGAGCAATCGAACAGAACTTGCCGATCTCGCTATAGGTCGCACTCGAATCTGTGACAATATAGCTATAGGCTCCCATAGTGACTTCATGCAGCCCGGTGCGCGCGCCCACACGGGTCCAGGGGCCCAATATACAGTCATGCACCGAGGCCTCAGGCGAAATTTCAGGCTCAGGACCGCCATGCTTGGCCTGGGTCAAGCCATCAAACACATCGAAATAGACCTCTCCGGCCTGAAGTTTATGACTTGCCAATCGCCCGCTCACGCCACTTCTCCCGCCAGGTTTGAGGTCGGAATGGCCGATAGGGCTGGGCCGCTCACAGCCTGCACCGACTTGCGCCGCCCATAAATCTTCTCAATCATGGCCGCATCAAGCTGGCTTGGGCTTCCGTCAAACACAACCTGCCCCTTGGCCATGCCAATGATCCGTGGGCAATAGGCTCGTGCGATTTCAAGCGAATGCAGGTTGACCAGCACGGTAATCCCGCGCTCTCGACTGATCGAGGATAGGGCCGTCATCACGGTTTCCGCATTGGCCGGATCCAGCGAGGCGATGGGTTCATCGGCCAAGACCAGGTCGGGCAATTGCATCATGGTCCTGGCTATGGCGACCCTTTGCTGCTGGCCGCCCGACAAGGTCCCTGCCCGCTGGAGGGCTAGGTCGGCCATATCCAGAGCGTATAGTTCCAAAATCGCCCGCGCCCGTTCTTCGGCTGGGAAATACTTGATCAAGGTTTGCAGGGTGGGGCGACGGCTTACCGAGCCGACCAAGACATTGGTCAGCACGTCCAGTCGCGGCGACAGGTTGAACTGCTGGAACATCATACCGCAGCGCGCCCGCCATGCCCGCAATGCGCTGCCGCGAAGCTGTAAAACTGATTTTCCTTGCCAAAGCACATCGCCCGAGGTCGGCTCAGACATCCGATTAATCATGCGCAGCAAGGTGGACTTCCCTGCCCCTGAGCGCCCAAGCACCCCAACCATTGAGCCTGCGGGTATGGCAATGGATACGCCATTCACTGCGGCTGCTTGGCCGTACCGCTTGGTGACATTTACGAGTTCCAGCATAGGGCGTCCCGAAATACAGCCTCTTTCGACAAGCGGCCCCTATCCTTACGAAACTTATATGAAGCTTACGCGACGGCTTGCACATCAAGGCTCGACAGCCGTTTGATTTGTTCAGTCGCCGCCTGATCCTCACAGCCAGCGGCCCAAGCGGCTAGATAAGGCGAGCGCGCACCTTGCTGGACACCCAATCGAGTAAGGTCACACTCAGCACATAGGCCAGTACGATCCAGGCCACCTGATCAAAGGCAAAAATCCGTATGCGTTCTTCGAGTTCAAACCCGATGCCACCGGCACCAACCACGCCAAGTATGGCGGCGTGGCGAAAATTGGTTTCGAGGGTGTATAAAGACTGGCTGGCCATAACCGGAACGACCTGCGGCAAAAGCCCAAGCCTCAAGGCCTCAATCTTATTGCCGCCCGCCGCCAAAATGCCCTGAGGCGGTCGCGCATCGCTGTTTTCGATCACCTCGGCAAACTGTTTGGCCAGGTTTGGAAAATCGGCCAAGGCAAGGGCAATCACCCCCGCAATCGGCCCCAAGCCAAAGGCTGAAATCATCACAAGGGCCCAGACGAGCACCGGGATACCCCGCAGAAAATCGAAATTGCGCCGGATAAAGAAATGCACCACAGGATTGCGAATGACATTCTTGGCCCCGACTATGCCCAAGGGCAGGGCAACAAAAACCGCCAGAATTGTCCCAGACACGGCCATGGCAAATGTGACCAACAGGGCCTGCAGGATCTTCAGTTCAGCACCATTGGCATAGGGCGGAAACATGGTCTTGGTCAGGGTACCAAGCTTGGTAAAGCCGCGCGCCAGCACCTCAGGGCTTAATTCCAGATTATGGCACATCCAGAAAAACACGACGACGGCGGCCAACCAACCGGCCAATCGCCCAACACGGCCCATTACGGGTAGATGGACGCTGTGCGGCGCGATCAGGCTTGCGCGCGCAATCATATCCGAACGGCTGGTCATGTCGCTTGTTCCAGTCCGATCAGACGGCTGCGGATCGCCTCGGAGGTCAGGTCGAGAACAAAGATGAGACCAACGATCAATAGCAGCACGGCAAAATAGGTATCAAACTCCATGAATGTGATCGCGCGCGATAGCTCCACCCCAATACCGCCCGCGCCAACAATGCCAAGGGCGGCGGCCCCGCCGACATTGATCTCTAGCCGAAGCAGCGAATAGGAGGCCAAGGTTGGCAGAACCTGGGGCAAGAGGCCAAAGCGCAGTTGCTGCCACCAATTGCCCCCGGCCGATTGCAGGGTTTCCAACTGATGCATGTCTGCCGCTTCATTGGCCTCAGCAAACAGCTTGGTGAGGCTGGCGGCTGTGCCAACCGTCAAGGCAATCACACCGGGCGTCGGCCCCAGGCCAAAGGCGGCTACAAGGATAAGGGCCATGATAAGATCGGGCAGGGTCCTGACCAGTTCCAGGCTTCGCCGAACACCCCAATAGACCCAGACCGCAGGCGTGAAATTGCGCGCGGCTAGAAACGATAGGGGAAGGGCCATGGCAGCACCGAGCAAGGTTGCGACAATCGCAATCTGCACAGTCTCAGCCAGCAGTTTTAACCACAGATTCAGATCATAATACCAAAAGGCCAGCGAGCCCGGTGTCGCACGGTCTGCAAACAATTGCTCGGCCTGAAGCTTTGGCAGCAATCGGCCAAAAAAGTCGCCAATCCGGCCCAGTGCGCCATCGCCCAGATAGCTGGAAAACAGTCCACTGGCCTGAAACGCACCGCCCAATAATGCGGTTATAACGAGAACCTGCAAAAGTTGGACTAATCGCCCTCGCCTTAGATGACGCGACCGCTCAGCTTCAAAATTGGCTACAATCTGCTCCAAGCTCAAGGCGGCGCGCTCGCCTTGGCTGGTTTGATCAACGGATTTCGACAAGGGCATCGGCCTCGGTAGGATCAAAACAGGCCACGCCCGGTAAGCCACGGGTCGCAAATGCAAACGCCGCCGGGGCCTCAAGATGCATTGCGATATAGATACTGATCAATTGGTATCTTAGGTCATTTGGCATGTCTCGGCGCACCACCAAGGCCTGCGCGACGGCAGGGCGACCGCGCCAGATTTCCTTAAGATCGTCGCAAGGTTTTTGGTTGGGCTTATCGCCCAGGCATAGACGCTGATATTGGGTGGCATCAACCACCAGCACATCGCCCTTTCCAGAGCGAAGCTCACTGGCCGCGCGCTTAAGGTCCCCGGCCACGATTTCGCGGCCTAGGGTGCTGGGATCGACGCCTGCAGCGCGCAGACCGGCCAGCGGTGCGTCATGTGCAACCTCGCCATTTGCGACAAAAATCGGTCTAGCGCCTTTCAGAAGCTTGGGCGCGTTTCGGCTTGAGGTCTTATTCACCAGGGCCATGGCCATTACCCGGCCCGCGCTCTTGGTCAACCGTGTGGTAAGGGTGGCGCGCACTGTGCTGCGAACGGGAAGATAGGCGGCCTGGTCTGAGCTTGCCAGATCGACCTTGCCCGCCGCCAAGGCCTGAACCGCATCGGCGGTATTGGCAAACCCACACAGGGTAATCTGGGTGTCCAGACGCTTTTTCAGGTGGCTAACAAAGGCCTCGCCACCCATCCGCTTGGCAAGGCCGTCATCACAGCCCTTGGCCTCGGCCGTGACCACGGCAATGCGAACCGGCGCCGCAAAGGCCGTCAGCGGCAAAACGCTCAGAGCGAAGATCAATCCCAAAAAGCGGATCATTGGGCCTTTTCTCCGCTGGAGCGATTGGCGCGGCGGGTGGCAATTTCCTGCGTGCGTATCCCAATCACCTCGCCATAAGTATTGCGGTCGGCGGCAATATAGGTGCCGCCCGGGTTCGCGCCCTTATCGGCCCAGGCCTTTGGATCATCATAGGGCATGGCGGCCATAGCGCCCCGGACGACATCACGAAAGGCCTGAGGTGTATCTGTGCGGACCAGAATCGGCGAATTGGGGATCGGGCCAGCGGTCCAGATAATACGGAAGTCTTCGCGCTTGATCAGTCCGCGCCGCGCCAATTCATAATAGGCCCCCGTCGTGAAGCCGGTTTCAGGCGTTCCGCCCGATTCCAAGACAGTGATCGCATCAAACTGGCGGTTTGCCAGGGCCATCACACCTTGGGTATGACCGCCCGTAATGGCCGACTTGCTGAAAAACGTATCCGCATCAATGCCCTGTTCATGCAGTTTCCAGCGTGGGTAAAGATAGCCAGATGTCGAGTTGAAATCGACATAACCAATCGTCTTTCCCTTCAGGTCTGCCAAACTATGATAAGGGGAGTCCGCACGAACCAGAATGCTGGAATAATAGCCCGTCGCGCCTTCGGGTGACCTCGGAAGCAAGATCGGCGCGATTTTGCCACCCATCTGGGCATCAAGGCTGGCATAGGCCGCCGGACCCAGCTGGGCCACATCCACCTGGCCCGAAGCCAAGGCCTGAATAATGCCGTTAAAATCCGAAGCACGATAGAGCTTGGTAGGCAGGCCGGTTATCGATCCCAGATAGGCTTCATAGCGCTGCCAGGTCCCGAGAACGACGGAATCCTCTTCCCCCGCGGGCACACCAATGCGCACCTGCTTAATCTCTGCGCGCCAACCCTTGGCATCGGAGGGTTTTTTATTGGCTTGGTCGCAACCGGCAAGGCTCACTGAAATCAACGCGACAAACATCACTGCCGCGGCTTTCACTGTACAGACCATGACGCACCGTTTCCAAATCCCGTTGGATCACTTGCGCATATCTATATGTCAGCCATATGACTGTTGCCGATTGAATCACTGATGACTTGGAAACTTGTTCGCAAGATCAAGCGACCTGCAATATTGCCAAAGGCCAAGGGCCGGTCGGAGACGGAGTGATTAGCTAGCCACGCCATTACGTCGCCAGACGCTCTCAAAAAGACCGGGCACTCTTGGTATAGTTTTCGAAGGCATAGTCATTGAGAAACCGACCGTGCCAAGCTGATGGGCCTTAGCAAGGTAACGGGATCGCTCAGCCCGGGCCTGAGCGCCGACTTTATCGTCACCGACATGGACCCCTATTCGGTTTCGATCACCAGCCTGCATGATATCCGCGTCATGATGACCTTCATCGATGGCGAACGCGTTTTCGACCGCCAAAACCAAGCCCGGTAATGGGTTCAATCAGGTCTGGGTCGAAACTGTCTTTCGAGCCATCAAAACCGAGTTGATCTGGCGCACCATTTACAAAACACGCAGCCACGCTAACCAGGAAATCGGAGCCTAGATAGACGGCTTCTACAACTGACGTGACCCCCATATCTCATCCAGCCATAACGAGAGTCCTATCGTAATTTGAGCCTTCGTTGATGTGTTTGGCAAGAGGTGTCCGCGCGGAGCCTCTAGGCTGCGCAGCGCGGTCGCCGGTCTCTGCGGATAAGGCGCTGGCATAGGCCTTGGGTGTCATCCAACCAAGCTTCGAGTGCGGCCTTTGTCCGATTTAGTCTCGTCGCCAGACCTCCAGTACGGCGCGAGCGTGGGGTAGGGACCGGAACAGCGTCTCATTCAGCAACTCGTCTCGCAGCCGCCCATTGAAGCTCTTTGTTCACAACCTCGCCCTGCCTGCGCAGAAGCACATGCAAGCGGCGGTAGCCGAACCGTCGCCGCTCCTGCGCCAGTGACCTCAGCCGTTCTCTCAGAACAGCATTATCTGGGCGCGTCGCCTGGTAACGGACGCTCGCGCGATCCGTCCCAATCACCCGGCACGCCCGCCGCTGGCTCATCTCGTAGGTCGACTGCAGGTATGCTGCAGCCTCCCGATGGGCGGCGGGCGTCACCATTTTTTTCCAAGCAGGTCCTTCAGCGCGACATTGTCGAGCATCGCATCGGCCAGCATCCGCTTAAGCTTGGTGTTCTCGTCTTCAAGCGCCTTCAGACGCCGGGCCTCCGACACGTCCAACCCACCATACTTGGCCTTCCACTTGTAGAAGGTCGCTGAGCTCAGACCATGCCTGCGGCATAAATCCAGCACCGAAGCGCCCAACTCCTGCTCCCGTAAAATCCCGATAATCTGCTCTT
>JBIIZD010000147.1:0-4086 GCA_044346445.1 Caulobacteraceae bacterium
GGGGGAAGTACCGGCGAAGCCGGGGATGGGGGCAGCGCCGGTGCAGGCCCCCTCCACCGCTTGGCGGTCCCCCTCCCCCGACGGGGGAGGAGTTCGAGACAGGCTAGACCCGCAGCACTGTGGTCTCGACGACGGGTCTGCGCTTCCAGATACGGTGCGCCGCCTTTTTGACGGCCCGGTCGATCGCGCCCTCAATCAGGTCGTCATCGTCGCGGGCATCGCCCTTGAGCCGGCCCAAGGCGTCCTCTGCCGCTGTGGCCAAATCATCCATGGCATCATCGAGCGTATAATTGGCATCGCCCGCCAGTCCCAAAACCCGCACTTGAGGGCCTGAAACAATATCGCCGCGACCATCCAGAGCAATGGCCACAGTCAGCATACCGTTAAAGGCCGCATGGCGACGCTCGCGCAGGGCATCTCCATTTTCAGGCGTGACCATGCCACCATCGACATAGAGCCGTCCGGCGGGCACCTCATCAATGATTTCAGCCCGGCCGGGTGCCAGCCTGACCATGTCGCCATTGCGCGGGGCCACGCCTTGCGGGACCTGAAGGTCCTTGGCAAAGGCGAGGTGCTCCAAAAGGTGGCGGCGCTCTCCATGGGTTGGCACAGCGATCTGCGGCCGCGCCCATTGATACATCTGTTTCAGCTCGTCGCGGCACGGATGGCCAGAAACGTGAATGCCCGGATGATCGCGCTCGGTATAGAGCCGCACGCCACTGCCCGACAGCTTGTTTTGCAGATTGCGGATCGGGATCTCATTGCCCGGAATAACCCGCGACGAAAAGATGCAGTGATCGCCGGAGCTTAGGCGCACATGCGGGTGCGTGCCCTCAGCAATGCGCGACAAGGCTGCCCTCGCCTCACCCTGGCTGCCTGTGCACAAATACAGCACATTATCATGCGGCAGATAATGCGCCTCGGCATCAGTCAGGAAGGGCGGAATATCCTTAAACATCCCCACCGACTTGGCGGCAGCAGACATGCGCTGCATAGAGCGCCCAACCAGACAGACCTGACGTCCACAAGCCTGAGCCGCCTTGATCACCGTATGCATCCGCGCCACGTTCGAGGCAAAACAAGCCACCGCCACGCGGCCCTTGAGGCCCTTGAGCAGGTTGAGCATGGCAATGCGCACATCAGCTTCTGAGCCTGCATGACCATCGACAAACACATTGGTCGAATCGCAGACCATGGCCAGCACGCCCTCGTCGCCAAGCGCGCGCAAGGCGGCGTCATCGGTTGGCGCGCCCAGGATCGGGTCTGGATCAATCTTCCAGTCGCCCGTATGCAGGATTGTGCCCAGCGGCGTGCGGATCGCCAGGCCGTTGGGCTCTGGGATCGAATGGGTCAGGGTGATCAGGCTGACCTGGAACGGGCCCAGATCAATGGTTCCGCCCAGCGGCACCTCGGTAATGCTGGCATCGCTCAGACAGCCCGCATCGCGCATTTTTTCGCGCAGCAAGAAGGCCGTAAACGGTGTGGCATAGATGGGCGCCCTAAGCCTTGGCCACAGCCAGCCCATGGCCCCGATATGGTCCTCGTGGGCATGGGTCAGGACAATGGCGATAATATCGTCGGCATGTTCCTCGATAAAGGTCGGATCAGGCAGGATGATCTCAACACCCGGCGTGGTCTGATCGCCAAATGTAACCCCGACATCGACTATGATCCATTTGCGCGCATGGGGCGGGCCATAGCCATAGCAGTTGAAGTTCATACCAATCTCGTTCGAGCCACCTAATGGCAAGAAAACGAGTTCATTCTCAGATTTATTTTTCATGTCGCAGATATATGGGTATTGCGACGGTAAATTTCCAGCATGCCGCGGATCGTAAGATCTCCATCAAAAACATCAATCGCATCGGTCGCGCCTTCAAACAGCGAAACAATGCCTCCAGTCGCGATCACCTTCATGGGATGACCATAGTCTTGCTTTATCCGGCTGATCAGTCCTTCGATCAGGCCGATATAGCCCCAAAATACACCCGCCTGCATGGCCTCGACCGTATCCTTGCCGATAATCCGCTCAGGACGCTGAATTGCCACACGCGGCAGCTTGGCCGCCGCTGTATGCAGGGCCTGCATGGACAGGTTCACACCCGGTGAAATCACCCCGCCCTCAAACGCGCCATCGGCTCCTACCACATCAAAGGTGGTTGCGGTGCCAGAATCGATAATAATCAGCGGGCCGCCATAACTCATAAACCCGCCAATCGCATTGACCAGCCTATCGGCCCCCGCCTCGGATGGCTTTTCGATCCGCACCTCTATGCCAAGCTCAGCATTATCGCCAATAACCAGAGGCTCGACCTTCAGATACCGGCGGCTAAGATTGCGCAGATTAAAGATCGACTGGGGCACAACGCTGGAAATAATACAGGCCTTAAACGCATCAAGGCCGAGGCCCTGAAGCTGGACCAGTTGCATCAGCCAGACCGCATATTCATCAGCCGTGCGCGAAGATTCCGTCGAGGCCCGCCACTGGGCAACCCAGTCACGGCCGTCATGGATTGCAAACAGGGTATTGGTATTGCCTTGCTCAATCGCTAGCAGCATCAGGCGTCTCCGAAAAACACATCACCGGCGGAAATACAGCGAATAGTGCCATCCGCCAACCGAAGCCGCAAAGCCCCGTCGTTATCTAACCCCTCGGCAATGCCCTGGACTGTCTCATGGCCAAGACGCGCCGTGCAAGGCTCGCCAAGTCCATAGGCGCGCGCTGTCCAGGCCTTGGCAATGGGATCAAGGCCGCCCGACTGCCAGGTCTTGAGCCAATGATCAAAGATCTGGTTCAAGACCGCCATGGCGTCGGCCTGGCTTGGTACGACCGCGCCTAGAAAGTCCGCAAGCGCGGCGGCTGGGCGTTCAGGGCTCTTGGGTGGGGTTTGCAGATTGACCCCTATGCCGACGGCGAGCCAAATCTGGCCATCGGGCCGCGCGCCCGACTCCACCAATATGCCGCTGACCTTGCGGCCCTGTACAAGCGCGTCATTGGGCCATTTCAGACGGGTCATGGGCTGGGGCAGATAGTGGTCGACCAGGTCCGCGACCGCAAGTGCGGCAACAAATGACACCTGGGCGGCCTGGGCTGGTGCCATGGTGGCGGTCATGAGTAAGGTGGCTGCCAGATTGCCGCCCTGGTCCTCCCACGCCCTGCCCCGCCTGCCCCGGCCTGCCGTCTGACGCAGGGCCGTGATCCATAGGGGACCGGTTTCCCCGCCCTCGGCGCGGCTGCGCGCCTCGGCATTGGTGGACCCCGTCTCGATCAAGGTTAGGACCGGGACCTGGCCCTCATGCGCGATCAAGGCGGGCCTATTTCAAGCCAAAGGACACAGCCGCCGTGCGCGCCAGCGGCTCCAGCCAGGCCATGGCCGGCAAAACCAGAGGAAAACAGAAAAGCGCTGCGGCAAAGGCCACACCCTTGGCTTCCAGGGGCGGAGCATCGGTCTGGCCGGGGGCCGGATCAAACCACATGGTCTTGATCAGGCGCAGATAATAGAAGGCCGCCACAACACTGCCGAGCAGGAGCACGGCGGCGAGTATCCATTGGCCCGAAGCAATTGCAGCCTTGAACACAAACAATTTGGCCCAAAACCCGCTAAAGGGCGGCAGGCCCATGACCGAGAAGGACAGTGCCGTCAAAGCCAGGGCAAGACCGGGCCTAACGCGTGCAAGGCCCGCAAAATCGCTTAAGGTTTCCATCGGCTTGCCGTCGCGCGACAGAGCCCCCAGACAGGCAAAAAAGCCGGTCACATCGATCATATACAGGACCATGAACACCAATATGGCCTGCATGCCCTCTGCCGTGCCCGCCGAAAGGCCAATCAGGGCATAGCCGATATTGGCAATCGAGGAATAGCCAAGTAGGCGCTTGATATTGCTCTGGGCCAGGCCGCCAAACGCGCCAATCGCCACCGACAAGAAGGCGGTAATCACGATAATCTGACGCCACTGATCAATTGCCGAACCAAAGGCTTCGGACAGAACCCGGGCAAACAGCACCATGGCCGCCAGCTTGGGTGCAGCGGCAAAAAACGCAACGATTGGCGTCGGCGCGCCCTCATACACATCGGGCGTCCACAT
>JBIIZD010000148.1:0-4072 GCA_044346445.1 Caulobacteraceae bacterium
CATCGGCCACCTCATAGGCCTCCTCGACCGTATAGGGGGCAATGGTGGCAAAGCTCTGTTCGAGGTCCCAAGCACAGCCGCCAACCGGCGCGCGCAGGCGTTCCATGATCTGGACCAGATCAAAGATCGGATGCACCGCGTCAGTCAGGTCTTTGGTCATGGTCTAGCCTTCTGGGACAGCGGCCTCATCACGCCGGGCAAGGGCGGCACGAATCTGCGCATGACGCGGACCATCCAGCCGATAACCCAAGATCACTATGGCCGCAAATAGACCCAGCAAACCCGGCACGCCGACATAAAAAATCTGCAGCCCCAATAGGGCCGAGGCGCTGTTTTGCATGCCACTGACCGCATGAAACCCGACCAAGTCCAGCCCGATAAACGAGATTCCAACCGCCAAGGCATAGCCAATCTTGTTGGTGCCCCACAGCAGGGCATAGAGCAGGCCCGTGCGGTCTGCGCCCGTCCGTAAACGCTCCTCATCCCCGACATCAGCCATCATTGAGCGCAGCATGACACCGGGGGCCGAATAGGGCAGGCCTGCCAATACGAGGCAAAGCGCTAGGAGCCAAAGCGGCTGGGCCGGTGCAAAGACCAAGGCCGATTGGGTCACGACATACATTAGGCAGGCTAGGGCCAGGGTCTTGTGCTTGCCAAGCGTCTTGCTCAAGGCGTTCCAGACCGGTGCACCGGCCAGACCTGCCAAGAAATAGCATAACAAAAGTATGCCAGCCTGCCCCTTGCTGATACCCTTGACCTGTTCGAAGAAGAAAAAGAACAAGGCGCTGGTAATGCCGGGTGCTAGCCCCATGGCCAGGTCAACCACCAAGATCCGGCGAACCTCAACACTGCGCAACAGACCAAAATAGACGCCAAGCCCTGACGGCTTGGGCGCGCTCGTCAAGATGGGCTCGCCAACCGTGCGCGCGGCAAAACCAATCGCCAGCGGCAAGAGTATGACAATAAACCAGCCCATGGACTGCATGCCCTGGGCGTGACTATTGCCGTAAATTCTTTCCAGCACGGTCGGCAGGGTCAAGACCATGATCATGCCGACAATATTGCCGGCCTGCCAAAACGAATAGATCCGCGATCTTTGATTATAGTCGCCGGACAATACCGCAGCCCAGGCCGTATGGCCCAGGACCACCAGCGAATAAGCAAAATAGGTCACGGTGAGCCAAAAGATCAGATAGGCCGGGCCAATGCCCTTTTGCGCCATGAACAGCATATAGGTGCCAATGGCCAAGAAAGGCGCACCCAGCAGCATGGCTGGACGAAACCGCCCAAACCGGCTGCGATACCGGTCCATGGCCGCGCCCAGGAACGGATCAATCATGATGTCGACAATGCGCACCATCATAAAGGTGGCCCCAACGATCGACAGGTTCAGGCCCAGATCATTGGCATAGTATTCTGGCAGATAGACCACCAGCGGCAGGCCCAGCGCCGCCAAGGGCAGGCAGGGCAGGGCAAAGGCGCTTAGCCGCCAATTGGATAGTCTAGGCGATGCCTGAGCCTTGTCTGTCATTAACGCAATCTTCCCTAGTGCCCGATCCTATGGCCGGTGCTTGGGCCTATGAAACCGGTTTAGGGCCGACTCGTCCAGAGCCAACTATTTTTTAGGCGGTGCCTCGGCATCGCCCTCGGCCAGCCTCCGAGCAAAACCGTCGATGGCGCGCTCGGCATCGGACCAGGTGGCCTGGGCCTGTGACCAGCGAATATCGTTCTCATACCAGGAATAGCCCAGCATGATCTTGCCGCCGCCGGGCATGACCTGTTCACCCTTGACCTCAGCGCCACCAATACCAAAGCTTTCCATGGACAGGCCGGGCCGGTCGGCCATCTGCTTAAAGGTCGGCCGGTTTGGCTTGGCATCGATCAGCACCAGATTTACCGTCGCCGCATCCGCCGCGCCCGGTGTGAGACGGCCCTTGGCACTCAACTGGCCTTCAACCGACTTTTTCAGCGAATCGGCTAGGTCCTGAAGGTCCCTCAGCCCGTAATCCTTGCCCCCGACCTTTGCAAAAGCCGGATCAATCGTGACCGTAACACTGGCCACCGGCGTCAATGGCCCCGGCTCAGCGGCGCTGGCTAGGCTTAGCGGAAGAGCGACCAGACCAAGACTTATGGCAAGAGCGCGCATGACAGACATCCTTTCGACAACACCAGTAGCGACCATAACACCGATAGAACTCGCCAATCTTGCCAAAATTACGACCGGACGATAAGCCTAGTAAACAGTGGCCGCAGGCTTGTCGGGGCGCATAATCACCATAATACCGAACGCGATAAAGGCCGGTATCAGCCAGGCCCAGGAACCGATCGCGGCCAGAAAACTCGCGCCCGCGCAACTAAAGGCCAAGCCGATACCCGAAAGGCCGACGGCAACAGAGACTTGCTGACGACCGCCCCAGCTTTTGCGCGGGGCGGGTTTTCGATGCCAGATCGCAATCTGGGCCGAACCATAGGCCGCACATATCGCCCCAACCAGGCATGTGGCCCCCGTCCAAGGCGACAACCAAGCGACATAAACTAGCGGCGGGATAATAAGGGCGACTACGGGCAAGAGGGTCGCCATGGTCTTGGCCCGAATAATTGCCTCTGACGCAACAGGCGCTGTCCCGATCAGGTCGGGACTGTCTTCGGCTGACAAGATTAACCAGGCAAGGCTGCTTGCCATCGTCGAGGCCAGAATAACCAGCCATGATGCACCGCCCGTCACAAAATAGGACCGCGCATCGTCAAGGGCCATTATGGGGATGATTATGGCCGGTAAAATGCTCGTCGATTGAATCAAGCTTTGGATCAACAGATCGGGCTTGCGTCGCAAGAGGCGCATTTCCTTGCGAACAAGCGTGGTGGTTGGATTGATCGTAAACTTATAACGCTCAACCGCCTTGGCCTTATCAGGCTTGGCGCGCATCCCATTGGCCATGGCGGCGCGATCGGCAAAGGCCGGGCCCCACTGAACCACCATGGCGACAAACCCGCCAAAACTGACCAGCGCCAGTGCCAATAGCCACCAACCACGCCCCAGCAGCGCCATGGCCAGCAGGTTCAGGGCATGGCCGTCCTTGAACAGATCAGACTGAGACCAGCCGATTAGGACCTCCATTGCTGGGGTGCGAACCGAGTCACTGAAGTTTATCAACTGAATTCCCACACCAATGCCGACGCCAAGTATGGCACTGAGGACACGCGCCGCCGCGCGGGTCTTGATCGGCCCGATCCATTGCGACAGGACAATGGCCACGCTCATGCCGATCACGGTCGAGACTAGGGCCAGGCTAAGCATGGCCAGATAAATGCCCAGCCATTGCCAATCGACGATCACGCCAAACACCGCAACCGGGACCCCTAATAAGCACAGGGGCCAGAACAAGGCCGCGCTCGCAATCCCCACGCATCTAACCAACAAGACCGCGCTGGGGTGTAGGGGGGACGAGAATAGGAGATCAAAATCGCTGCGCTCAAACAGGCTCTGGCATCCCGCCGCTACGGTCTGGCTCAGCATCATGGTCAAAAATAATAGGCTCGCGCCCAATACCGCCATTGCGGCCAAGGGCGGCAGGGCAAGTACAAAACCCCGCATTGCCAAGGCCAGCGGAATAGACACGATAGCGCCAATAGCGACGAGCAGACTGACCGAGCCAATCGTCCAGTTTTGCGCCGCCTTATTGGTCATGACGCTGCGCATCTGCAAACGCAGTTCATGCGCCAGCAGCCAAAGATTAGAGCCGGGACGAAACGTCAGTTTCATGCCGCGTCTGCCGTCTCAATCAGGTTCAGGAACAGGTCCTCAAGCGTGGCATTCTGGCGACCAGAATGGGCGCGCAACTGATCGAACGTGCCTTCGGTCAAGAGCTTGCCATGATGGATAATGCCGATCCGGTCGGCCATCCGCTCGGCCACATCCAGAATATGGGTGGTGATGATCACGGTTGATCCAGACCGGGTCCGCTCGGTCAGCATGGTCTTGACCTCGCGCGCAATACCGGCGTCCAGGCCGGTCAGGGGCTCGTCCAGGATCAAGAGCTTGGGGTCATGGATCAAGGCCCCGGCCAGGGCG
>JBIIZD010000149.1:0-4050 GCA_044346445.1 Caulobacteraceae bacterium
TTTGCTGCCTTTAATTCCTGAATCGCCAGTGTGGTGCGGGCCATCTGCATCAGGGACAGGGCCCCTTCCTGCATGCGCGCGCCACCAGCAGCGGTATAGATCACCAAGGGGCAACTGCGCTCGACCGCAGCACGGGCCGCAGCAATAAAGCCTTCGCCCGCCGCCATGCCCAGAGATCCGCCCATAAAGGCAAAGTCTTGAACCAGAACCACGGCCTGGCCGCCGCCGATTGTGCCGTGAGCAATGGCCATGGCGTCTTGCTCGCCAGTCGCCTTGCGGGCGGCCGCCAGCCGCTCAATATAGGGCTTGCCATCGGAAAAATGCAGGGGATCATCCGGCGCGGTTGGCGCGGGCAGTTCGCTATAGACACCTTGGTCAAACGTATAGGCAAACCGCAATTGTGGACCAATGCGCATATGCCGGCCCGCAGGCGTGACCCAAAGCGCGGCCTCCAGGTCGGGGCGATAGATCATTTCGCCGGTATCAGGACACTTGACCCAGAGATTTTCCGGGGTGTCGCGCTTGGATACCAGATTGCGAATGCCAGGAGCGATCTTGCCCAACCAGCCGCCGCGCTCACGAACCGTCTTTGACCCTGTGTTTGGTGCAGGGTGCGATCCCGAAGGATCTTTTGATTCAGCCATGCTCATGCTCGGACCATCATACTGAAGTGACGTTCACGTCAAGTCTTGCCGCACGAACAGCTTTAGCCAGGGCGGACACAGATGCCAGTACTTTTGCCACTGCTGGCGCAGATGTTACCGCAGCGGCTGCAATTTCATCCACCAAGGCCGAGCCCACCACCACGGCATCGGCAATGCGGGCAACGGCGGCGGCGCGTTCTGGCGTCTTGATGCCAAATCCGACCGCGACGGGCAGGTTGGAGGCGGCGCGAACCCGGACAACAGCGGGGGCTACGCTGACGGCATCGGCCTCCTTGACGCCGGTCACACCGGCGACGGATACATAATAGACAAAGCCAGACGTGCGCTTAACGACCACGGCCAGCCTAGCATCATCGGTGGTGGGAGCCGCTAGGCGAATGAGGGATATGCCTGCAATATCAAGCGCTTCTATCAGTTCTTCGGATTCTTCTGGCGGGCTGTCGACAATGATAAGCCCGTCAATCCCGGCCGCTGCCGCATCCTGGGCAAAGGGCCCAAAGCCATAGCTCAAGACCGGATTGGTATAGCCCATAAGAATGATGGGTGTGATCTTGTCCTCGATCCGGAACCGACGCACCAGATCCAGCGTGCCGCGCAGGGTCATGCCCGCTTTCAGGGCGCGTAAGGCTGCGCGCTGGATCGGCGGGCCTTCGGCCATGGGGTCAGAAAAGGGATAACCCAGCTCAATCAGGTCAGCGCCCGCAGCAGGCAGGCCCTTTAGAATCTCCAACGCAGTTTCGATGTCCGGGTCACCGGCCATGACATAGGTGATCAGGCCAGCGCGGTCCTCGGCCTTGAGGGCGGCGAACCGGGCAGTGATTCGATTTTGACGCATATCCGGTCTTTCCTGGCCTAGAGCCGACTGCCGAGCGCTTCGGCCACGGTAAAGATGTCCTTGTCGCCGCGGCCACACAGATTCATCAGCACAATGCCATCCTTGCCCAGTTCCTTGGCCACATCCCCAACCCGTGCCAGGGCATGGGCGGGCTCCAGGGCAGGAATAATGCCTTCGAGTTGCGAGCAAAGCTGGAAGGCGCTCAAGGCCTCATCATCCGTGGCCGACACATATTGCGCCCGCCCAACATCGTGCAGCCAGGCATGTTCGGGGCCAATGCCGGGATAGTCGAGGCCCGCCGAGATCGAGTGGGCGTCAATGATCTGGCCGTCGTCATCCTGAAGCAGATAGGTCTTGTTGCCATGCAGGACGCCGGGCCGACCGCCGGTCAGCGAGGCGGCATGCTGGCCGGTGGATAGGCCGTGTCCAGCCGCCTCAACCCCAATCAGGCGCACACCTTCATCGGCGAGGAAGGGATGGAACAGGCCAATCGCGTTTGAGCCGCCGCCAATACAGGCCACGACCGCATCGGGCAGGCGACCTTCGCGTTCCAGCATCTGGGCCCTGGCCTCGGTACCGATCACGGACTGGAAGTCGCGGACCATGGCGGGATAGGGGTGGGGGCCTGCGGCCGTGCCGATAATATAATAGGTGTCATCGACATTGGTCACCCAGTCGCGCATGGCCTCGTTCATGGCATCCTTGAGCGTGCCGGTGCCGCTGGTCACGGGGCGAACCTCTGCGCCGAGCAGGTTCATCCGGAACACATTGGGCTTTTGCCGCTCAACATCGGTTTGGCCCATATAGACAATGCAAGGATAACCAAATCGCGCACAGACCGTCGCTGTGGCAACCCCGTGCTGGCCAGCGCCGGTCTCGGCAATAATCCGGGTCTTGCCCATGCGCCGGGCCAAAAGGATCTGGCCGATACAGTTATTGATCTTGTGCGCGCCGGTATGGTTCAGCTCGTCGCGCTTGAAATAGATCTTGGCCCCGCCGTAATGCTGGGTCAGGCGCTCGGCGAAATACAAGGGGCTGGGCCGACCGACATAATGGGTCATATAGCCGCTCATCTCGGTCTGAAAGGCCGGATCATTCTTGGCCTCGTCATAGGCTCGGCCAAGTTCAAGCACCAAGGGCATCAAGGTTTCGGCCACATACCGGCCGCCATAATCGCCAAAACGTCCATTGGCATCTGGATAGGCTGTATAGGTATTGGGAGAAGGAGCGTTCACGAAAAAAGTCCTGCTTGACGGTATGAAAACTCGTGCCGATGACTTAACGGCGGCGGACGGCAGACAAGAAAGCCGAGATCAAGGCGGGGTCCTTTACCCCCGGCCCGCGTTCCACGCCAGAGGAAACGTCGACCAGGGGCGCGCTGGACTGGTCAAAAGCCTCGGCAACATTCCAAGGATCAAGCCCACCGGCCAGGAACCAGGGCTGGTGATACCGCCGGCCCTGCATCAGGCTCCAGTCAAAGCGGCTGCCATTGCCGCCGGGCAGGTCGCTGCCAAGGGGCGGTTTGGCATCAAACAATAGATGGCTGACCAGACCGTCATAGGCCTTGGCATCGTCCAGGTCGCGGGCCTCGCGCACCGGCAAGGCCTTGATCAGGCCTGCCCCAGTACGAGCCGCAATCGCGGCGGCGCGGCTTGGGCTTTCATGGCCGTGAAGCTGGATCAGATCCGGTTTGAGGCCGTTGCAGACCTCGTCCAAGGCCTCATCTGTTGGGTCAACCATGACCGCGACGATCTGGCTGCGACCGCGCGCAGGGGCGGCTAGGCGGCCGGCCAGTTGCGGCGAGACATTACGCGGGCTTTTGGGGAAGAACATAAAGCCGATATAGCCAGCCTGACCGTCGAGCGCGGCTGTGACCGCCTCTGGGGTCGATAGGCCGCAAATCTTGGCTGGGTTCAGCTTGGCCGACTGGGCGAGAAAGGCTTGGGCGTCAGGGGTCATGATAGGGAGATGGTCTTGTCTGCCCCCCTTGGCAAGGCCCTATTCGTCAGCGTTCAGCCGCTCGCGCAATTCTTTACCGCTTTTGAAAAACGGCACATGCTTGGCCTTGACCTTGACGGTTTCGCCGGTGCGCGGATTGCGGCCACTGCGCGCAGGTCGCGATCGCACCGAAAACGCACCAAAGCCGCGCAATTCGACGCGGCCACCGCGTTCTAGCGCCTCAATCATTTCATCGAATATGACACTGACGACCTTTTCCACGTCTTTTACAGTCAGATGCGGATTTTCGGTCGCAAGTTTGGCGATCAGTTCAGACTTAATCATGGATTGCCCCTGTCCAATTCGGCAACCATGATAGATATCCAATGCGGTTTCAAGTGTTTGCTTGGCTATTTATGAAATAACGCGTCAAGTAGTATTTTTGCCTGAAACATAAAAAACGGCGACCCGGTTTCCCGGGCCGCCGCCTGTCTGGTCTAGGTTAAACTAGACCTATTCTTTTGACGCTTTTTCTCGCAAAGCAGCACCAAGAATATCGCCCAAGGAAGCGCCGGAATCTGACGACCCGAACTGCTCAATGGCTTCCTTTTC
>JBIIZD010000070.1:0-15305 GCA_044346445.1 Caulobacteraceae bacterium
ATCTGCCCAATGAGGCGGCCACCATTATTGAAACGGTCGAAGGCTTCTTGAAGCAGGACTATCCTGGACCCTTACAGGTCATCTTGGCCTATAATACCCCCCGCGACCTGGCCATTGAGGAGCAATTGCGCGCCATCAGTGTGCGTGACCCGCGATTTGTCATGCTCCGGGTGAAGGATAGTCATTCCAAGGCCCAGAACGTCAATGCGGCCCTGTCGGTGGCCACGGGCGTGTTTACCGGCATATTCGATGCCGACCACCACCCCGATATGGGCAGTTTTGCCAGGGCTTGGCGTTGGCTATCGAACAAGGCCGATGTGGTTCAGGGTCGCTGCCTGATCCGTAATGGCAAGGCTTCTTGGGTGGCCAAAATGGTCGCCGTTGAGTTCGAGCAGATCTATGCGGTGAGCCATCCTGGCCGCGCCCGTATGCACGGGTTTGGCATATTCGGCGGCAGCAACGGCTATTGGAAGACCGACCTTCTGCGCCAGACCCGCATGCATGGCTTTATGATGACCGAGGATATCGACTCCTCCTTGCGGGTTTTGGAACAAGGTGGCTGCATAATTACAGACCCTTGGCTGATCTCGCGCGAACTGGCGCCGCTGACCTTCCGCTGCCTGGTGCACCAGAGGCTCAGATGGGCGCAGGGCTGGCTGCAAGCCTCTGTGCGGGACATCTGGCCGATGATGCGCTCGAAAAAACTCACGGTTCAGCAAAAGCTGGGTGCGTTTCACCTGCTGGCCTGGCGCGAAGTGTTTCCCTGGATCGCTATGCAGATGGTGCCCCTGATCGCGTTTTGGTCCATACGCGCCGGCGGCATTTTCAAGCTCGACTGGCTGATCCCGATCTTTGTGTTCTTCACCCTGTTCATTATGGCCACAGGACCGGGACAATTGCTTTTTACCTGGAATAATGCCGATCCTGAGATCAAGAAGAACAAGGGCTGGTTCTGGTCCTATCTGATCATGTCCATGTTCATGTTTGCCGCGCTGAAAAACATCCTCGCCCGCGTTGCCGTGATCAAGGAGGTGCTCAAGGAGCGGGCCTGGCGCATAACATCGCGCAATCCGTTTGCAACTGTAGAGGCCGAGGCCGCGTCCTTTGCGGAAAAGACCCCGATCACCCTGCGGGGTTACACTGGCCCAGAAACGCTGGCGAACGGGTCAGCATCTGTTGACGGGTATCTGCGACCGAAAGCCAATGGTCTTCACCCTTCATCTCCAGCAGTTCCACCGACTTCCCGGCCCGCTTGAGACCACCGTATTTGCCTATCTATAGAAGACTGGTCGGGCAAGCGGCCACCACGATGAGGAAACCTACAATAGTTTTTACAATTAAAGACTGTGCAAGCCGCCCTAGCGCTCGAATATCAAGGTCTTGCTGCCTCGATATTGGCCCTCGCCGCGCAGGCTATAGCCGCAGCGCTTGGCCACCCAGATTGAGGGCTCATTGGCCGGATCAATTATACAGACACTATCGGTGCGGCCAAAATGCTGGTCAGCCCAGCCAAGCACCGCCCGTACCGCTTCGCTGGCATAGCCAAGGCCATGGACCTTGGGTGAAAAGGCCCAGCCGCTTTCGGGGCACTGGTCCAGGGGCGGGTCAATATCGCGGCGATTATAGGCTAGGCCGACCTCGCCTATGAACCGGCCGGTTTTGGTCTCGATCACGGCCCAATAACCAAACCCCATCAAGGCCCAGTGCCCGGCATAGGTCATCAGGCGCGACCAGACCTCAGAGGCGGTTGAGGGCCTGCCGCCGATAAAGCGCGTGACATGTAGATTGCTCCACAAGGCCAAACTGTCGGCAAAATCATCCGTTGTATGCGCGCGCAAGGTCAGGCGCTCGGTCTGCAGGGTCGGGGCCTGTGAAGACCCCGACCCGTTTTGAAAATCTGAAATACTCAAGTCCGATCAACCGGCCAAAAGGTTCCAGACAATCATGATCAGGCCCGCCGTGCTCGCCAGCCAGACCAGCGACCGGATCTGGCGCACGCCAAACGCATAGAGCGGCACATAGACCACCCGGCCAGCCAGATAGATTTGCGCGCCCAGCAGGGTCTGGGCATTTTCCTTGCCCGCAAGATGCGCAATCAAGACCGCAGCAATAAACAGTGGCAGGGTTTCATAAAGATTGTCTTGGGCACGGCGCAGGCGCTCGGCAACTGGGCTTAGAGGCGGCATGGCCTCATCACGCGGTCCAGTATTCCACTTAATGCCATATTGGCCCGTTCGCGCAAAATCAAAGGCCAGAATCTGGGCAAAGGCCAGGACCAGAGTCCAGACAAGGATGGTCAAGATTGGTGTCATAATGTGTTTCCCCCTAATGCCGCCCCTATTGTGCGGATTGGAAATCCGATTGGTGGCCGATTTTGCCCTTGGGTCAAGTCAAGGCCCGGTTCATAAAGGCGGTTAAACCTGTTGGAGATAAGACGTCCATGCGCCGCGCTGCCATTATTGCCCCTGTCCGCACGCCTGTTGGAAAATTCCTGGGCTCCATGGCCTCGGTTCCCGTCGAGACCCTGGCCGCTGCCGTGGTCAAGGCCGTGGTCGCTCGAAGCGGTATTGATCCGGCCCGGATCGAGGATGTGGTGTTTGCGCAAAGCTATGCCAATGGCGAGACACCCTGCATTGGCCGCTGGGCAGCGCTGGCCGCAGACCTTCCGATCGAGGTGCCCGGCAGCCAGGTCGACCGGCGCTGCGGTGGCGGGCTGCAAGCCATCGTCAATGGTGCCATGATGGTTCAGACCGGAGCCGCCGATGTCGTGATTGCCGGCGGCGTCGAGAGCATGAGCAATGTCGAATACTATACCACTGACATGCGCGGCGGCGCACGGGCAGGCTCTGTTACCCTGCATGACCGGCTAGAACGCGGGCGCGAACGCTCCCAGCCTGTCGAGCGCTTTGGCAAGATTTCCGGCATGATCGAGACCGCCGAAAACCTGGCGCGCGAGCACAATATCAGCCGCGAGGCCTCAGACGCCTATGCCGCCCAAAGCCATGCCCGCGCCGTCGCCGCCTGGGCCAGGGGGGCGTTTGATCAAGAACTGGTGCCCATCAGCGTGCCTCAGCGCAAGGGTGATCCTGTGCTGGTCAACCGCGACGAGGGCGTGCGCAGTGATGCAACGCTTGCCAGCATGGCCGGCCTTCGCCCACTTCTGAAGGATGGCATCGTTACAGCGGGCAATTCCAGCCAACAAAATGATGCGGCGGCCGCCTGTCTGATCGTGGCCGAAGACAAGTTGGCCGAGCTTGGTCTTGAGCCTATGGGCTATCTGGTCGGCTGGGCCGCAGCAGGCTGTCACCCCGGCACCATGGGCTATGGCCCGGTCCCAGCCGTTGAAAAGCTGATGGCCCGCACGGGGCTGAGCTTGGACAAGATGGATCTGGTTGAGCTGAACGAGGCCTTTGCCTGTCAGGTCCTGGCCGTGCTCAAGGGCTGGAACTGGCATGATCCAGACCGTTTGAACGTCAATGGTTCGGGCATTTCGCTCGGCCACCCGATTGCCGCGACCGGCGGGCGGATCTTGGCGACCATGATGTATGAGCTGGAGCGGCGCAAAGGCCGCTATGGCCTGGAGACCATGTGTGTCGGCGGCGGCCAGGGTCTGGCGGCCATATTCGAGCGGCCCTGATCATGAAGCGTCTTGCCACCCTCCTGATCGCCAGCCTTTGCCTTGCCCTCGGCACCGCGCCAGCTCACGCAGCCACGGTTCTGACCGGTGACCGCATGGATGGGGCCCCCGTTATTTCTGCCCTTGATGTCAGCGACCTGCCGAGCGCCAGCCTGTCGCGCTTCTATTTCAGGGTCACAGATCAGGCCACCGGGCAAGGCTGGTATGTGCCGGTTCTGGTCGCCAAGGGCGCAAGGCCCGGCAAGCGGCTCTTGCTGACAGCGGCTGTTCATGGCGATGAATTGAACGGTATTGCTGTCATCCAGGACCTGTTCAAGGACCTCGATCCCAAGCAATTAAGCGGGGTGGTCATTGGTGTGCCCGGCCTCAACCCGCCGGGCCTGTTACAGGGCGAACGGGTATTTCATCCAAGCATTGGGTCAGGCAGCAGCAATCTGAACCGTAAAATGCCCGGCGATATCAAGGGCAGCGATATTAGCGATGTCTTTGCCGGGCGGTTATGGACGGGCCTGTTTATCGGCAATGCCGACCTAGCTGTCGATCTGCACACCCAATCGCGCGGCACACTCTATCCGATGTATGTTTTCGCCCAGACGCCCGGTGCCAAACATATGGCCCAGATCCTGCGGCCGGATGTGATCAAGCTTGATCCTGGGGTCAATGGCGCGATTGAAAACATGCTCAATGCCGCAGGCATGACGGCGGTCACCTTGGAACTTGGCGCGCCCGAAGTGTTTGATCCGGTCATGATCGGCCGGGCCTTGAGCGGGCTGAAAAACCTGATGATTGATCAAGGCATGGTATCGGGGCAGGTCAGCATGCATGGGCCAGAGCCCTATATCGGCAATCTGACCACCAATGTCTCGGCCTCGCGCGGCGGCTATGCGCGACTGATGGTCAAGATTGGCGACAAGGTCAAGAAAGGCCAGGTGCTGGCCACGATCAGCGATCCGTTCGGTCAGGTCACGGCCACGGTTACAGCGCCGCTGGACGGCCAGGTCCTGTCGGTCGCCACCTCGCCCCTGCACGAGATCGGGGCCATGCTGGTGCGCCTGATTAGCTGGTCCGATGAGGCCGCCTGCAAGGAGGCCGGCTGCGGCCGCTAGCGTCTGAGACCTAGGCCCACCCGCACCAGACGCGGCGCGCCATAGCCAATCGTGCCATCGGCGGACTGGGCCGCTTCAATCTTGGCATTGGTGACATTATCGGCGGCCAGATAGACCTCCAGGCCCTTGGTAAGCTGCCAGCCTGCACGTGCATCAAGGCTGGTGGCCGGGGCAAGCCGCCGGGTATTGATGTCATCCTCAAAACGCGCGGTTTCAAACCGCAGATCGGCGCTCACGCTCAGGCGCTGAACCGGGCTCCAGCGCAACTGGCCAACCAGAGTCAGTTCCGGCGTCTGGGCAGGCCGCTTGCCGTTCAATTGCGGCGCCGTATCGGCCCCCTTGACCCTGGCATGGGTCACAGACAGGGCTGTGCGGATATTCAGCCTAGACGAGAGGTCACGCGAAGCCTCTGCCTCAAGACCATAGGCCATGATCCGACCGGCATTTTGCCGCTGGCGCAAAACCCCGCCATCGGGAATAAAGCCTGCGCTCGGCAAGATCTGCAAAATGCCGGGGCCTGAGCCCAAGGTCACATTGGTCACCGGATCACTGAGGCGATTGGCAAAGCCGCCAAGGCTCCAGCGCCATGCGCCCTCGCCGCCAAGGCTCAGATCGAGGCCCGCCAAATGCTCTGGCTTCAAGGCCCGATTGGCTTCGGTAATGTCATTGCCAACCCTAAAGGGGCGATAAAGCTCGTTCAGGGTGGGGGTGCGAAAACCCGAATAGACGGCGCTGCGCCAATAGACGCCATTGCCCAGGTCGCGCCTTAGGCCAAGCCTTGCGGTGGGCTCCAGCCCGTGGGTCTTGGCAAAGGTCTGGTTCAGGGTCACAGCACCGGTCTGGGCATTGGTTTCGCGCCGAAATCCGTCAATCGACTGCCACGCATCCAGCCGAGCGCCGCCCGCCAACAGCCATGGGCCAGACTGGCGAGAGCCTTCCCAATAGGCACCGATCACGCGTGTGCTGCCACCGGCGCGACGATCGCGGGTAAAGGCCCCGCCCATATAGCGAAACAGCTCATGCTCCTGGCCATCGGTCAGGCGGCCATCGGCCCCGATCTCGCTGGTCCAGCCGTTTCCAGTCCAACGCCAGGCCGCATTAAGGCCGTAGCCCGTGGCCGGAGTGGCATATTGCTGATTGGCGGGGGTGGTTGTAGCGCGGTTTGAGGCCACGGCGACCGAGCTATTAGACAGGTTGGAGCGCCGCACCCAGCCCTGGGCGCGCCAGCCGCTGGCATCGGCATCGGAGGTCTGGGCCAGGGTCAGGCTGGCCTGTTGGCCCTCAGCCCGCGAATTGGCCCCCTTCAGGCCTGCGCCGCGATCTTCCTGATAGGCCCCAAGACGCAAGGCTGCGACCACCGGGCCAATATCGTGTTGGATACGGCCCGACGCGCTCCAGGTTTCCAGATCGGTGCGTGTATCGGCAAGCCCTGCCCGCGCGCCGCGCACCGGCACATAGCCGCGAGCGGTTTCGCGGCTGGCCACGATCAAGACCGGGCCCTGACCAAACGCCAGTCCCAACCGCGCCGTGCCAAGCTCGCCGGCAGATACATCCAGACGGCGGGTCGAACTTGCGGCCTCATCTAGTGCGACCACACCGGTCAAGGCCCCCGCGCCATAGGCCCCGGCCCCGGCACCGCGCACGACCGAAGCGCCCGTCAGGCCTTCGGGTGGCAAGGCCGACCAGATCACCCAGCCGCCAAACGGATCATTTTGCGGCACCCCGTCCAGGGTGACCAAGGCCCGCCCCGCACCCGATGGGGCTATGGCGCGCAAGGACAGGCCCTGGGACGTTGGATTGGCCGACAGGCTGGAGGTGCGGCGAAACAAGGACGCGCCGGGCACCTGTTTCAGCGCCTCGTCCAAACGCGGCGCGGCCGCCAGATCGGCTGCATCCAGCCGCACGATCGAAAACACCTTATCCGAAGGCGAAGGCGCCAGACGGGCAGCATGGACCACAACCGTTTCAATGGCAGGAACATCAGAAATCATCAAAATCGCGCTCACAGCAAAAAAACCGCAAGATCCCCATTGTCTTCTGGGTTGGGGACCGTTGCCTTCACTGCGCATTTACAACATGATCGTTGTCAACCTAGACAAAAATCAAAAAACTTAGGGCAGGACACCATGAAGATAAAAATCATTCTCGGAACCCTGGCGGCGGCCTTGCTGCTGACCGCGTGTCAGCCAGGCCCCAAGGCGGGCAAGGTTGACTCCGCACGCCTGATTGCGGCGGATACCGATACGGGCAATTGGATGAGCTATGGCCGCACCTATTCGGAGCAGCGCTATAGCCCTCTGACCCAGGTCAATACCGAAACGGTCGGCAAGCTTGGCGTGGCTTGGCACTATGAATTCGATACAAATCGCGGTCAGGAAGCGACGCCACTCATGGTCGATGGCACAGTCTATACCACGACCAGCTGGTCCAAGGTGTTTGCCTTTGACGCCAAGACCGGGGCCTTGAAATGGGCCTATGATCCCAAGGTCGATGGCAAGCGCGGCTTTAGCGCCTGTTGCGACGTGGTTAATCGCGGCGTTGCAGTCTGGAACGGCATGGTGTTTGTCGGCGCGCTCGATGGCCGCCTGATCGCGCTGGATGCTGCAACCGGCAAGGTGAAATGGTCCACAGTGACGCTCGACCAGTCCAAGCCCTATACCATTACCGGCGCGCCTCGCGTGATCAAGGGCAAGGTCCTGATCGGCAATGGCGGTGCAGAATATGGCGTGCGCGGCTATTTATCGGCCTATGACGCCGCCAGCGGCAAGCTGGCCTGGCGCTTTTATACCACCCCCAATCCAGAGGGTAAGCCCGATGGCGCGGCCTCGGACAAGGTTTTAGCGGAAAAGGCCAGCAAGACCTGGTTTGGCGATGGCTGGAAAAAGACTGGCGGCGGTGGCACGGCTTGGGATGCCATGGCCTATGATCCCGACCTTGATATTCTCTATGTCGGCACGGGCAATGGCTCGCCTTGGAACCATCTGAAGCGTTCGGATGGCAAGGGCGACAATCTGTTCTTGTCCTCAATCGTCGCGCTCAAGCCTGATACGGGCGCCTATGTCTGGCATTATCAAACCACGCCGGGCGACAGCTGGGACTATACGGCGACCCAGCACATCATGCTTGCCGAGCTGAATATGGGTGGCAAGTCGCGCAAGGTGGTCATGCAGGCCCCCAAGAACGGCTTCTTCTATGTGCTCGACCGGGCAACGGGTGAGCTTTTGTCCGCCGACAAATACATCCCCATCACCTGGGCAAGCGGGGTGGATATGAAGACGGGTCGTCCGATTGAGACCCCCGGCGCGCGCTATCAGACCAATCCGGCCCTAGCCATCCCGGCCCCTTATGGCGGGCATAACTGGCAGCCCATGGCCTATAGCCCCAAGGAGGGCCTGGTCTATATTCCGGCCATGTCGGTGCCGTTCGGCTATGTCAATGACACCAAATATATCCACAAGCAGGGCGCATGGAATGTCGGGATCGACACCCTGGCCACAGCCCTGCCCGACGGCAATGCCGCCAAGGCTGCGATCAAGGCCATGATGAAGGGTCATCTGATCGCTTGGGACCCCGTTGCGAAAAAGGCCCGCTGGACCGTCGAGCATCCCTATTTTTGGAATGCGGGCGTCTTGGCCACGGCCGGTGACCTCGTTTTCCAAGGCTCAGCGGGCGGTGAATTCGCCGCCTATAATGCCAAGACCGGAGCCAAGGTTTGGAGCTATCAGGCTGGCAATGGCATTATTGCCGCCCCCTCGACCTATTCGATCGATGGCGAGCAGTATGTGGCCATTATGGTGGGTTATGGCGGGGCTGCCCCTCTGGCGGCCAATTTCGCCCTGCCCGACCGCCCGCGTCTGCCCGGCCGTTTGCTGGTGTTCAAGATTGGCGGCACAGACAAGGTCGCCGCCTTCGAGGCCCCGGAAAAAGTGACCATTGATCTTGCCGGCGTCAGCTCCAAGGGTTCGGTCAAGGAGGGCTTTGCGCTCTATCATCAAAACTGCGCGGTCTGTCACGGCCCCAATGCGACGGGCACCTATCTGCCGAACCTGAAAACCTCGCAGATGTTGCTGACCGAAGACAATTGGAAATCGGTTGTGATCGATGGTGCCCGTCAGTCCATGGGCATGATCAGCTTCAAGGCATACCTCACGCCAGCCCAGTCTGAGTCCATCCGGGCCTATGTCCTGAGCGAAGCGGTTAAGGCCAAGGCAGAAGACGCCGCAGCCCTGACAGCCAAGAAATAGGCAGCCCCCCGCGTCCGGCGCATACCGGGCGCGGGGTCTCGCCAAGTGTTGGCGATCATGATCTAGAATGCGGACAACCCATTCTTGAGACCGATTTATAAATGATCCCTGTCCTGACGCCCGATGAACTGGATGCCTTGCGCCTGTCACTCAAGGTCTCGTGTGTCGCCACCGTGATCGCCCTGCCCCTAGCCGCCGCGACAGCCCTTGCCCTGGCGAGGGGGCGAGCATGGCTGGGCGGCTGGGTTACGGCCTTGATCAATGGCCTGGTCTATCTGCCGCTGATCCTGCCGCCGGTGGTGACGGGCTATGTGCTGCTGATCCTGTTTGGCCGCATGGGGCCGATTGGCAGCCTCTTGGCCAAGGCCGGAATTGTGTTTGCTTTTGACTGGACAGGCGCAGCCCTTGCCGCCGGTCTCATGGCCTTTCCTCTGATGGTGCGCGCCATACAGCTTGGGTTTGAGGCCATTGATCCGGGACTGGAACAGGCCGCCGCCAGCCTGGGTGCGCCGCCCTTGCGGGTCTTGGCCACAATCACCCTGCCGCTCGCCGCGCCGGGCATAATTGCAGGCACCCTGCTGGGCTTTGCCAAGGCCATGGGCGAGTTTGGCGCAACCGTGACCTTTGTTGCCAGTATTCCTGGCCAAACCCGAACCCTGTCCTCGGCAATCTATAATGCCATCCAGACCCCCGGCGGCGATAGTATGGCCCTGCGGCTGGCAGGCCTGTCTGCGGGTATATCCATACTCGCCCTGATCCTGGCCGAGGCGGCCTCGCGCTACCTGATCAATCGGCGTCAAAAGGCTCAGGCCGCATGAGCCTCGATATCGCCATATCCGCCCAGCTAGGCCGATTTACCCTGGATGCCCAAGTCCATACCCAAGGTCAGGTCACCGCCCTGTTTGGCCGCTCCGGCGCGGGCAAGTCCAGCCTGGCCAAGGCCATTGCAGGCTTTATTCGCCCGAGTGCGGGCCATATCCGGTTGGATGGGGAAACGCTTTTTGACGCAAAGGCGCGCGTCCATGTCCCGGCCTGGCAGCGCAAGATTGGCTATGTATTCCAAGACGCCCGTCTGTTCCCGCATCTCAGCGTTCTGCAAAACCTGATCTATGGTGCTGGACAAGCGCCGTTAGATCTTGACCAGACCATCGCATTGCTTGGCCTGGAGAGCCTGTTGCAGCGATCGCCAAGCAAGCTGTCTGGGGGCGAAGCGCGGCGCGTTGCCATTGGCCGGGCCCTGCTTAGCCGCCCCAGGCTCCTCATCCTGGACGAGCCGCTCAGCGGTCTGGACGGTGCACGGCGCGCCGGCCTGCTCGACTGCCTAGAAAAGATCAAGATCACCGGCGGCCCCAGTATGGTTTATATTAGCCACGATCTGGACGAAATCATCCGGCTGGCCGACCATGTTAGCGTGATGGCCAAAGGCAAGACCCTGACGACAGGGCCAATCGAACAGGTTTTTGACCACCCTGAGGCCGGGCTGGCAGCAGGCCTAAGGGCCCCGATCTCGATCCTGTCGGGTACGGTCCTAGACCATGGCGAGGGCACGACCCGGCTATTGCTTGGCTCTAGGCCCAAGGATGCAGAGCAGGCCATCTTTACCCTGCCGCGTCTAAACGCCGCCCCCCAAAGCCGCATACGCTTTTTTATTGAGGCCAGCGATATTGCCATTGCCCTGACCAACCCAACCGATACCAGTGTGCAAAACCGCCTCGCCGTATCCATAGAGACCATTGAACCCTTTGGGGTCGGCACCAGCCTCCTGACGCTCTTGGGCCTTGAGTACAAGTTACAGGCTCTTGTAACGCACAATGCCATTAACAGACTTGCGCTCAGACCGGGACTATTCGTTACGGCCATGATTAAGGCTGTTGCCAAGGTCGGATTTTACAATACCAATATCTAGTGTAAATTTTGCTTAGGGAAGTTTAACGCTTTATAAATTGAAATCGCTGAAATAGTGTTATATTTCGAAACCGCATCAAATGCGACCATGACTAAGCCGGCCCTCCGTAGGTTTGTGTAATATTCTTGTCATCTGAAGTTAAAACACTATTCAAGGTTAGCTCGGCATGAAGACGCTGTCTTTCGTATCCCAAAAAGGGGGAACAGGCAAAACAACGCTTAGCGTACACATGGCGACCATGGCCCATAACCTTGGCTATAAGGTCTTGCTTGCAGACCTAGACACGCAAAAATCGTCGTTTGAATGGTCAAGATGTAGACAAGGGACTGGCCCGACGACACGCTGCTTCAAGCTTGGCGCCCTATTTTATGCGCAAATCGAAGCGCGCAAGTTGGGTTTCGATATCATGATCGTCGATACCCCAGCCGGCTCGGTTGAGCTTAGCCTTGATGTCGCACGTTTATCGGACCTTTGTGTTCTGGTATCGCGGCCAACCATTATCGATTTTAGGGCTCTAAAGGAATTGGCAAGCCTTGTTCGCGCCTTGCCGGTCGCCTCGGCACTGGTGTTAAATCAGGCGCCGCCGCAAAGATTGGGCCGCGAACTGGGCCTGGTCAGCGATAATATTAACCTATTATTTGAGCTTGGGATTCACCTAGCCCCGGTCGCCATTCGCGCCAGACAGGTCTATCAGGCCTCGTTTGCAAACGGGCTTTCTGCGGCAGAAATTCAAGCTGGCTCGCCCGCCGCCAGTGAGACCAGCCGATTATGGTCGTATCTAGAATCTCGGCTGGAGGGCAAATTGGAGGCCGAAAAAGCCAAGACGCGGCCAAAGGCTCTAGCACTGCCACCGCCGGGGATCAGTGCTAACCAGTAATCGATGGGTTTTTAGGGTTTAAACCTAGATTTAATAACCAAAACTAGTGATTAAAGGGCTTGGCCTTGCCGTCCTAACCGAAATTACCACAATTTGGGCATGATCTAGGCCCCGATTAACCCCAAATGTAAAAAGTTTGTTTGCGTCTCAGCAAATCGCCGTTAGTTTTCAACCGGCTTGCGCTGCGTGGCGCATGTTTAACGCGGATCGGTTTATCACCGAGGATTGGGCCAATAATGAAGGGCAAGAAGACTCCCCCTTTGAAAATGGAATTTGCGCCCCGTGGCTCGTCCTTGACGCAGACCGGCTGGTCGCAAGGTGTTGGACCGATGATGAAAGTAACGACGTCTGCCAGTGCAAAATCTGAGCCTGAGCCTGAGGCCGCTGAAGCCTCGGTTGCCGAGCCCGAAGCCACGTCGCAAACCCCAGTCCAAGATATAGCCCCAGATTCAGGTCCAGATTCAGGCCCAGATTCAGGTCCAGATTCAGGCCCAGATTCAGGCACAGATTCAGGTCATGTATGGGTTGCCGATAAAATCGAAACCCTGACCGATAGCGCCGACGCCGCCCCCGCATCCGCAACACGATCGCTGTTTATCAGCGGCGCGCCGACCCCTCCACGAGCGGGTTCAAAAAAAGCTAAAAAGCCGACTAAGGCGAAATCCAAAGGCGGATGGACCTTTGTCTTTGCGAGTCTGATTAGCGCCCTATGGATTGGAAGCCTTGTCGCCTTCGTGCTTGGCTTTCAGTCACGGATTGGGCCGTTCGATTTTGACCCCTTCATAATTAGCATTTTTTCACTGATCGCCTTGGGTCCGATTGGGTTTGTTTTCTTTGCCGCCCATGCGCTTAATCAGGGGGCCCGACTGGGCGACGAGACGCGCCGCACCCAGACCTTGGCCGACCATATGATCACCCCGGCCGCCATTGCTATTGGGGATACAGGCGTTCTCCTCACCGGCATACGCGCTGAAATCGATGCTGCGACGGCGGCAGCCAAGCTTGCCCGCGAAGAAATGGGTGTGCTGGGTCGGGTGCTGGCCGACGAAACCAAGCGACTGGTCGAGGCTGCCGCTAATTCTGCGAAAACTGCGGGCGAAATAGGTACGGCCCTGGGTCAAGAGCGCCAAGCCCTCACGGCCATGACCAAGACCCTGGATGATCAGTTGGCCCAGATCAATGAGGCTGTAAGCCGTCAAGCCCGCATGGTCATTGATGCTGCCGAAGTGGCGGATGCCCAGATTAGGGGCGCAGAAACCGCGCTGGCAACACGAACGAGCGACTTGTCCGCAGCCGCCAATGAAGCAGCAGCAACAGCGCGGAGCGCCGGTGAGGATATTGGCAAACAGGTTGAGCGCCTCAAGGATGCAGGGGTGAACTTCAACCAGCAGGTTAAGGTCGTGCAGGACGACCTGGCCAAGCAGGTCACAATGCTGAATGAGACAGCCTCCAGCCTGCGTGCCGAGCACGAGCAACTGGATAACGCCCTGATTACCCGGCGCGGCCAATTGTCGGATTTGATCTCGCAAAGCCGCGATTCGGCTATTGCTGTGGACCAAACCGCCCGAGAGGCCGCCTTGCAAATCGAGCGTATGTCTCAGATCAGCAAGGAGCGGGCCGATGAACTCAATGATGCCGCCCGGTCGCACCGCTCGGCCCTAGCCAGCGCCGCAATTGAATCGCTTGGCGTCATTACCGACGCTTCCGCGCGCCATAAGGAATTACTGGTTCAGCAAACCCAAGAGCTTGTTGAGGCCATGAACCTAGCCGCCGCCCAGGCGCAAAACGGTGCCCAGGCCCAGATCGCGGCGGCAAGGGGTCACCTTGAAAAAATGAGCGAGGCGGCCTTCGGTGCTGGCCAACAGGCCGAAGCCATGTTTACCGCCAGGCTTGCGGATGCCCGCACCCTGATCGAGCAATCGGTGCGCCTCGCCGAAGAGGCTGGCGCGCGGTCGGCAGAGCAATTGTCTAGAAACCTTGGCTCAACCCGCGATGCGGTCAACCAGTTCGCCGACCTCTTGGCCGATTTTGAGCACCGCATTGGGGCCCTGCCAAATGAGGCGGCACGACAGGCGCAATTTGCTTCCGAACGTCTGGCCGAGGGTGTGGCCAGCGGCATTGCCTATATCGCCAATGCTGCAAAAAATGCGGCAGAAGAAACCCTTGCAGTCGATGCCCGATTCCAGGATCGCGTGCGGCGCAATTACCAGGCGCTCGGCGAGGCAGTGCGCGAGCTTGAACAGGTCGCCAGTGTCACCAAGGCCACCATTGCCGCACAGGTCGCGGCCAAGGGCGCAGCGGCCCAAGCCTATCTGGAGCCGAGCACATCCGTTCAGCGGTCAGCGCCACCCTTGCCAGCGCCCTCCGAGCCCGCGCGAAGCGAGACTGAGCGTCAGAGGTTAAGGCTGACCCCAACCGAAGGGGATTCTGAGCTTAGCAGTGTGTTTGATCAAACAAACCCGCGCAAGGCCGCGTCCAAGGATGATCTGGTCTCGTGGAAAGACCTCCTGACCGCGATTGATGACAAGCCCATGGATGACGACCAATTGGCTGACCTCATGATCCAGGAAGCCAGAGGTATGCAGTTGGACACCCAGAGCATCCTGCCTCGGCCGCGTATTGACGAGATCGCCGCTGCGATCAATGGCGGCGACCTCAGGGGCGCGCGCAATCGGGTCAAGCGAATGGCCGGGCCTGCGGTACAGCAGCTAGCCCGCCGAATGGCCAGCAATCCGGCCTTGACCGCCAAGGTTGGGCGTTTTGTGTCCCGCCAGACGGCGGTTTTGGCGGGCGCGGCATCGCGTGATCGGGACGGGTTTCTTACGGCAACCTTGCTGGCGAATGAACAGGGCCGGATATTCCTGCTGATGGATGCGGCCTTAAGCGAACTGGGCTGATGCGCCAGGTTACGGCGCGTCAAGAGGTCTGGCCGATTGCGGGCAGCTTTGTCATAGCGCGCGGCGCCAAGACAGAGGCCAGGGTGATTGTGGTCGAACTGGCGCAGGACGGCTTTGTCGGGCGCGGCGAATCCGTGCCCTATGGCCGTTATGGCGAGACCATAGACAGCGTATTGTCCCAGCTTGATCAGGTCAGCGGCGCGGTGGCGGGCGGTATCGATTGCGCCGGGCTTATGGACATCTTGCCCGCCGGGGCGGCTCGAAATGCGCTGGACTGCGCGCTTTGGGACCTGCAGGCCAAGCAGTCGGGTATTCGCGCGCACCTTAGGGCGGGGTTTACGCGGCTTGATCCGGTCAAGACCGCCTATACGATCAGTTTGGGCACGCCGCAGACCATGGCCAAGGCCGCCAGTGCTGCTGCCAAACGCCCCATGCTCAAGCTCAAGATTGGCGGTCCCGATGATCTGGACCGGGTTGAGGCGGTGCGACTGGCCGCGCCCAAGACGCGCCTGGTCGTCGATGCCAATGAGGCGCTAAGTTTTGATGAACTTGTCCGGCTGGCACCGGAATTTGCGCGGCTTCGGGTGCAATTGATCGAACAGCCCTTGCGCGCTGGCGAGGATGAGGCGCTTGAGGGC
>JBIIZD010000150.1:0-4000 GCA_044346445.1 Caulobacteraceae bacterium
AAGGCGTGAACCTGGAGAACACCCATGCATAGTCGTAGAGACCTGTTGGCGGGCGCTGGTGCGCTTGCTGTTGCGGCCAATCTTCCAAGCCTTGCTTTCGCGGCTCAGGACCCGGCGGTCCAGCTTAATGGTCTGTTCGATACCTTTGTTCAGGAGGCCATGCGCCGCTCGCCTGAGCTTTTGACCGGTCTGGGCATGGATACGGGGGCCAGAGCCGCCGCCAAGGGCCAGCTTGATGACCGCTCGGCAGCGACCTTGGATCAGGACCGCTTGGACAATGCTTCGCGCCTCAAGCGTTTGCGGACCGTGGATCGCCAGGCCCTGAAGGGTATGGATGCGATCAATTATGACACGGTGGAGTTTTCGCTGGTCGTGGCCGATCAGGCCAATCAGCTCAAGGCCTATAGCGGCTCTGGTGCGGGCGCGCCCTACGGCCTTAGCCAACTGACCGGGGCCTATCAGCAGGTGCCGGACTTCCTCGACAGCCAGCACAGCATCGAGACCAAGGCCGATGCCGACGCCTATTTGTCCAGGCTCGAAGCCTTTGCCGTGGCGCTTGACCAAGAAGCCGCCGTGGTGCGCCGCGATGTCGGCAAGGGCATTGTGCCGCCCGATTTTGTGCTGGAGCGCACGCTTGGCCAGATGAACGGCCTGCGCGCCCTGTCGGCGGACAAGGCTTCCCTCGTCCAGTCGGTGGTACGCCGGACCAAGGAAAAGGGCATTAGCGGCGACTATGCGGCGGCTGCCAGCAAGATCTATCAGGACAAGATCCAGCCCGCGCTTGGGCGTCAGGCCGATCTGATTGCCAGCTTGCAAAAGGGGGCAGTGCATGATGCCGGGGTTTGGCGTCTTCCCGACGGCGAGGCCTATTATGCTGCCTCGCTCAAGCAATCGACCACCACGACCATGAGCGCCGATGAGATCCATAAGATGGGTCTGGACCAGGCCGCCGAGCTGACCGGCAGGATTGAAACCATCCTTAAGGCCCAGGGCCTGACCAAGGGCACGGTGGGTGAGCGTATCCGCAGCATGTATGATGATCCGCGCTTTCTTTATCCCAATACGGATGCCGATAAGGAACGGCTATTGGGCGATCTGAACAAGCAGGTGGCGGCGGTCCAGGCCAAGCTGCCGCAATATTTTGGCACCCTGCCCAAGGCCAGGGTCGAGATCCGGCGTGTGCCTGCCTATATCGAGGCCGGCGCCCCCGGCGGCTATTACAATGCCCCGTCCATGGATGGAAAACGCCCCGGCGCCTATTATATCAATCTGCGTGATACGGCGGAAAATCCGACCTGGACCCTGCCGACCCTGACCTATCACGAAGCCATTCCCGGCCACCATTTACAGATTGCCATGCAACAAGAAGCGCCCTTGCCGCTGATCCGGCAATTTGGCGGATTTAACGCCTATGTCGAGGGCTGGGCCCTCTATGCCGAGCAGTTGGCGTTTGAGATGGGCATGTATGACAAGGACCCGTTTGGCGAGGTTGGCTATCTGCAATCGGCCCTGTTCCGCGCCTGCCGTCTGGTGGTTGATACAGGTATGCACCATAAGCGCTGGAGCCGCGAACAGGCGATTGAGTATATGGCCACGACCGATGGCGATCTGGTCTCGGCCGTGACCACCGAGATTGAGCGTTATTGCGTCTGGCCAGGCCAGGCCTGTAGCTACAAGGTCGGTCACGCCATGTGGAACAAGCTGCGCAGCCAGGCCAAGACCGCGCTTGGCGACCGTTTCGACATCCGTCAATTCCATGATGCAGGCCTGCTGGCCGGGGCCATGCCGCTCACGGTTCTGGAACACGTGATCGGGGATTATGTGGCGGCGAAGAAGGCTTAAGAATTTGATTCAAAACGCTTAACCCTAGGCAACACTGCCTAGGGTTAATTTTTTTGTGAGAACATATTGCCAACACGGAACAAACCATGTACATATGAGTCTGTCATTCCTTTTGCCAGCGGGGCACGAACGGATGGCGAGAATCGTGGGATAAGGGATTGTAACAATGAGCCAGGCGGTGTTGAGACTCGTGGGAAAGCAAGAAGCAGATAAGCAGCGCGCGCTCGAAGCGGCGCTTGCACAAATCGATCGGGCCTATGGCAAGGGCTCTGTGATGAAGCTCGGCGATAAGGGCAAGATTGTTGAGATCGAATCGGTCTCGACCGGGTCCTTGGGGCTCGATATGGCGCTTGGCATTGGCGGTTTGCCGCGTGGCCGGGTGGTGGAAATCTATGGTCCGGAAAGCTCGGGCAAGACCACCTTGGCCCTGCATGTGGTGGCCGAGGTGCAAAGGGCGGGCGGCACGGCGGCGTTTGTCGATGCCGAGCATGCTCTGGACCCCAGCTATGCCCATAAGCTGGGCGTCAATCTGGATGAGCTTTTGGTGTCTCAGCCGGATACGGGCGAGCAGGCGCTGGAAATCACCGATACGCTGGTGCGCTCCGGTGCGGTGGATGTGATCGTGATCGATTCCGTCGCGGCCCTGACGCCGCGCGCTGAAATCGAGGGCGAGATGGGCGATAGCCTGCCCGGCCTGCAAGCGCGCCTGATGAGCCAGGCCCTGCGCAAGCTGACTGGCTCCATCTCCAAGGCCAAGACCTTGGTGATCTTTATCAATCAGATCCGTATGAAGATTGGCGTCATGTATGGCAGCCCTGAAACGACGACCGGCGGCAATGCGCTAAAGTTTTATGCCTCAGTGCGTCTGGATATTCGCCGTATCGGCTCGATCAAGGTGCGCGACGAGGTGATTGGCAATAATATCCGCGTCAAGGTGGTCAAGAACAAGGTTGCACCGCCGTTCCGGGAGGTCGAGTTTGACATTCTTTATGGTCAGGGCATTTCCAAGATCGGCGAGATTATCGATCTGGGGGTCAAGGCCGGTGTGGTCGAAAAGGCCGGGTCCTGGTTTTCGTATAACAGCACCCGGATCGGTCAGGGCCGCGACAATGCTCGTGAATTCTTGAAAGCGCATCCCGCCATGGCCGATGAGATCGAGGCTGCGGTGCGCAAAAACGCGATCAAGATTGTCGATGAGCTTTTGGTTGGGCCAACGGCTGCTGAGTCTGCTGAGGCGGCCTTGTCGCCTGATCTGGAATAGGCCCTAGGGTCAAACGGTCTAAGACAGTGGTCGTTCGCACTGGGGGCATCATCTGCCTGGTGTGCGTCCGTGCGGCCCCGCATGGCCATTGTCAGCGGAAAGGGCGTTAAACCTTTGGGGGTTTAGCGCCCTTTTTGCCTTGTTTGATACAATTTGCCCCAGCAAGGCCAAATCCTTGCTTGGCGACAAGGGCGGCGCGTTTCTATATGAGGCCTTGAACCTTGCTGGCCTGTCTTGCCGCGAGATGGATGACGACCGGAGCGATGATGCAAAGCCTGAACGATATTCGCAGCGCCTTTTTGGGCTATTTTGCTGGCCAGGATCACCGGGTCATCAATTCGGCGCCGCTGGTGCCGCAAAGTGATCCAACACTTCTGTTCGTTAATGCGGGCATGGTGCCGTTCAAGAATGTGTTTACCGGTGCCGAGACCGCCGCCTATCCGCGCGCGGCGACCTCGCAAAAATGCGTGCGAGCGGGTGGCAAGCACAATGACCTCGACAATGTCGGCTATACGGCGCGTCACCACACGTTTTTTGAAATGCTCGGTAATTTCTCGTTTGGCGATTATTTCAAGGAACAGGCAATTGGCCATGCCTGGACCTTGATCACCAAGGAGTTTGGCCTTGATGCCGACAAGCTCTTGGTCACGGTCTATCATACCGACGATGAGGCTGCGGACCTGTGGCGCAAGATCGCGGGTCTGGACGATAGCCGCATTATCCGCATCCCGACCTCGGACAATTTCTGGTCCATGGGCGATACGGGTCCGTGCGGGCCGTGTTCGGAAATCTTTTACGACCATGGCCCCTCAATTCCTGGCGGCCCTCCTGGATCGCCCGACGAGGATGGCGACCGTTTCATCGAGATCTGGAATCTGGTCTTTATGCAGTTCGACC
>JBIIZD010000151.1:0-3988 GCA_044346445.1 Caulobacteraceae bacterium
GCGGACCGGTCATGATGCTGACCTCGGGTAATTTACGCGCCGTATTGACCACTGTGCACCTGCCTCTGGCCAAGGTCGCCCAGGCCCTGACCATTGAGGGGATTGTGCACACCGCCAGGGTTACCGCAGCAGCCTTGACCCAAGATTTTGCCATAGAGCGACCACGTCTGGCCTTGGCTGGCCTAAATCCCCATGCGGGCGAAAGCGGCACGATTGGCGACGAAGAAATCCGCATCCTCGCCCCGGCTGCGGCGCAGATTCGGGCTGAGGGCATCGACTGTACCGATCCGCGTCCCGCCGATACACTGTTCCATGACCAGGCACGCCAGACCTATGACGCCGTCATCTGCCTCTATCACGACCAGGCCCTGATCCCGGTCAAGATGCTGGATTTTTGGGGCGGGGTGAATGTCAGCCTTGGCCTACCGATCATTCGCACCTCGCCCGATCATGGCACAGGATTTGACATAGCCGGCAAGGGTATTGCCCGGCCTGATAGCCTGATTGCCGCAATCGGTAGGGCTGACCAGATCGCCCAAAACCGAGCCAAGGCGCAAAAGCGGTGACTGTCCTTAGCCTTCCGCCGATCCGCGAGGCCCTGAGCGAGCACGGGCTCTTGGCCAAGAAAAGCTTTGGCCAGCACTTTTTGCTCGACCTCAATATAACGCGCAAGATTGTGCGTCTGGCGGCTATTGCTCCTGGCCAGACCGTGATTGAGGTGGGGCCCGGCCCCGGCGGCCTGACCCGCGCCCTGATGGAGGCGGGTGCCAGGGTGATTGCCGTCGAAATGGACCCGCGCTTTATCCCGCTCTTGGAAGAATTGGGCACGGCGGCACCTGGCCTGCTCGACCTGATCCGTAATGATGCCCTCAAGGTGCAGGAGGCCGCCCTAGCAGAGGGGCGCGGACCAACCGCGATCGTCGCCAACCTGCCCTATAATGTCGGCACAGCCTTGCTGCTAAAATGGCTGACCGGGCCTTGGCAGCCGGTTTCCATGACCTTGATGTTCCAAAAAGAGGTGGCCGAACGGATCACGGCCCAGGTCGGGGATGATGCCTATGGCCGGTTGGCGGTGGTGGTCCAGGCCACAGCCCAGGCCCGTATTGTCATGGACCTGCCCGCCCGCGCCTTTACGCCGCCGCCCAAGGTAACCTCGGCCGTTGTCCATCTGGTGCCGTTTAGCGACAGACCTGAGCCTGGCCTCCTGTCAGCCTTGGAAAAAACCACCCAGGCCGCTTTCGGGCAAAGGCGCAAAATGCTGCGTTCGAGCCTCAAAACCCTCGGCGGCACGGCCCTGTGTGAGGCTGCGGGCATAGACCCCGATGTGCGGGCGGAAACGGTCGATATTGCAGGCTTCCTGGCCCTCGCCCGCCAGGTTCAGAGCGGCTCGTTCAACAAGGCTTGAACCAGCGGTGAAAGCCCCGAATTGCGCATCCGGCGCAGACGTTCAGCGTGATAAATGTGCGCCAATTCGGCAAAGGCCTGATCAAAATCGGCATTGATGATGACATAGTCATAATCAGTCCATTTTTCGATCTCACCCTTGGCCCGGCCCAACCGCCGCTCGATCACGTCCTGAGCATCCTGTGCGCGAGCCTGTAGGCGGCGCTTGAGATCCGCCATGGTCGGCGGCAGGATAAACACCCGAACCACATCTTGCGGCGCGCTGGCGGCGACCATGCGCGCGCCTTGCCAGTCAATATCGAACAAGACATCGCGCCCAGCGGCCAAGGCCGCCATAACCGGGGCGGTCGGGCTGCCATAGCGGTGCTCATGCACATCGGCCCATTCCAAAAATGCGTCTTGCTCGACCATGGCATCGAAACCAGCCCGGTCGATGAAATGATATTCACGGCCATCCTGCTCGCCGGGCCTTGGATCACGGGTGGTGCAGGAGATGGACAATTCCAGCTCTGAATGATCTGCCAGCAAACGCCGCGACAGTGAGGTCTTGCCTGCGCCCGACGGACTGGACACGACCAGCATCAGACCCCGGCGCCTATGGGCTGAACTATTCGACATTCTGCACCTGCTCACGCAATTGTTCGATCAAGGCCTTGAGCTCAAGGCCAATAGTGGTCAGGGCCGTCAGGGCCGATTTGGCGCAGAGTGTATTGGCTTCGCGCATGAATTCCTGCATCAAAAAATCCAGCCGCCGCCCGGCTGCAACCTCACCGCTGAGGAGACTGCGCGCGGCCTTAATGTGATTGACCAACCGGTCCAGTTCCTCACGCACATCGGCCTTGACCGCCATGGCCGCCGCCTCGGTCAGGATCCGGTCCGCCAGGTCTGGGCCATTGCCAGCCAATTCGGTCAGGCGTTTGGCAAAGCGGGCCTTGATAAGGCCAGGCTGCTGCTGCGCCTGATGTTCGGCTTGAGCGATCAGGGCGTCAATCTGGTCCACCAGACCAAGCAAGACCGGCATTAGGGCCGCGCCCTCCTCTAGCCGTGCCCCCAGCAAGGCGTCCATAGCATGCTCAATAGAGGTCGCCATGGCCGCTTCAATCTGGGCCTTGATCTGCGGATCATCGGTCTCTTCGGATATTTCCAACACGCCGCGCAAAGCCAATAAGCCATCGGCGCTCGGCAAACCCGCCTTGCCCTGGGCCACAAGCGGCCCGATCAGCGCCAGATACCGCGCCAATTGTTCGCCATTGACCTGAACCAGCCCCCCGGCCTCGCGGCGTTTGGCTTGCAGGCTAAGGGTCAGTTGGCCGCGCTGAAACCGCTTTGCCGCTGCCTCTCGCGCCGCGCGCTCCAGACCGTCAAAGCCCGGCGGCCCGCGAAACCGGACCTCCAGATTGCGACCATTGACTGAGCGCGCCTCTATTGCCCAGCTCCAGGCCCCAAGACTGGCCTCATGGCGTCCAAACCCAGTCATGCCCTGAATGGCCATGCTCAGCGGCCCTGCTGTATGGCTGCGGCGCGCTCAATCTTGCGCCAATTGGCGACATTGCGCGTGTGCTCGTCATAGGTGGTGGCAAACGCATGGCCGCCCGAGCCATCGGCGACAAAGAACAAATCATCAGACTTGAGCGGATTGAGCACGGCTTCAAGCGCAGCCTTGCCCGGATTGGCAATCGGTGTGGGCGGCAGTCCGCTAATGGCATAGGTATTATAAGCCGTCTTGGCCAAGAGTTCTGAGCGTCGCAAGCCGCGCCCAAGCGGGCGTCCCTTGGTCAGGCCATAAATTATGGTCGGGTCGGTTTCCAGACGCATGCCAAGCCGCAGGCGATTGATAAACACAGCCGCAATGTGCGGGCGCTCTTTTGCCAGCCCCGTTTCCTTCTCGACGATCGAGGCCATGATCACAGCCTCATATACAGACTTAAAGGGCAGGCCAGATTGCCGCGCGGGCCAGAGCTTGGCCAGCAATGCGTCTTGCGCGGCCATCATCCGGGCCAGGACCTGTTTGCGGCTCTCACCGCGCTTGATCTGATAGGTCTCGGGCAGGACTGAGCCCTCGGGCGGTTCGGTCACAGGGCCCGTCAGATACTTATTGGCGCGCAAGATATCGACCACCATGGCCGAGGTTATGCCTTCTGGTAAGGTGATCTGCCGCCGCACGGTTTGGCCACGATGGATCATGTCCAAGACCTTGGACATGGACGCATGGGCCGGGAATTCATACTCGCCCGCCTTCAGGCGGCGAGAGGCCCCGGTCAATTTGGCCGCAATGACAAAGCCGGTCGCCGTGCTGATCACCCCGCCCTGATCAAGGCTTTTGGCGATCTGCGGCAGGTTGGAGCCCTCAGCAAAGACAAGCTGGGTTGGGCTCGGGCTAGGGCCAGGTCCAGAAAAACTGATCAGGACGCTTAAGACCAGTACGCCGAGCATAAGCGCCATGGGAATGGCTGCAAACAGCGCAATCTTCAGCCGCCCCGTCCCCAGGACCCGGGCCAGACCGCTAGGGCCTGGAGGGGGGTTAGGGCTACCGGCGGCGTCGGTCACTGAACCTTCTTGAACACTAAGGAGGCATTGGTGCCGC
>JBIIZD010000072.1:0-15018 GCA_044346445.1 Caulobacteraceae bacterium
AGGGCCAATGCGATTGCATTGAGGATCGTGCTCGCAACTTGCATAGGATTGGTCAGCTCATGGGCCAAGGGTTGACGGATTGCGCGTAAGAAAAAGGCTTTCCCGATCGCTCAAGCCGTAACAAGCAAGGTTCGGGCCAAGTTTTGATTGCCCTTTGGCCCATTGTTTTTACGGCCTATTTCAGGCGGGCGGCGCGGGGTGCTGGATGGCGATATTTTGCAGCCCACCCATTTTTGCCCGGTGACGCGAGGGCAGGGGGCGATTGCCGCTTCGATGGTTTTGTCTCCAGGCCGGGCAGTTGGCACGCGGCTTGCTTGATTGAGCTTGCCTTTGTTTTGCGAAGGCCTGGCTCAAGCTCTAGGTGTCGAAAATTGCGTTTTATCGGAAGCTTATACTGCCGGGCTGCACAGGCATGGCCTCAAGCCTGCCGAGTGGGCGGCAAAAAATGCCGACTGGCGGCGCGACAGTGCCTTGCCCGAGGGAGCATTGCTGATGTCTATTAATTCCATACTCAATATTGGCACTTCTGGGCTTAATGCGGCCCAGACCAATATGCGCATCGTTGCCGACAATCTCGCCAATGTCGATACGCCGGGCTATGTTCGCAAACTGGTCGACCAGACCGCCTATCGCTCAGGCGGGGTCGGGGCGGGCGTTGAGATTGCGCGCATCCGCCGGGCGGCCAATAGCTTTTTGGAAGCCGCAGGCTATGGCGCGGCGGCCGATCTGGGCAAGGCCAAGATCGGGTCCGACATGATCGATAGAGCCCAGTCCTATTTTGGCGACCCCACGGCGGGTGGCACTGTCTTCGACCAACTCGACACGATTTATAGTGACTTCAACACGTTAAGCGCCACTCCCACGGACGGTCTGAAAAAGTCCCATGCGGTGGCAGACATTACCGGCTTTCTCGATCAGAGCCGCTTTATATACACATCCTTGCAGACCCTTCAGTCCGAGGCCGATGGTCAAATAGGGTCGAATATCGAGACGATAAACGGGCTCTTGTCAGACATTGACCAGTTCAATCTCGACATCCGCGCCGCGACCGCAGTCAATGCCGATGCCACCGGCGCGATCAATGCCCAGGGCGTGCTGATCAAGACCCTGTCCTCGCTGATGGACATCCGGGTTTTGAACGCGCCGCAGGGCGGGGTTGGCATATTGGGAGGCGACGGCCTCAATCTGGTCAGCCTGAACGGTCCGGCCAGTCTGGCCTATGTCCCTAAGGCCAGCGGGTTTGGCGATGTGACGGTGACCGAGGCGGGCGGCACGGCCAAATCGCTAATGGACCGGATGCGCAGCGGCGAAATGATTGGCCTGATGCAGGTGCGCGACACCCAAATCCCGGCCATGATGAACCAGCTGGGTGAATTGGTTAGCCATGCCGCCGAAGAGCTGAACCGGGCGCATAATGCGGCCTCAGCCGTGCCTGCGCTGCAAACCCTAGCGGGGCGCAATACGGGCCTGGACCTGACCACGGGCCTGTCGGGTTTTACCGGCCAAACCACCCTTGCCGTGATGGATTCCAGCACCAATCTGATCGCCAAATCGATCAAGATCGATTTTACAGCGGGCACGATCACTGTGGGCGTGGCCGCCCCTACCGCCTTTACGCCCGCCAGTTTCTTGGCGGTGCTGAATACGGCCTTGGGCACAGATGGGTCTGCAAGTTTTGCCAGTGATGCCCTGACCCTGACGGCGGCAGCGGGCAAGGGATTGGCGTTTGCCGATGATGCGACCACGCCTGCCGCCAAGGCCGGTAGAGGCTTTAGTCAGTTTTTCGGCTTGAATGATCTGGTCCAGGCCGCGGGCATTGCCAGCTATGATACGGGCATGACCGGGACCAGTGACCCAGGCTTTACGCCCGGCAAGGTCTTGAGTCTGCGCCTGAGCGATCCCTCCGGCAAGACCTTGGTCGATACCAGTATCACCACACCCGCGGTTACGACCATGGCTGCGCTTTTGACGGCGATGAATGATGTCAATACCGGGGTTGGTCAGTATGGCAGCTATGCGCTGGATGCGGTTGGCCGGTTGAAGTTTACGCCCTCTGGCAGCGCGGCGATCCGTGTTTCAGTCCTGTCCGACACAACGATCCGAGGCGTTGCGGGTCCATCCATCAGTCAATTATTCGGTCTGGGCGACAATCAGCGGGCTTCGCGGTTGTTCGGTTATGCTGTGCGCAGTGATATTGCCGCCGATCCTGGCCGGTTGGCCTTGGCCAAGCTTGATCTTGCACCGGCGGTTGGCTCGGCAAACCTAAAGATCGGCGATGGTCGGGGCGCGCAAGCCCTCGCCAATTCTGGCAATGCCTTGGCCAGTTTTGACCCGGCTGGGAATATATTGGGCGGCGTTAAAACCATCAGCCAGTACGCGGCCCAGGTGGCTGGGGCCTTGGCCCAGCGCGCCAGTCTGGCCCAAACAGCCCAGACCAATGCCCAATCTATCGCGACCGAGATCGAAAACCGCAGGTCCGCAGATGAAGACGTCAATCGCGATGAGGAATTGGCCAAGCTGACCACCTATCAGCAATCCTATAGCGCGTCGGCCCGGTTGGTAACGGCGGCGAAAGACATTTACGACATCCTTCTAAACATGGTTGGAGGCTAGGTTATGGTTCGCATAGGCACAGCAAATAGCTATTCGGGCGTCACCACGACCATAATGAATAAGCTGGTCGATCAGGTCAAAGCGCAAAACCAGGTCACCACGGGCAAGCTTGCCGGGGATTTAAGTGGCTTTAACGGCAGGGCGCAAACCCTGGTCGCAACCCAGTCTGCGCGTGCCAAGACCGACTCCTTTATCGCCTCGCTTGAGGATACAAGACGCCAACTGGAGACGCAGGACCTTTTCATGACCAGGATGGCGGATGCAACCACCGCCGCCAAACAGGCCGTGATCCAGGCGATTGGTCTGGCCTCGGGTGCTAATCTTTTGACCGAATTGAAGATCCAGTTTGGCGATATTGTTGGCGCGCTCAATGCGCAGCACGAGGATAGATACCTGTTCTCTGGCTCAAATTTCAACACCAAGCCGGTTAATATCTCGACCCTTGCCGACCTCGGTGCCACCACGGTCGCCAGTGTTTTCGACAATGATGATCTGGCACAGTCCAATCAGTTTGATGGCAGTTCTACGATCACAATCGGTTTTTTGGCCAATGATCTTGGCACGCCGATCATGACCGCGTTCAAAAACATTCAGGACTATGTCAACATCAATGGCGACTTCACAGACCCGCTGACGACGGCGCAATCGACGTTTCTCACGTCCCAGATCGCTGTGTTTGAAACGGCCCGTTCCAGCATCACCAACCAGACGGCTGAAAACGGCGCATTGAACAAGAATGTTCAAGCCAACCTGACCCGCCAGACCCATCGCCGCGACTTTTATGACAGCGTCATTGGCCAAATATCTGATGTGAATGAGGCCGAGGCGATTTCGAAGGTTCAACGCGCCCGCGACGCGGTTCAGGCGTCAACCGAGGTCTTTAACGCCCTCAAAAGCTCATCCTTGCTTAACTTCTTGCGTTAAGACGCGCCAGGGTCTCGGCAAACCGGTCTTTTGGCGCTAGATAGCGCATCAAGATCGGATTTCACGCATGGCCATGTTCAACCAGACCCTTGAGGGGCTTAGTCCCTTAGGCGCAATCGAGGCGGCGCGGCAGGCGGTTGGCCTGCCCGTCGGGACGCGCATTGTCGTGGCCATGTCTGGCGGCGTCGACTCAACTGTAGCTGCGGCGCTTTTAAAGGCGGCGGGCTATGACGTGGTGGGCGTGACCCTTCAGCTTTACGACCACGGCGCTGCGATCGAAAAGCGCGGGGCCTGTTGTGCGGGTCAAGACATACATGATGCGCGCACGGCGGCCGAGCGCATGGGGATTGCCCATTATGTGCTCGATTATGAAAGCCGGTTTCGGCAAGCCGTAATCGAGGACTTTGCAGACTCCTATCTGCGCGGCGAGACGCCGATTCCTTGCATACGCTGCAACCAGACGGTCAAGTTTCGCGATCTGCTGGATATGGCCAGAGACCTTGGTGCCGTGGCCATGGCAACCGGTCACTATGTCCGGCGCGAGCAAGATGCCGGCGCGCCCGCGCGGTTGCTGCGCGCCGTCGATCCGGCCCGGGACCAGAGCTATTTCTTGTTTGCGACCACCCAAGACCAGTTAGATTTTGTGCGCTTTCCCCTGGGCGGTTTGCCCAAGCCCCAGGTACGTGCCATCGCCGCCAATCTGGGTTTGGCCGTGGCGGACAAGCCCGATAGCCAGGACATCTGTTTTGTGCCCGAAGGCCGCTATGTGACCTTGATCGACAAGCTAAGGCCTCAAGGCGCTGTCCCCGGCGAGATTGTGCATCTTGATGGGCGCGTCTTGGGTCAGCACGAGGGCGTAACCCGCTATACGGTGGGCCAAAGGCGCGGCCTTGCCGTGGCCGTCGGTGAGCCCTTGTTCGTCGTCAAGATCGATGCCGACCGTCGTCAGGTCATTGTCGGCCCGCGCGAGGCGCTTTTGACGGGCGCGCTGATCTTGAAGGAAATCAATTGGCTGGGAGATCAACCAAGCATCGATCAGGCCGCGCGCGACGGACAGGCGGTCTTGGCCCGGGTCAGGTCGACCCGCGAGCCGCGATTGGCCAGGCTGGCCATGGTTGCTGATCAGGTGCAGGTCCAGTTTGACCAGGCCGAAGAGGGTGTAGCACCTGGTCAGGCCTGCGTCCTTTATGACCCCAGCACCGATGGTGACCGGGTTCTTGGAGGTGGCTTCATCGCCTCGACGGTCGCGGTCTATAGCGCCTAAACATTTCGTGTTTTGTTATTTTGGAGATAGCCATGTCCGCGTCTGATCCCATTGTCATTATTGGCTATGCCCGCACACCCATGGGCGCATTTCAGGGCAGTCTGTCCAGTGTCAAGGCTACGGCGCTTGGGGCCGTGGCTGTTAAGGCGGCTCTGGAGCGGGCCGGGCTGAAAGGCGATCAGATTGACCAGATCATTATGGGCTGCGTCCTTCCCGCTGGCCTTGGTCAGGCGCCGGCCCGGCAGGCGGCCCTCGGCGCGGTTCTGCCTCTGAGCGTTACGGCAACGACGGTCAATAAGATGTGCGGCAGCGGCATGCAGGCGGCGATTATGGCGCACGATGCGCTGGCGGCGGGGTCCTCGGACATTGTGGTCGCTGGCGGCATGGAAAGCATGAGTGGCGCGCCCTATTTGCTGGCCAAGCATCGCGGCGGCGCGCGCATTGGTCATGATGTCGTGTCTGACAGCATGTATCTCGACGGCCTTGAGGACGCCTACAGCCCCGGCAAACTGATGGGCGTATTCGCCGAAGAAGCGGCTGGGGCCTATCAGTTCACGCGGGCGGCTCAAGATGCCTATGCGGTTGAAAGCCTGACCCGGGCAAGGCGCGCGGTCGAGACCGGCGCCTTCAAGCGCGAGATTGTTGCCGTCGAGGTCACGACCCGTAAGGGCGTTGAGCACGTCGATACCGATGAGGCCCCTATGAAGGTCGATCTGGCAAAGATACCGACCTTGAAGCCTGCCTTTAGCCGTGACGGCACGGTGACGGCGGCGAATTCCAGCTCCATTTCCGATGGTGCGGCGGCCTTGATCATGACCCGCGCGTCGGTTGCCGAGCGTTTGGGCCTGCCGGTCATTGCCAAGCTTGTCGCTCATGCTGCACATGCCCATGAGCCTGGCCTGTTCACGACCGCCCCGGTGCCGGCCATGCGCAAGGTGCTGGATAAGGCAGGCTGGAGCGTGGCCGATGTTGACCTGTTCGAAGTCAATGAGGCCTTTGCTGTCGTGGCCATGATTGCGATGCAGGATTTGGCAATCGCGCATGACAAGCTCAATGTGAACGGCGGGGCCTGTGCCCTTGGCCATCCGATTGGTGCTTCGGGCGCGCGGATATTGACCACCCTCTTATCGGCGCTTCAGGCCAGTGGTGGCAAGCGCGGCGTCGCTAGCCTGTGCATTGGCGGCGGTGAAGCGACCGCCATGGCTATTGAGTTGGTATAGTCACCATCCAAGCGTCATAAGCATCCCTGACCCGGGTCGGGGATGCAGCGCGACCTTGCTTTGGCCTAGCCGCCAAGCTGGTCCTTGGCAAAATCGAGTTCCATCAGTTTCAGGCGCTTGATCTCGTCTCGCATCCGGGCGGCGGTCTCAAATTCGAGATCTGCCGCAGCCGCCCGCATCCTGGTCTCCAGGTCCTTCAGCGTGGTCTGGAAGTTGGAGCCCAGGAAGGGTCGTGCGTCTTCGGATACGCCCGCCGGAATGGTGACGCGGTCGCCGCGCTCATAGGGGCTGTTCAGAATGTCCTTAATGTCGCGGCGCACGCTTTCGGGGGTAATTCCATTGGCAATATTGAAGGCGTTCTGCTTCTCGCGGCGGCGATTGGTTTCCGCCATGGCCCGCTCCATCGAGCCGGTAATGCGGTCGGCATAGAGGATGACCCGTCCGTCAATATTGCGCGCCGCCCGGCCAATGGTCTGGATCAGGCTGGTCTCAGAGCGCAAAAAGCCTTCCTTGTCGGCGTCCAATATGGCGACCAGGCCGCATTCGGGAATATCGAGCCCCTCGCGCAACAGATTGATCCCAACCAGAACATCATAGGCCCCAAGCCTTAGGTCCCGGATGATTTCGATCCGCTCCATGGTATCGACATCAGAGTGCATATAGCGCACGCGCAGGCCCTGCTCGTGCATGTATTCGCTCAGGTCTTCGGCCATCTTCTTGGTCAGGACCGTTACTAGGACGCGCTGGCCAAGCAGGGCGCATTTGCGGCACTCGTCAATAACGTCATCCACCTGGCTGGCCCCGTCCTTGGTCACAGGACGCACCTCGACAGGCGGGTCGATCAGGCCCGTGGGGCGGATCACCTGTTCGACAAACACCCCGCCGGTCCGCTCCAGCTCCCAGCGCGCAGGGGTTGCCGAGACGTGCACGGTCTGGGGCCGCATGGCGTCCCATTCCTCAAACTTCAGGGGCCGGTTGTCTAAGCAGGACGGCAGACGAAACCCGTAATCAGCCAGGGTGAATTTGCGGCTATAGTCGCCCTTATACATGGCCCCGATCTGCGAGACGGTGACGTGGCACTCGTCGGTAAATAATAGGGCATTGTCCGGGATATATTCGAAAAAGGTCGGCGGAGGCTCGCCGGGTCTGCGGCCGGTCAGATAGCGCGAATAGTTTTCAATCCCGGCGCAGGAGCCGGTCGTCTCCATCATTTCCAGATCGAAAGTGGTGCGCTGTTCCAGCCTTTGTGCCTCTAACAGCTTGCCATTGGCATGCATCCATTCCAGCCGGGTTTTTAGCTCGTCCTTGATCGAGACCATGGCCTGTTTCAGGGTCGGGCGCGGCGTCACATAGTGGCTATTGGCATAGATCTTGATCTGAGGCAGGTCAGCGGTCTTTTTGCCGGTCAGGGGATCGAACTCGCTGATCGCCTCAACCTCATCGCCAAACAGGCTGACGCGCCAGGCCCGGTCTTCATAGTGGGCAGGAAAGATCTCGATCACATCGCCCCGGCGGCGAAAGGTGCCGCGCTCAAACGCCTGATCATTGCGCTTATACTGCTGGGCCACCAGATCGGCCATCAGCTTGCGGTCCTCGATCCGGTCCCCGACCTGAAGGGTAAACGTCATGGCCGTATAGGTTTCGACCGAGCCAATACCGTAAATGCAACTGACCGAGGCCACCACAATCACATCATCGCGCTCCAGTACAGAGCGGGTGGCGGCATGGCGCATCCGGTCAATCTGTTCATTGATCGAGGAGTCTTTTTCGATATAGGTGTCGGTACGCGGCACATAGGCTTCGGGCTGGTAATAATCATAGTAGCTGACGAAATATTCCACCGCATTGTCGGGGAAAAAGCTTTTGAACTCGCTATAGAGTTGGGCGGCCAGGGTCTTGTTTGGCGCAAGGATCAGGGCTGGCCGCTGGGTCTGCTCGATAATCTTGGCCATGGTAAAGGTCTTGCCAGAGCCGGTCACACCCAAGAGCACCTGATCGCTTTCACCGCGCTCTAGGCCTGCGCAAAGCTCGGCAATCGCGGTGGGCTGATCGCCTGCCGGACTATAGTGACTGACCAGATTGAACCTTCGGCCGCCTTCGGACTTGTTTGGACGCGATGGCCTATGGGGCATCCAAAGCGCGGGGGCACTGGCAGAATCATGGACGAATCGCGCTGACGCTTCCTCGACTCCCAGAGGGGCTTGATGGCTATTATCCGATCGGTTCATGGCCCTAATCTAGGGCTTTGGGCAGAATATGACCAGTGGCTGGTAAATTTCATTCTCCGCAAAAACTTCTATTTAATCAAATGCCATCGGGGGTTTTGCGCCCAGACCGCTAAATTTGCATTAACCATAAAATCCGAAAAAGCTTGTCAAGCCGCGCCCAACTCGGCATAGGAACCCTCCTCGTCGGTTTCTAACCAAGTCGTGACCCGGTTAAGCCGCCGTTTTTAGGTTCTAGAGTAGACTATTCGAACCTAGAGATGACTACCAAGGAGAGCGCACTGGCTCTCGCCACATAGGACACGATCGTTTTGTCGTTTGAATCTGGAGCTCGTGCGAATCCGCGCGCGCTGATCGTCGCCGCATCCCTAGGATCGGCTGTTGGATTGGCGCTTGGTGCAAGCTATTTGGTTGGGGGCATGGCACAAGCTGTGTCCACCCACGCCAAGATAGAGCGCCTTGCCGGGGCCGCTTCGGGCGGATTTTCCGATCAGGCCCTGCGGGCCGGGGTTAAGACCTCAACCGGCTCGGTCCTGCAAATGGCCTTGCGCCATGATACCGGATTTGTGCCCAGCGCCACGCGCCGCGACCTTCAGACCGCTGTCTTGAGCGCCCGGCTGGAGCGGCGCGCCAGTATTGACGGCGTTGCGAGCGGCAAGCTGGAAGTGCGGCACCTGGCCTTACAGGCCAATTATGCGCCCGCCGCCGCAGCCAAGCCCTATCCCTTGCAGAGGTCAGACGCCTTGCGTGAAGCGCGCGATCTCGATTGTCTGACTCGCGCTGTGTATTACGAGGCCCGTGGCGAAACGCCCTCGGGCCAAGCCGCCGTTGCCCAGGTCGTGCTCAATCGGGTTCGCCATCCGGCCTTCCCCAAGACGGTTTGCGCCGTAGTGTTCCAGCGCACCCAAGGCGGGCGGGCCTGTCAGTTCAGTTTTGCCTGTGACGGTTCGCAAAACCGGCGTCGGGACTCTGCGGCTTGGCACCGGGCCGAGCGGGTTGCTGCAAGGGCTTTGGACGGGGCGGTCATGACCAGTATTGGCAATGCCACCCATTTCCACGCCACCCATGTCGCTCCGCAATGGGGTAGCAGCCTGCTACAGGTGGCCCAGATCGGCCTGCATGTGTTTTATCGCTTTAGTGGCCGGGCCCAGGCCCAGCCCGATCAGGCCGACACGGCCCAGCCCGTGATCGATGTGATGAACAAGCCGGTCTATGCCAGCCTTGTGCCTCAGATGGCCGAGCCCGCGCCAGAGCCCGCGCCGGCCAAGTCCGCCGTGCAGGAACCAGTCCCGCCAGCCACCTCGACGGTCAAGCCGACAGAAACCTCTCAATCCACGATCAAGACGCCGCCAGCCCAGCCTTCATCTGTTTCCTGATCCCATTGGGAAAGAAGCGGGCGGCAAAGCGCAGATCCTTGGCGCGCTTGCCGACCAGATGGTGCAGGCCGGGAGCCTCGATGCTGTCCCAGACCACCTGTGCGGCTTCTTCCACCGTATAGACGGGGAAGTTTGCGCCCTTGAGCACGTCGCGGATCGCCTCATTGGTGCCGCGCGCGCCAGCATCGAGGATGGGGGTCTCAACAAACCAGGGCATGATGCAGCGCACCTTGACCCCAAGGCGCGAGAACTCGATATCGAGCGACTCGGAAAGGCCGCGCACGGCAAACTTGGTTGCGGCATAGACGGCCAGCTTGGACGCGCCATAGAGCCCTGCGCAAGACGAGACATTGATCAAGGTTGATCCGGGGGTGCGTTTCAGCGCCTCCAGGCTGGCATAGGCCCCATAGATGACGCCCTTGATATTGATATCGATCTCCAGATCCGCCTCGTCTGGGGCAATGTCCTCAAACCAGCCATAACGGGCAATACCGGCATTATTCATCAGGGCATTAAGTCGCCCGTCGGTGGCCATGTCGAAGGCGGCAAGGGCCGAGGTCCAGTCGGCGGGACGGCGCACATCCAAGCGAACGCCCATAGCATTGTCTGTGCCCAGCGCACTGACCGCAGCCGCTAGGCCTGGCTCATCAATATCGCCAAGGCCGACAAACCAGCCCTTGGCGGCAAAAAGCTTTGCCGTGGCCAGGCCAATACCGCTGGCCCCGCCGCTAATGAAAATGGTCTTGCGCGCGGCGGAAATGGTCATGGCTTGGCCTTTTTTTATTTGGCCTGATCGGCTCAGGCAGACAGGCGCGCATTTGGCGGACTAGCCCCTCAAAGGTCAAGCGCTTGGCAGAAATCCGGCCTTGGGTTTAAGTGGCTGGAACCCTTTTGGAGCCCGACCGTGACCGACCAAAGCTTTCATATTGTTTTTGCCCTTTTTCCCAACCTGACCCAGCTCGATTTTACTGGGCCGCACCAGGTCTTTAGCCGTATGCCCGGCGCAAGGATCAGTCTGGCCAGCGCGACCGGTGGGTCGGTTAAGACCGATGGCGGGATTGAGTTTTCCAGCCTGCAAAAACTGGCTGATATTGAAGCCTGCGACATGATCTGTGTGCCGGGCGGCTATGGCGTCACCGATGCCATGTCAGACCCCGAATTTATCGGCCAGGTCACGCGGCTGGCCAAGGGCGCGCGCTTTGTCACTTCTGTCTGTAATGGCTCGCTTGCGCTCGGGGCTTGTGGCCTACTCAAGGGTAGGCGCGCGGCCTGTCACTGGGCTTGGCGCGACATGCTCGGCGTATTTGGCGCGATTGCCGATGAGGGCCGGGTGGTGCGCGACAGCCATATCATAACCGGCGGCGGGGTCACAGCCGGGATCGATTTTGCCTTGACCGTGGTGGCCGAGGTCGCGGGCGCGGATGCGGCCCAAGCCATTCAGCTGGTGCTCGAATATGCCCCGGCCCCGCCGTTTAATTCAGGACGACCCGATCTGGCACCGGCGCATATCCTAGCCTTGGTTCAGGCCATGCTCGACAAGTCCATGCCCGCGCGCCGGGCTGCAGTCTTGGCCGTCGCCGAGGCCATGAAGCCCTAGGCCCCCCAGACCGTGGTCAGGGCGGCCAGATTTGGCCGGGGCCGCTCCAGCGGGGCGTCCTTGGGGGTGCCGATATAGATAAAGCCCGCGACGCGTTCTGCTGCAGCTATGCCCAGAAAGGCGGTGGCGGCTTGGTCATAGGCATACCAGTCGGTGATCCAGTTTGCGCCAAAGCCTGCCGCGCTGGCGGCATTGACCAGGCTGGCGCAGACGGCTCCAGACGATAGGACCTGTTCCCATTCGGCGATATTGCCCGGCTTTGGGCTGGAGATGACGGCCACGGCCAGCGGCGGATTGATCATCTTGCCCAGAGCAGATTGTGCCTTGTCCGCATCGGGCCGGGTCTTGGCGATAGCGCGCAAGCCTTCGGCAAACCTAGCCTTGGCCTCGCCTTGCAAAACGATAAAGCGCCAAGGAAACAGCTTGCCATGATCACTGACCCGTGCGGCCAGCCGCAAGAGATCGGCCAGTTGCGCGCCGTCGGGGCCAGGCTCGGTCAGGGCTAGAGCCGAGGCGGACCGCCGGGTTGCCAGAAAGTTCAAAACGCCCTGTTGGCGCTCGCCAAGGGGGATGGCTTGGCCAAATTCGAACTCGTGCGGCAGATTGAGCGACATGGACAAGACTTTCATGACAAGCGGGCGCGTGAGCCTTAAGTATAAGCATCTGCGTGTTTCAACAATGGCCAAGGCCGCGACCCCAGAGGCGCTCATGACCTCCAAGCCAGACTGGATGACCGCCAAGGGCAGGCCTTGGCAAAGGCTTGGCCTACGTCCGATTTATGACAATGCCTGGATCACGGTGCGCGAATTTGATGCCGTGGCCCCAACCGGCAAGCCTGCCCTTTATGGCCTGATCGGCATGAAGAATCTGGCGATTGGCATATTGCCGTTGCATTCTGACGGCACCATCACCCTGGTTGGACAGCACCGCTTTCCATTGCAAGCCTATTCCTGGGAAGTGCCAGAAGGCGGCGGGCCGCTTGATATTGACCCCTTGATCTCGGCCAAGCGCGAACTGGCCGAGGAGGCGGGGCTGGCGGCGGCGCATTGGCAGGAGGTTATTGCCTTTGATGTGTCCAATTCGGTTACGGACGAAAAAGGCATTGGCTATATTGCCACAGGCCTTAGCGCCGTGGACCTCGCGCCCGATGATACCGAAGAGATTGCGCTGGCCAGGGTGCCCTTTAAACAGGCCTTGAGACTGGCCATGTCAGGACATATGCGTGACCTGATCACCCAGACCCTGCTTTTGCGGGCCTATTATATGGCGCGGGAAGGTGAGATTATGGGCGATCTGGCCCAGCATATGCTAGACTAGCGACCTATTGGACTGGGGAGACAGCGTCATGTCAAAGCGCTTTGAAGTCGTATCGCCGCAAACCATGACCTCGGTCTGGGTCGCTTTGCGCAATGAGGCGGCCCATCTGGCCAAGTCCGAGCCGTCCATGGCCTCCTTGGTCAATGCGGTCGTGCTCAAGCATGATGGGCTAGGCTGCGCCTTGTCCTATCAATTGGCGCGCAAGCTTGGCGATCAGGAACTCCCGGCCATGAGTGTGCGCGAGATTGCGCAAGAGGCCTATGCCGCTGATCCCAGCCTGGTCGATAAGGCCCAGGCCGATCTGCGCGCCGTGTTTGAACGCGATGCCGCCTGCAAGGGCTATGTCCAGCCCTTCTTGTTCTTTAAGGGCTTTATGGCCTTGCAAGCCTATCGCATTGCCCATTGGTTGTACGGACAAGGGCGCGAGACCCTGGCCTATTATTTGCAAAGCCGTGTGTCGGAACTGTTCCAGCTCGATATTCACCCCGGGGCTGTGATCGGGTCCGGCGTGTTTTTCGATCACGGCACAGGCATTGTGATCGGCGAGACCGCCGTGGTTGGCGATGATGTGTCCATGCTGCATGGCGTAACCCTTGGCGGCACAGGCGCCGAACGCGGCGATCGCCACCCCAAGATCGGGCGCGGCGTTCTGCTTGGCGCGGGGGCCAAGGTCTTGGGTAATATCCAGATCGGTGACTATGCCAAGATTGCCTCAGGCTCGGTCGTGCTCAAGCCTGTTCCGCCCCATTGTACCGCAGCAGGCGTGCCTGCGCGTTTGGTCAATTGCCCCACTGGGGATCAGCCTGCTAAGAGCATGGATCACACCCTTGCTGACGCGGTCTATGACTATGTGATCTAGGGACCCAATCGGACGAATTTTCAGGAGCTATCCCGTGGACGCCAAGGACATGGCCCGCATTGAGGCCCATCTCAAGCGCACTTTTGCCAATACCACGCTCAGCCTCAAGGCCCGGCCAAAGCAAAAAGACTCCGCCGAGGTCTATGTCGGCGATGAGTTTATTGGCGTAATCTATCAAGACGAGGACGAGGACGGCTCCTTCATGTTCGAAATGGCCATTCTCGCCGAAGATCTGGACGCCTAGCCAAGGCCCCTTCCCCCGCAAGCAGGGGAAGGGTTTTTGCCACTACAAGACGCCGAGCATTTCGGCCACCAGCGGATGGCGGACAATATCGACATCCGACAGCCGCACCACCGCGATATTGTCCAAGGCCTCAAACCGGTTGGCCACGTCCGCTAGGCCCGAGACGCCGGGCAGGAGGTCAGACTGATTCGGGTCGCCGGTGACAATCATGGTTGAGTGCCAGCCCAAACGCGTCAGCAGCATTTTGAGCTGGGCATAGGTACAGTTCTGGGCCTCGTCCAGCACCACAAAGGCATTATTCAAGGTCCGCCCGCGCATAAATCCGACCGGTGCAATCTCGATTGCGCCTTCAGCCATCAGGGCGCGCACCCGCTTCATCGATAAGCGGTCGGTCAAGGCATCAAACAGAGGCCGCAGATAAGGGGCCAGCTTGTCCTCCATATCGCCGGGCAGATAACCAATCGACTCGCCGGCATCGACGGCTGGGCGCGACAGGACGATGCGGCCAACCGTGCCCGCCTCCAGCGCCTCGACGGCCTTGGCAATGGCCAGATAGGTCTTGCCCGTGCCTGCCGGACCGAGCGCCATGACCAGGGCCTTGGCGTCGATGGCCTCCATCAATTGTTTTTGCCCGGGTGATTTGGGTTTTATCGTCTTTACATAGGCCTGATCGCGATCTTCATCCCTTTGGGGGGCGCTACCAATCGGGGACCAGCCCCGCTCGATGGGCAGACGCCGAACCTTGGCGTCTTCAAATTGTCCGGCATCAAATTCACCTTCGCGCACCATTCTCTTTAGGGCCCGTTTGGTCATGAGACTCTCCGTATCAGGTCAGGGAAAAGGACAATAAAAAAGAGCGTATCCGCAATGGACCGCTCTTTGGGCAGGTTTGGAGGGTTAGATCGGCAGGGCCGGGGTCAATGCCCGGTGGGGTCAGATCAAGCCCCAAAAACCGTGGGGCTGGGTGGTCAAATCTGGCCAGTCGAAACACACCATGCTCCGTAAAATGGACCTGGTCCAACCTCGGCGAGGCCAGATACAGACCCTGAACCCATAATGGCTATAGCCAAGCTGAGTCGCTGTATTATTATCGCATAAAAGCCGTTTCCAACGGGTTAATTTTCGACATTTTTTTAATATGGGGTGCACGGATGACTGTATACAGCCTGGACGGCAAGACGCCGGTCTTGCCCTCAGAAAGCAATTACTGGATAGCGCCCAATGCTACGGTCATTGGTAATGTGGTCTTGAAAAACAATGCCAGTATTTGGTTCAATGTTACTGTTCGCGGCGATAATGATCCTATCGAAATCGGTGAAAATACCAATATTCAAGACGGCAGCGTCTTGCACACCGATGTTGGAATGCCCCTGATCATT
>JBIIZD010000073.1:0-14827 GCA_044346445.1 Caulobacteraceae bacterium
GCGCGCGACGTGCGCCTATATAGACTTCCCCGGCGCAAGGTCTGGATGGTCTGTAAGGTCTGTTATCGCAACATAATCAACACCTTACCGAACGGACCAAGCGGGCCACCACAGACAGACAATCGTCCGTAAACCGCCCCTCCGGCCCGCCTTGACCACAGACCATCGCCCTATGGTCTGTTATGGTCTGTGTTTTAAACCCAATCGTCTGTCCCCTGATCATGGCCCAGAACGGGGGACGCAGCGCCCTCGCCTGCCCGCGCCGCCGCATAGCCTTCCGAGCCGCCCTTGGGATTCAGGCGCGCGCCCTTGCGCATCTTCTTGCCCTGGGCATTCTTGCCCGCCAGAATGATTTGCTGATCGCCCAGGGCCGCGCCAAAGCCCTTTTGGCTCATTGGCTTTTCATGGCCCTCGGCATCCATCCAAGCCTTATAGTCATCGAATAATTCGGTGGCCGAGATCTTGTAATCGGCCCCGATCTCGAGCCGATCCTGCATCCATTGCGCGAATGGATTGGCCCCGCGCCTATAGTCCTCGACCGCATCTTTCACATCTTGCGGATCAATCAGGCCCTCATTCATCCAGCCGATCACACCCTCGACCAGCCAGCCCAATATGCCATCGGCCTCAGCCTTGAGCTTGGCAGGCAGGTGGCCATCCCTCTGACCCTCCGGCACCTGTTTGCGGAATAAGAGTATCTTGAGCCGTCGCCATATACCGTCATCGGTGTCATTGATCAGGGGCTTGCGATTACACTCGATCAGGGGCTTGCCGACCGGGGCAAACTCAAACAAGGCCTCGCGCAGCTGGCGCGCCTTGATCTTGCCACCGCCTGTGTATTGCTTGATCGCCCCCGCCGCCAACTTGGCCCCAGACGGCGGCTCACCGGACGATAAAAGGCGCGTATCGCCAGCCAGGGCGGCTATGTCAGGGCTGGCCTCGCCGCCGCGCCGCAGTCCCGTATCCAGAAAGGTCTCTATCGCCACCGTGGTGGCATAGCTGCCCAGCGTCTCACGCACGGCCCCGACAATGGTCGACTTTCCATCCCCGCCCTTGCCTTGAAAGACAAAGAATTTTTGTTCGGACGTATCCCCGGTGGCGCAATAGCCCATCACCCGCTGCAGATAGGTCCGCATATCCATTTCCGGCTGGGCGAAGGCAAGGACGCCATCAAACACCGGCGCGCGCGCCTCTGGGTTCCAGCGGGCCTTGGCGATCCGGGTAAAGCGGTCGGCGGGGTCATGGCGATCCAAAAACACCACCCGCCCCAGACCATCGGGGCCGCGCACAAACCGCAGCGTGCCGTTCAGGACATTCAGGCTCATCGGGTCTTGGTCGAAATCATCGACCCCGACATCCAGATAATTACTGGCCATTTTCAGCGTGGCACTGATCTTGCCAGAATTGCCGCTCTCGGTCGCGAACTTATAGGCATCGACCGCGCTCTTGCCGCCGGTCTGGGCACCACTGTCGATCTTGTGCTTGATCTGCCCCACTAGACCCCGCGCCATCTGGCTGGCCATGCGATAGGCCATGGCCTCGCCATGCTCCAGGTCCCAGTGCCGCCCATTGAAAGCGATCCAGCCATTGCCGCGCAGATACAGAACCCGCGCCTGGGCCTTATCAATCTCATAGGTCGCATCATCAATCTGGCCGCCGCACAGGCGGATAAAGCGCATGGCATTGCCAAAATCGTTCAATTCATACCGGGCCAGCTCGCCAATTTCTGGCGCGGGCGCAAATCCATATTCAGACATCCACCCCTCCCAGGGTCAGTTGTTGTTTTAAGGCATCATTGAAATCCAGCCCCGGCGGCGGCGCTATGGCCCGCACGGCCACACCCTCGCCCAGCCGGGCCCGCCATGCGGCCACGGCCAGGGCCGCACAGATCGCGGCGCGCTTTTCACCGTCAATCGCGCGCTTAACCGTGCGCCCAGTTGGCCCGCGCACCGGCACCTCGATCGGGCTCATATCGCGATCAATGGCGATCAAGACCTCATCAATCCCGGCCTCAGCCACATCCCAGGTCACGGCGGGCTGATCCGGATCGCCCGCCACCTGGTCGGGATTCTTGCGGCCCCATCGATCGGCAAGCCACCCGCCCTGCAAGCGGTTCAGGCTGAGCGCTGCCAAGACGTGACACGCCCCGGCCTGCAATTTTGCCGCCGCCAGGGCAGTCTCAATGCCTTCCGCCACCACCAGGACGCGCGCGTCGCGCGGGCGCGCCAGCCAGACCCCGCCGGGGCGGCCATCGCCATCATTTTGCGGCCCAAACATCTTTTTGCCGGGCCTCAGCTGGGTCTTGGCATAGCCGCGCAGGGGGTCCAGATAGGTCAGATGCACCCCGCCCGTGGGACCCGCCTCGGTCACCACCTGGGCCACCATGGCAGGCAGATAGATTGGCTCATCAAACGGGTCAGGCCCATAATAGGCGCGCGGCAGATAACGCAATCGCATCAAGGCCGAATCCATAGACGGCCCGCCAAGGCCCCGGCTGCGCAGATAGCGGCGCAAGGGGTGAAGTCCCGCTGGGCCATCATGATGCGGCGGCGGCAGGGCCTGATCCCACAGCCGACCCGATAACTGCGTCCCGCCCTGGACCGGCTTGGCCGGTCTGGCCTGCGGCACCGCCGGGCGAAACGCCACCAGGGACCCGCCGCTTAACCGCTCCGCCGCCTCACGCGCCGTGCCACCGCGCAGGGCCTGTTCGAGCGCAATCACATCGCCATGCTCGTTACAGGCATGGCACCAGAACAGGCCGCCCTGCTTATCGACACTAAAGGCCCCATCGGCCTTCTTGCCCGCACTGGCCCCGCACAGGGGACATGGCCCGCGCCATCGCCGCCCGGCGCGGAACAGCCGCACCCCCGCCACCGCCTCGATATCCACACCGCGCGCAGAGTCGAATAGGGCCCTAAGGTCTGTTGTGGCGGGGGCGGCGCTCATGACACCGCTCCGAACAAGGGTCCGGCGTCCTGGACATCCCCGCGCGCGACCGCAATCGCGCCCTTGCGGGTGTTGTGCCCCGCATCGGCGAGGCCCATGCGCCGGGCAATATCGGCTTGATATTCGGCCTCGCGCTCAATCAAGACGGCGCGGAAACCCTCCCGCCAAGCCGCCTCGCCCGTGGTCCCTGTCCCTGCAAATGGATCAAGGATTAGGCCGCCGGGCGGTGTGATCAGACGGCAAAGCCACTGCATAAGATCGACCGGCTTAACCGTGGGATGCTTGGAGCCAATCCGGTCATCGCCATCGGCCTTGGCATGATAAAACAACTTTGCAGTTGAGCCCCCATTGCCAAAACTGGATTCCGGAAATGCCGCCAAGACGTCATCGCCGCCATCGTGAATGACATTGGCGGGCCAGCGGCCATACAGTTCCCCAAGCCTTGGCTTTGAATACAAATCAACGTCTTTTTTGTACGGGCTCAGCCCCTCTTTGATCCTTTGATTGGAATGAAGGTCATTGCCACACTTTCCTGATTTTTTACCGGACTCACGCCTCTCAACTGATGGACTTTTACCTTCGACCCGGCACCCATCAATATTGATCGCTCCGGTCCCATGCGCCGCGACATTCGCCGCAACCGTGCCAACCAGTCCCTTGCGCGCCAAGACAATCGGCTCATGCGCGGGCTTGAGCGCCGTGCCCCAGCCATGGCCTGCATTGTGCGATTTGGGAAAACCACTTCCATACAGCCACATGATCTGATCGCGGATCTCAAAGCCTGAATCCTCAATCGCCACCGCCAAACGGTGATAGGTCCGCGACCCCGAAAAGGCCGCAACATGGCCGCCGGGCTTTAAGACCCGGTAAATCTCTTGCCAAAACTCGGTGGCAAAGGCCCTCTCTCCCGTATCCCAGGCCTTGCCCATAAATCCGGCGCTGGACCGGGAATAGACATCACCATCCTTGGTAGCCTTGGCCCCCGCCGCGCCAAAGCGCTTGACGATCGAGACGAGGGCATAGGGCGGATCGGTCACAACCGCATCTATGCTGCAATCGGCCATGGCCCGGACCACATCCAGGCAATCGCCGCCGCGCAGCTCGACCGCGCCATCAAGGAAGGTCTGCCCGCTCACGGCAACACCGCCCGCCCGCGCGCTTGGTCGATCAGGCGCCTGCTATAGAGGACGACCATGCAATCGTCTTTTGGCGGGGTGGCATCGCGCAAAACCGGATAGCCGCCCGCCGCCATCACGGCCTCGACAAAGCGCTCATCGGTCTTGGGATTAAACACGATGGCGGGCTCGATCTTGCCGCCGCCGGGCGCAGAGTCCCGTTTCAATATGGCATGCCCTGCGCTTTCGACGGTTTTTAGCGGACGATTCAGCGCCAGCGCAATCTTGGCATAGGACACACCGGCCCGGCGACCCGCCGCAATCTCGGCCTTTTCCTCTGGCGACAGAAACTCGCCCTTTTGCCGACCATGGCGCGGCCTTGGCGGCGCGGTCCCGGTCGTGGCCTCGACATAATCGCGGTGTTTTTTTAGCAACAAAAACACTGTCCCCTCACCCCGGCCAAAGGCCTGGGCAATCTGGGCGACCTTAAAGCCGCCCATGCGGGCCTGCGCCATCGCCTCGCCCCGCGCCCGGCAGACCTCGGCCAGGCGATTTGGCCCAATCAGGACCTTGATCGGCACCTGATGGCGCGCCGAAACCTGGGCAATAATGGCCAAGAGCGCATCATCCATGCCGCTGGCCCCTGCGCTTAAAATCCAGCACCCGCTCATGCAGGGCCTGGATCTGATCATCCGATAGCGACACGGTCAGGCTGGCCTGTTTGTGCGGGCCTTCAAAGGTCAACAGCGCCCCATCCTGACCCACCCGCGTGGTCAGGCTGATCTCATCCTCCGGGGTCAGGATACGAATATCGGCAACCTGCATGGCCCTAGCCCTCCTGCGCCGAATCGATCGGCGGCAGCTTGGCGCGCACCTCATCAAGCTCGCGCTGGACCAGATTGAGTATGGCATGCAGCCCGACCGCCTCATTGCGGCTCAGCCGCGCCCCGGCCTCGCGCACCGCCTTTTGCAGGGCAACCGCCGCCTCGGTCAGCTCACAGGCCTCGACCATCAGCGGCTTTGGTGCGCGCTCGGCCTTGGCCCGGATCAGGGCCGCGATCGCCCCGGTCATCACCGGCTCTGCCAGCATTTCTTCCAGCCGGACAATGGCGCGCAGGGACAGGACCGAGGTCTCGCGCTCTGGCCCCGGCAGGGTCTGGCACTTGGATAATTGGCCCTTGGTCAGGCCGGTAATCTCGCTGACCGCCTCCAGATTGCCGACCTTTTCAAACAAGGCCCGGGTCAGGATGGCGAGCTGGGTATTGGTGATCACAAGAAACGCTCCCTTGATTTTTTTCATGGTCCGGGCGGGGCCGGGCGGGTTAGGAAAACACTATGAGGCGGGCACCAGGGACCCGCCCCGCTGCCATTACCTTGAAGCGTTGGCGCGCTTCACGGAGCCATCGGCAGCGGGGCAGGCATCAGGCCGGCGGGGGGGGGATGCCGACCTGAACCGTTTGCCTGTGCGTCCCCGCCCGAAAAAACGGGGCGCACCAGCGACGGCGCGCCCCAGTTGAGGGAGGAAACGCCCAGGTGGGCGGGGAGAAGGAGTGCGGGCTTGGCTTCCATACGTGACTCCAAGGGACGGCTTGCAGGCCGCACCCCCCGCCCGACCACGGTTGACGCCATTGCGGCGCTGGAAACCCGGATGCGCCCTGCCCGCAAGGCAGCGCTGAATGTGTCGGGCAATGAAAAGATTTGAAGCCGGGCCAGTCATGCGGCGGTCTCGGGCTGTTGGATGGTGTGGTAATGAAAAATTATCTCAGCAGGGGGTATGCCCGTAACCGCAGATATCCGCTGCGCCATCTTGGGACTCGCGGTGCGTCTGCCCGTCTCTAACAGCGAGATCATCGGCTGTGACACACCAACAAGCGCGGCCAGTTGCGCTGCCGAGACACCTGCTTTTTTTCGCCATGATCGAATAACCATGATCAAGAAATAACGCTGCGTTATTTTTTAAGCAACCAGAAAATTACGCAACGTTTTTTTAACTTGGGCACTTGAGGTGCAAAATAGCAAAATGGTCAGCAAAACCAAAAAATTCAAACACCCACCCTTACCTCTGAACATTGCAATGTTTCGCAATGCGCGCGGCATGACTCAGGAGGAAATGGGTGAACTGCTCGGCGTGTCGCAACCAATGATTCAAAGAATTGAAAAAGGGAACTACAACTGGAATCAGGAGTTTTTACAAAACTGCGCCGAAACACTCGGAATGAGTGTCCTGGACCTTTTGCCAATCGACAAGATAACGGCGCGGAGGAACTCGGAAATCAATCAACTGATCAAACTGTTAGGGACGGTCGAGGAAGTCGATATTCGTCGCTTCACAGTGATCTTGCAGAATCTTAAAAATCTTTCAGACGAAGAGGCAAAGCCATAGTGCCCGACCAATAAAAAAGCCCGGAACACGCTTAATGATGTTCCGGGCCGCCCAATATCAAAGCGCTTAAGATGCCTTGATGATTCGATCCCTATCTTGCCGCTGAGGCAGCGCCGGACCCACAGTTTTTAAGGGTCTGGGCCTGTTGGATCGCCGCTTGCTCGCCCTTAAGTCGCGCTATTTCAGGCGCAACATTGGATCCCGACAGCGACGAGACCGGCAGCCCAAGAAAGATCACGCCAATCGTATCATTGGAACGGGCCTTACTTTGCTGTGTCGAGGCCGCGACCAGAGCCGAGGCCAGTCGCCCCGATTCGGCGGCCATCTGGTCGCAGGTCCAGGACTGATACTGCATGTTGGAGACATAAGCTGGCGCGATGTTTTCAGGCGCGGTGGCGCAGCCACCAATCGTCAATGTAACCAAGACTATTGCAGCGACTGCAAATTTTTTCATTTTCAACACCATATCTTAGCCGCAGCCATGGCCGCGCGCAGTTGATCCATATTGCATTAGGACACACGCTCGCCGGGCATTCAAACTTTTTATGTCCAGCGGGTTATAAGCTGAGAATTCAAAAAATTGAATTCATTACGCAACGTTATTTTTGCTGTTGACATTTTATAACGCTCGGTAATAAATTTTGAGGCCACTCCGGCAAACTCCATGAGGCCCGCCCCCATGACCGATAATATTGTTACCTTCCCCGGCACCCAGGCTCCGCAGGCCTTTAGAGGGCCGGAAGCCAAAACCAGCGATCAGCTTTTGAACGAGCTGGTTGCCGCCGCTAATGCCAAGGGCCGCGCCCTGAGCGCCGCGCGCTGGGACCGCGAACGCGGTTCGCGGCCCCTCGCCATGCTGCATTTCGATCTCGCCGGACCCGGCCTTGACTATATCGCCGCCCAGGCCCCGCGCCTGTTCTGGATTGGCCTCGCCGCCGCCGTCATGGCCGCTGGCCTTATTCAAGCGGGGGTCTGGGGATGAGAAAAAAATTCCAAAATGTCGGGGTGCTGCAGATTTTTGACGCGCCAGATGGCACGGGCATGCAGTTTGTCGCAAGCGATGCATTTTACGCTCAGCCAGATCACTTCCAAAAATTCGTGATCGAGGAGGCCATTGAGATGTTTAAAATCTGCCTCGAGAATTACGAAACAGAGGCGGAGACCTTCAAGACGAAGGGCAATGCATGACTGACCAGTTCAGCCCCATGCTTGCCGCCAAGGCCCCGGCCGATCTTAGGGCCCTGTTTAAGGACCTGCCCAAGGGCGTACAGATTGTTGTCCAGCCCAAGCTGGATGGGGTCCGGGCCTTGGTGCGGGGCGGCATCGTCTTGAGCCGCAGCCTAAAGCCCATCCCTAATGCCTATGTCCAGCAACAATTTGGCAGGCCGGAATTTGAGGGCCTTGATGGCGAATTGATTGTCGGCTCCGCCAAAGATGGCCAGACCTTCCGCCGCACCACGGCGGCGGTCATGAGCCGCGCCGGGGACATTCCGAATCTGACCTTTTACGTCTTTGACAATTTTGATTGGGACATGTCACCCTACTTCGCTCGCCGCATGGATTTTGTTAGCGCTACAGTGTCTTGGCCCGCTTGGTCTGCGCGCCGTGCTATCTTCCCAATTGAGCAGCATGATGTCAAAACTGCAGACGAACTTCTTGCGCACTATGCCGACTTTTTAAGCCAAGGCTATGAAGGCCTGATCCTACGCCGCGATGACGCGCCCTATAAGTTTGGCCGGTCTACAACATCTGAAGCCTATTTGCTCAAGCTAAAGCCGACCGAGGATGCCGAGGCCTTAGTCATTGGCACTTCGATTCGCCTGCGCGATGGGGCGCTAAGCGCGCTTCGATGCAGAAACATTGATGGGCAAGAATTCAGGCTTGGCGCTGGGTTTTCAGAGGCTGACCGCCAGACCCTGCCGGACCTGAACCCGATCGGCAAGATTATCAAATATGCCTATTCGCCCGGCGCATACACAGCCGCGCCCCGCCACCCGGTTTTCTTGGGCTTTCGAGATAAGAGGGACTTAGCATGACCCCCATTCCCCACCGCTATGCTTTTCGCATCATGCCGCCGCGCAGGCGCGCTTGGTTTGGCGAGTTTTATGCCCTGCGTCACGCCCTGATCGGGGTTGCGCAGATCGGCTTCCAGATCGGCTTGATCATGGCCCTGATCGGGGCCTTGGCCTGCTTGATGTCTTACAGCTATCAAGCCGGATGGGACGGCATGGCCGAGCGCCTCGCCGCCAGCTGGCCGGAGGGCAGGTCATGAGCGCCCAGCCCCGCCTAGATCTTGCTCCGGCCCGGGCCAGTCAGGCTCCAGACACAGGCCTTGCGCCGGTCGCGGCTAATGACCTAGCGCCCGGCACGGTGATCTTGGCCTTTGCCGATACCGCTCCGGCCTCGGCCTATCGCAGTCATCACATGTTCAGCCCGCCGCCTGCCAAGGTGGCCGAGGCCATCATGCGCCGCCTGACCTGTCCGGCAGATGATCTGGAGATCAAGACCAATCAAAAGACCGGCAATGTCGGCATCTTTACATCCACCCACGGCCTGGTCGCCGCCGTCTGGGGCCTCGATGCCCAGACCCTGCGCGCCGCTCTAGACCGATTTTAATCAAACAGAGGGACCATGACAACCCAGACCCAGCCAGAGCCTGCCCTTGAGCCGCTTGATGAAGCCCCGTGGACAATACCCGCTTAAACCGTCTGACCCCCGACATCACCCCACCAGGGACCGGGCGCGGCCTAAGAAGCGGCCCGGAGACTTTGTGACCCAACCCATCACCCTGACCTTAGCGCAACTGTGCAAGCTCAAGCCTTGCGACCTAGAGCCTTACGAGCCTTTGTTCGAAGGCAAGCGCTCCGTGTCTGTCCGGGAAGCCTTAGAGGCTGGCGTCTCTATATCGGACCTGCTCGGGGTCGCAGGTAAACTCGACCTTAAGCCCCAGATCGTGACCTTTGCGGCCAAGGTCGCGCGAGAGGTTGCGCACCTTAATTCTGACCCGAGCGTCATGGCCGCTATTGAGGCCGCAGAGGCATGGGTACGCGATCCGAGCGAAGGCAATAGAGAGGCGCCGGCGGATGCGGCGGCGGATGCGGCGGATGCGGCGAGTGCGGCGAGTGCGGCGGTTGCGGCGGAGCAGGCGGCGTGGGCGGCGGTGTGGGCGGCGGGTGTCGCACTACCAGAGCAACGTATTCGAGCGATATTCGCAGAGGTCTTCGACCCTCAAACACAGGAGCCAAGCACATGACACAACACACATTCCCAGAACCCCAGCCAATCAATTGGGATGCGCTGGATGCGGGCGACACGGTTTGGATTAAGGGCAAGGTCGGTACCCGAACAACTAATCTTCACAGCCAAAGAAAAGAGCTAGTTTTTGGTTACGGGCCTTGGTTTGATGAACTAACCAATTTTGAATTCCTTGGCCACGTCATCAAGGCCCCGAGACCGATTGCCGTGGGGGATACGGTCAGCATTGTCGGAAGGGTACCGGGTCACTGGGTGGTTTTAGCTTTAGATGATGACGTGGCATGGCTACGGCACACTGCGTCTTCATGGTCTCGTCGTGAAAGTGTGCAATTAGCCGATCTCGTGAGGGCCGAGCCATGATCGAGAGGCGGATTGTTGAATACAAAATGCTACGTGTCAGCGGGAACGCTATGACTACGGAAGCTGTAAATAAAGAAATAGCCGATGGGTTTCAACCCTATGGGTCAAAGATACATATCGAAACCGGCTCCAATTTTTTTCATTTCTATCTGCCTATGGTCCGCTACGCCGAGCCGGAACCGGACAATAAACTAGCGCAACTGGCGTTCGCGCTGGCAAAGCGCGTCAAGGGCCTTAACCCGCCGTCAAAGTACAGTCAGTTCCACGATCCCGCCGACGCCATTCTTGCTATCGAGGCCGGGGGCGACAACGGATGGAAGCCGGAACCGGACAACGCCGCCTTGCAGACCGAGATCGAACGGCTGCGGGCGGTCGTCGCCAAGTTTGAAGCTGAGCTTGGTGACTGGCACGATTGCGCAAGAATTGACGCTAAAATGAGCGGTCCAGTATTAATGGGATGGGACAGACGGCAATTAGATCGGTGTTGGGAAAAGCATATTCGAAACCGGCCAGCCGACCAGACCGGGGGTGAGGGATGAAGATACTCGTGGCCTGTGAGTATTCCGGCATTGTCCGCCGCGCCTTTGCCGCGCGGGGCCATGAGGCTTGGTCGTGCGATCTCTTGCCCGCCGAGGATGGCAGCAATCGCCATTATGTCGGGGACTGCCGCGACATACTGCACGATGGATGGGACCTGCTAATCGTCGCCCACCCGCCCTGCACACGGCTCTGCAATAGCGGGGTGCGCTGGCTGTCTGTGCCGCCGCCGGGGCGCACCAAGGATCAGTTATGGGATGAGCTAGAGGCGGGCGCGGCCCTGTTTTCCACCCTGTGGAATGCCCCGGTGCCGCGCGTGGCGGTCGAAAACCCGGTCATGCATCGCCATGCCAAGGCCCGCATCAAAAACTATCAGGCCCCGGCCCAGAGCGTCCAGCCTTGGGAATATGGCGACTGGGAGACCAAGCGCACCTGCCTGTGGCTGCGCGGCCTGCCCGCTTTGATCCCGACCTATTCCACCCTAGACGCCGCGCGCGCCAAACTGGGTCTCGCCAATGATGCCCAGCCTATGGCGCGCGTCCACCGCATGGCCCCCGGTGCCGACCGCGCCAAAGAACGCAGCCGCTTTTTCACCGGCATTGCCGAGGCCATGGCCGATCAATGGGGGAGCGCCGCATGACCACCCGCCCCCGCACCGGCCCGCGCCGGGGCCTAAACCGTACCGAGGCGGCAGACTATATCGGCATCAGTGTCTCGAAATTTGATCAATTGGTCGCCGGGGGCCTGATGCCTCCGCCCAAATCGATTGATCGGCGCAATGTCTGGGACCTCTGGGCTCTTGACGTGGCCTTTGAGGCCCTGCCAGATCAGGCCGCCCCCAATAGCGCGGTCACCGAATGGGACAGGAAGCTCGGCCTTGACCAATCTGCGGCTTAAATACGTCCAGGCCCTGACCGACCGCCACGGGCGGCGGCGGCATTATTTCCGCAAGGCGGGGATGGCCCCCGTGCCCCTGCCCGGCCTGCCGGGCTCACGCGAATTCATGGCGGCCTATCAGGCGGCGCTGGCTGGATCGCCGCTGGTGCGGTCCATAGGGGCCGAGCGCACCCGCCCTGGCAGCTTTAGCGCCCTGATTATCGACTATTATGCCAGCGCCTATTTCAAGGCCCTGCAGCCGATCACCCAAAAGGCCTATCGCCATGTGATCGAGCGATTCCGCGATGACTATGGCGATCTGTCGGTGGCGGGCCTGCAGCCGGGCCATATCCGCAAATTGCTCGACCGCCATGCCGACCGGCCCGGCGCGGCCAATGACCTATTAAAAAAACTGCGCATCTTGATGAAGTTTGCGGTCGAATATGGCTATCGCCCGGACAATCCGGCGCGCGACATCCGCAAGATTCGCACCGTCTCGACCGGCTATCGCAGCTGGACCGAGGAAGACATTGCCAGATTCGAGGCCCACTGGCCCAGCGGCAGCCGAGAGCGGCTGGCCCTCCGGCTCCTGCTCTATACCGCCCAGCGCCGATCGGACGTGATCGGCATGGGCCGCCAACATGTCACCGGCCAGACCATTGCCGTGGCCCAGTCCAAAAGCCTAGGCCGCACCCGCCTGACCCTGCCCATCGCCCCGGCCCTTGCCGAGGCCCTAGCCCAGGTCGCACCGGGCCAGATGACCTTTATCCAGACCCGCGAGGGCAAGCCCATGACAGCGGCTGGCTTTGGCAACTGGTTTGCCGCAAGCGCCAAGGCCGCAGGCCTGCCGGATCATTCCAGCGCCCATGGCCTAAGAAAAGCCGCCGCGCGCCGCCTCGCCGAGGCAGGCTGCAGCCCAGCCCAGATCAAGGCGATTACCGGACACAAAGGATTGGCCGAAGTCGCCCTCTATACCGCCGCCGCCGACCAAAAAAGGCTAGCCCACGACGCCATGGCCATGCAGGCCCTGGACGAAAACAGAACAAGAATTGTTAAACCCTCCAGCAAGGTTTAACAATTTGCGCTGATTCCCCAATGAAATCAGCGCCCCAAACCCGCGATGGTAGTCCCTAGGGGAGTCGAACCCCTCTCCCCAGATTGAAAATCTGATGTCCTAACCGATAGACGAAGGGACCTCATCGACGGGAAGGGCGATATATCCGCCTTCTTGGCGGGGTGCAAGGGCGCTGTGTCGGAATAATCAAATACGGGTGATTAAGTGCACTGGCGAGGGTCAGCAAGGTCGTCAATTTCAAGCTCCACGCCATTTCGACCGTTCCAGTCATCGGGCTTGAGCCGCCCAGCGACATGCACAAGCGCACCCTTTTGCAGCAGGGTCTGGCCGATCGGGCTGTCCTCGCTGCGCCAGGCCACCGCCTTGAGCTTGGCCCCGCGCTCATCGCTAAGCGTGCAGCGCACATGCCCGCCGCGCAAGGACGAGGTATAATCGACCCGAAGGCTGGCGGCGGCAAACACCGGCTCTGGATTGCCCGGTCCAAACGGGGTCAGGCGCTGGAAATCATCATAAAGGGCGCGGCCCGCACCGCCTGCTGACACCAAGGCATCGATCTCGAACACATCCGCCGCCTCTGCCGCCTCGCGCTCGCCGCTTAATCGCTCGTCCAGAAAGGTGCGAAGCTCGGGGATAAGGTCTGGCCGAACGCTCAAGCCCGCGGCCATGGCATGGCCACCGCCCGACACAAGCAAGCCCGCCTCATAGGCCCCCTGCACCGCCCGGCCAAGATTATAGCCCGCTTGCGAGCGGCCCGAGCCCTTGCCCATATTGGCGGGCCGATCAATGCCGATCACCATGACCGGCTTGCGATACCGCTCACGCAGCCGGCCTGCGACAATGCCGATCACGCCCGGATGCCAGCCATCGCCCGATACCAGAATGACATTAGCGTCAGGGTCAAAATTGCTGTCGCGCTCAATGCGCACGACGGCCTCATCCAGCACCTGACGCTCGACCTCCTTGCGCTCACCATTCAGCAGGTCCAGTTCCTGCGCCAATTGGCGGGCCTCTTCCGGATCGTCAGTGGATAGGAGCCTTGCGCCAAGATCGGAGCGGCCCACCCTGCCCCCGGCATTAATGCGCGGACCCAAGATAAACCCGGCATGAAACACGCTGGCTGGCCCCTTGGCCCCGGCCACATCGAGCAAGGCCTTTAGGCCGGGATTAGCCCAGTTGGACATGACCTTCAGACCTTGGCTGGCCAGGGCGCGATTAAAGCCGGTCAGGGCGGTGACATCGCAAATCGCCCCCATGGCCGCCAGATCCAGCCATTGGCGCAGGTCCGGCTCAGAACGGGCCTCAAACAGGCCCCGGCGACGCGCCTCGCGGTTCAGGGCGGCCAGCAATACAAATACCACGCCAGCGGCTGCCAAGACGCCTTGGCCAGAGCCACAGCCGGGCCGATTAGGATTGACCACAGCGGCGGCCTTGGGCGGGTCTTCGCGCATCAGGTGATGGTCAATCACCACGACATCGAGACCAATCCTTGTCGCCTCCTCGATGGCATCATAGGCCGCAGCCCCGCAATCGACCGTAATGACAAGTTCCGCGCCCTGTGCCTTCAGGCGGCGAAAGGCAATCGGGCTGGGGCCATAGCCCTCCAGGATACGGTCAGGCACATAGATGGGCAGGTCCTGGCCCATGGCACGAAACCAGCGCACCAGTTGGGCGGCGCTAGACGCTCCGTCCACGTCATAATCTGCAAAGACCGCCATTGGCCTTTGCTGCTCGATGGCGTCAAGCAGTATGGCGGCGGCCCGGTCCATATCCATAAAGCTGGACGGATCTGGAAACAGGGCCCGCAAGGTTGGGTTCAGATAGGACTCGGCCTGATCGCGGCCTATCCCACGCGAAACCAAGGCGCGGGCCAGAGGCTCGCTCAAGCCCGCCGCTTGCTGAACATGGCGCACGGCGTCGGCGTCAGCAGGCCGGGCGCGCCAAACCCGCCCCGTCAAGGACCGTCCAACGCCCAAAAAGCCTGCTGCGCGCCCGCTATCGGTCATGCTAAAGCGCGCGCTTCATCCGGATTTCCCGCACGGTCTGGGTCGAGGAATTCATCACCAGGGTGTGGGTATGGACAAAGCCGTTCTGGACCCGCACCCCGTCGAGCAAGGCCCCCTTGGTCACGCCGGTCGCCGCAAAGATCGCATCGGCCCTGACCATTTCATGCAGGGTATATTTGCGATCCAGATCGGTAATGCCAAGGCGGGCTGCGCGGGCGCGCTCATCGGCATTGCGAAACACCAGACGGCCTTGGAACTGACCGCCAACGCATTTTAG
>JBIIZD010000074.1:0-14809 GCA_044346445.1 Caulobacteraceae bacterium
GCCCAGGCGCGCTGCCCTCGCTGCAACCCAAGCCCCCAACCCCTAGCAATCGCCGGTACTTCCCCCAAAGGGGGAAGATTTATCTGAGCCTCGCAAGCAGATTTTAAGCGAACTCGACCAGGACCTCATCGGCGGCGACGCTGTCGCCGGACTTGGCACCGACTTCCTTGACCACACCATCGCGGTCAGCCCGAATGATGTTTTGCATCTTCATGGCCTCGATGATGCAGACAATCTCGCCTTCCTTGACCTCTTGGCCAAGCGCCACATCCATGGAGACGACCAGGCCCGGCATGGGCGAGATCACCAGCTTGGAGGTATCGGCGGCCAGCTTCGGCGGCAGGCGCTTGTGCAGTTCGGCCGAATGCGGCGTCAGGACCAGCACCGAAGCCTTGGCGGCACGGTGGCGAATGACAAAGCCCTCTGCCGCAGGCTCGACGGCCACGGTAAAGGCCCGGCCATCGAGAAGGCCCTTAAAGGTTGGCCGGCCTGGACGCCAATCCAGCGTTTCAAGCAAAAGGCTCCTGCCCTCACCGCTCAAGGCAATCTCCAGCTTGTCACCCACCGGGTTGAGCGTAACGGGCCGCTCCTTTTTGCCGACAAAGACTGACCAGTCACTGCGCACCGGGGCCAGATCAAGGCTATCTGGATTGATGCGCGCGCGGGCGGCATAGACCCTGTGCATGGCAGCGGCCACCGCGGTCATGACATCGGTCTGGAAGTCGGTCGGCACGGTGCCGTTAAAGCCCTCTGGAAACTCATCGACAATATAATTGGTCGATAATTGGCCAGACTTGAACCGGTCCTGATCCATCACGGCGGCGAGGAAGGGGATGTTTTGACCCAGACCCTCAATATGGAAGTCTTCCAGCGCCCGGCCCATCCCAGCAACGGCGGCTTCGCGCGTTGGCGCCCAGGTGCAGAGCTTGGAGATCATAGGGTCGTAATACATGGAGATCTCGTCGCCTTCACGCACGCCTGCATCATTGCGCACCGTATAGGCCCCCAGATGCGACGAGCCATGCTGGCCCTCTGACGGCGGGTCATAACGCACCAGACGGCCAATCGAGGGCAGGAATTTGCGATAGGGATCTTCCGCATAGATCCGGCTCTCAATCGCCCAGCCCTTGATCGTGAGGTCTTCTTGTTTGAAGGCCAGGGCCTCGCCATAGGCGACCCGGATCATCTGCTCGACCAGGTCCAGACCGGTAATCAGCTCGGTGACTGGGTGCTCGACCTGCAGGCGGGTATTCATTTCGAGGAAATAAAAGCTCTTGTCCTGACCGGCAACAAATTCAACCGTACCGGCACTGTCATAGCCAACGGCCTGAGACAGGGCCACGGCCTGTGCCCCCATGGCGGCGCGGGTTTCGGGGTCGAGCAGGGGCGACGGGGCCTCTTCAATGACCTTTTGATTGCGGCGCTGGATCGAGCATTCGCGCTCGAACAGGTGCACCACATTGCCGTGCTTATCGCCCAGCACCTGAATCTCGATATGGCGCGGGCTGGTGATGAATTTTTCGATGAAGATGCGGTCATCGCCAAACGCGCCCTTGGCCTCGGCGCGCACGGCGGGAAAGCCTTCCTCGACATCCTTGCGGTTCCAGGCCACGCGGATACCCTTGCCGCCGCCGCCAGCACTGGCCTTGATCATGACCGGATAGCCGATCTCCTCGGAAATTTGCACCGCATGGGCAGTGTCGGCAATCTCGCCAATATGGCCGGGCACGCAGGATACATTGGCCGCAGCCGCGAACTTCTTGCTTTCGATCTTGTCGCCCATGGCCGAGATGGCGGCGGCATTGGGGCCGATAAAGACAATGCCCTCATCCTTACAGCGCTGCGCAAATTCTGCCTTTTCAGACAGAAAGCCAAAGCCGGGGTGAACGGCCTGCGCGCCCGTCTGCTTACAGGCGGCGATAATCTTGTCGGCAATCAGATAGGATTCGGACGCAGGTGCCGGACCGATAAACACGGTCTCATCGGCCATTTCGACCGCCAGACTGCCCGCATCGGCTTCGGAATAGACCACCACGGTCTTGATGCCCATGCGCCGAGCGGTCTTGATAATGCGAACGGCGATTTCGCCGCGATTGGCGATCAAGATTTTGGAAAACATAAAAGACCTTGCCCCGTCATCGAACTGTTTGACGCCAAGGGGTTAGCGGCCATGGCGACGGTTTGCAAATCTCTAGAGCGGATATTGCGCAATATTAGGCAAGATTTTTCGTAAAATCGTCCGACCAACCCCTATGGCGCAAGGACTAGCCCCGCGACAAATCAGATTTGCAGCCTATATACTGCTCCAAACCCCGATTGAAGGAACCACGCCATGTCGGATACGCCCGCAAAATCGGCCCTTGGCCACGACCTTTCCCCCCTGTCTGAGGACGAACGCGCAAGGCTGGAGGCAGGCTTGAGCGCCGACGAGCGTGAAGTCTTGCTGCATCACGGCACCGAGGCCCCCTTCTGCGGCGGCCTGCTCAATCAGAAAAAGCCGGGCACCTATGGCTGCCGCCTATGCGGCCTGCCCCTGTTTCGGGCTGAGACCAAATTTGAGTCTGGCACAGGCTGGCCCAGCTTTTATGCCCCGATCGATCCAGACCATGTGCGCCTGATCGAGGACAATTCCTATGGCATGCGGCGCGTGGAAACGGTCTGCGCCAAGTGCGGCAGCCATCAGGGGCACGTCTTCCCCGATGGCCCACCCCCGACCCGCCTGCGCTATTGCATCAATTCGGTATCGCTAGACTTTGTCGCCGACGACTAGGGCCCTGCCCTAGAGCGGGATATTATCGTGCTTTTTCCATGGATTGGTCAGGGTCTTGTGCTTGAGACTCTTTAAGGCCCGGATAATTCGGCGGCGCGTGCCGTGCGGCTTGATGACGTCATCAATATAGCCGCGTGAGGCGGCAACAAATGGATTGGCAAAACGCGCCTTGTATTCGGCTTCGCGCGCCGCCAGCTTTTCGGCATCGCCAATATCAGCGCGGAAAATGATCTCCACCGCCCCCTTGGCGCCCATGACTGCGATTTCAGCGGTTGGCCAGGCATAATTGACATCGCCGCGCAGGTGCTTGGAACTCATCACATCATAGGCCCCGCCATAGGCCTTGCGGGTAATGACCGTAACCTTGGGTACGGTCGCCTCGGCATAGGCAAACAGGAGCTTGGCCCCGTGTTTGATCAGGCCGCCATATTCCTGCTTGGTGCCGGGCATGAAGCCGGGCACATCGACCAGGGTGATGATGGGAATGCCGAACGCATCGCAAAAGCGCACAAACCGCGCGGCCTTGCGGCTGGCATCAATATCCAAGACCCCCGCCAGAACCTGAGGCTGGTTGGCGACAATGCCAATGCTCGCACCGTCCATGCGCGCAAAGCCGGTAATGATGTTCTTGGCAAAGTCCTTGCCGATCTCGAAAAAGTCCGCCTCATCGACCGTCTTGAGGATCAATTCCTTCATGTCATAAGGCTTGTTCGGATTGGTCGGGATCAGGGTGTCGAGCGAGGGCTCGTCACGCTCTGGATCGTCAAAGGTTGCCCGCACGGGCGGCTTTTCACGGTTGGACAAGGGTAGGAAATCGACCAGACGCCGGACCTGGGTCATGGCTTCCAGATCATTCTCAAACGCGCCATCGGCCACGCCGGACTTGCCCGCATGCACCCGCGCCCCGCCAAGGTCTTCGGCCGAAACCGTCTCATTGGTGACGGTCTTGACCACGTCTGGACCGGTCACGAACATATAGCTGGTATCCTTCACCATAAAGATGAAGTCGGTCAGGGCCGGGGAATACACATCGCCCCCAGCGCAGGGGCCCATGATCACGCTGATCTGGGGAATGACGCCGCTGGACAGCACATTTTCCATAAAGATGTCGGCATAACCGGCCAGGCTGTCGACGCCTTCTTGAATCCGCGCGCCGCCAGCATCGAACAGGCCAATCACCGGCGCACCATTGCGGGCGGCCATCTGCTGAACCTTTACGATCTTTTGGGCGTGGGTCATGGACAAGGAGCCACCGAACACGGTGAAGTCCTTGGAAAACACATAGACAAGCCGACCATTGATCGTGCCCCAGCCGGTTACGACGCCATCGCCGGGAACCTTTTGGTTCTCCATGCCGAAATCGGAACAGCGGTGCTCGACAAACATGTCGTATTCTTCGAACGAGCCTTCATCGAGCAGAACATCTATTCGCTCGCGCGCGGTCAGCTTGCCCTTGGCATGTTGCGCGGCAATCCGCTTTTCGCCGCCGCCTTGGCGGGCCTGTTCACGGCGGTTTTCGAGCTCGTCGAGGATATGCTGCATTTCAAAATCGCCCGTAAATTTTTTGGTGCAGGACGCTTAGCGGTCCGTCCTGCCACTGACAAGCACGGGCTTGCCCTTTAGCCGTGCAAAATCGCAAGATCAGGGGCGCGATTTACCCCTTGAGGGCCAAAAACCAGCGTTCGAGTAGCAAGGCCTCTTGCTGCATCCAATCTGTGCGGGCCGCCGCCTCGTCATCAATCCCCCAGCGCTCCTCTTGAAAGGCCTGGTCCAGACGCGACAAGTCAAACGCTTCGCGACCGCTCAAGCGTCCGGTCTGCAAGGCCAGCGCCAAGACCGCCGAGCCAAACAAGGACGCGCCAAAAGCAAGGCCAGCCAGCGAAAAATCATCCAATTGCGCCGCCATAGCCTCGACCTTGGCCAGGGTCTCGGTCGGCTGGGCCTGATGAATAATGCCGTGGGTCTTGATCAGACCAAGCCCCAGTTCGGTATCTGCCCATTCCAATAGCGGGCCCCAATATTCTGTCTGCCGCGCAACCAGACCTTGGGGGGCATCGGCAAAATAGCAGATCAGATCCGAACCGGCATAGCGCCCGACCTCGGCCGCCGTCTCGGGCCGGGCCTTGCTGACCATATCAATCACCGTATAGGCCAGCCTTGTCGCGCCCATGGATGGCAGGACAATAAGGTCCTGCTGCGCGGCCCACTCCTCGGCCAAGACCTGCGCCAAGGCCCTTGATGGGACAATCAGCTTCGCGCCTAAAGGGGTCTTGGGCGTGCGGCCATCCAGCGTTACGGCAAAGCCTTGATCGGCCTCGGCGACGCTGACCTGCTTATAAAAACGCTTAGGGCGTCCGGTGGTGTCATTGGCTCTCATAATCAGCCCAATCAGCGGTGACGCGGCGCTCTAAGGCTGGCCCCGCCCTTGGGGAAGGGCTCAGGATCAGCCTCATGCTCATCAAAGCCAAAATGGGCAAAACCAGCGCGCAGTTCGGCGCTGATCGGGGCCTCTATGATCAAGGTGCCGCTGGACGGATGCGGCACGGTCAAGCGCCTTGCATGCAGTTGCAGCTTCAAATGCCCAGACAGCTCGGCGGCCTTGTCGTCGCTATATTTGGGATCACCCAGGATCGGGTGGCCAATCGCCTTCATATGCGCGCGCAGCTGATGGGTGCGGCCCGTATGCGGCCTCAGCGCCAGCCAAGCGGCCCGGTGCGCTGCCCGCGAAATCATCACATATTCGGTCTCTGCCGGACTGCCCTGTGGGTCCTTGGGATCGCACGGCACGACCAATTCGCGATCGCCAACGCCCTTTTTGGCCAAGGGCATTTCGATAATGCCCTCACGTGGGTGCGGATTGCCAGACACAATCGCCCAATAGGTCTTTTGCGCCTTGCGCTTGGCAAACGCGCCCGACAAACGCGCCGCTGCGCTTGGCGTCTTGCCCAGGATCAGAACGCCGGATGTATCGCGATCAAGCCTGTGGACCAGACGCGGCCGGTCCAGCCCCTCGCCCCAGGCCGACAATAGCCGGTCAATATGGTGGATGGTCTTGGTGCCGCCCTGCACGGCCAGGCCCGCAGGCTTGTTCAAGGCCAAGACCTCGTCGTCCTCATAAAGGATCAGGGACTTGGCATAGGCAATATCGCGGCCCGACAGGGTCTTTTTCTCGCCCGGATCGGGCGCATCAGGCAGGGGCGGCACGCGCACCTGACTGCCCGCCACCAGATGGGTTTCAGCCTTGACCCGCGCGCCATCGACGCGGATCTGGCCCGAGCGGGTCATTTTCTGGATCTGGATATGGTTCAGATAGGGCCAGCGCCGCTTGAACCAGCGATCCAGCCGTACCCCGTCTTCACCAGCATCCACATAGAGCGTGCGAACTTCTTTCATGCGAACACCCGCCGTGCCAGAATAAGGCCAGCAAACAAGGCTGCGACCGAAAGAACCACCGAGGCTGTGGCATAACCAAAAGCCTGACCAAACTTGTTTTTCTCAATCATCAGGGCCGTTTCCAGCGAAAAGGCTGAAAAGGTTGTAAAGCCGCCAAGGACCCCCACTCCGAACAATAGCCGCAGCCGCTCTTGATCGGCGCCGCCGCGATGGGCCAAAAACCCGACCAGCAAGCCCATAGCCAATCCCCCGGCCAGATTGCAGATGAATGTGCCATAAGGCCAGGCCGTGCCCAGCCATCGCCCCGCGGCTGTGCCAACGGCGTATCGCGCCGCCGCACCTGCGCCGCCGCCAATAATAACGAAAACCAGTTTGCTCATGGCCCCTTATGCGCTCACACGCTGTTTTTAGCAAACCGGCTGGCGGCGTATGGGCATCATGCCGCCTAGGCCGATTGGCTCAGGCCATTTGCAGCCAAAACCGCGAGGAAATCCGCAGGCGGAGCGGCCTCAATCCGGCGCACACCACCATCGGGGTGCGGAAATTCCAGCGCCAGCGCATGCAGCATCAGGCGCGGCACAGCCTCGCCACCCAAGACCAGCGCGCCGCCATAGCGCACATCCCCGGCTATGGGGCGGCCCAATGAGGCCAGATGCACCCGGATCTGGTGCATACGCCCAGTCTCTGGCCGCGCCTCGATCAGGCCAGCCCCCTCGACCTCGCTCAGCGTGCGATAGCGGGTGCGGGCGGTTTCGGCATTGGGGTGATCGGCCTCGCAGACCCGCATATAGGCCTCGCGGCCCTGTTCATCACGGCGCAAGGGCGTCTCGATCAGGCCCGTGCGCGGCTGGGGCGCGCCCGGCGCGACAATGGCCAGATAGGTCTTGCGAAACCGCCTGGCCATCAGGGCCTTGCCCAGATAGGCCGCCGCGGGCTTTGTGCGGGCGGTCAGAATAATCCCCGATGTGTCGCGGTCGAGCCTGTGCACCAGACGCGGGCGGTTGCCATTGGAGCGGGCAAAGGCCCACAAGTGCTCATCCAGCGTATGCACCTGGCCGCGCCCGCCCTGGCTGGACAGGCCAGACGGCTTGTTCAGGACAAGGATCGCATCGTCCTGATAGACCACCATGGCCTTCACAAATTCAATCTCTTCCGGCGACAGCACAACAGGGCTGTCTATAGCCCGGGGGGCCTTGGGCTTGAGTGGGCGGCGATAAGCGGGCTTAGCCATGGGGGTTTTGCTTGGTTTTGCGCATCTGGGCCCAGTGATCGAGCCGCTCCTTGACCCGCGCCTCGGTACCAACCGGCTTGGGCTTATAGAACTGGCGACGCTCCATCTCATCGGGGAAATAGGACTGGCCGGAAAAGCCTTCGGGCTGGTCATGGTCATAGGCATAGCCCTCACCATAGCCGAGCTGTTTCATCATCTTGGTCGGGGCATTGAGGATATGGGCCGGCGGCATCAGACTGCCGGTCTCCTTGGCAGAGGCCATGGCCGCCTTAAAAGCCGTATAGACCGCATTGGACTTGGGCGCGCTGGCCAGATGCACGCAGGCCTGAGCCAGGGCCAATTCGCCTTCGGGGGAGCCGAGAAAATCATAAGTGTCCTTGGCCGCATTGGCGACTACGAGCGATAGGGGGTCGGCCGCGCCAATATCCTCGCTGGCCATACGCACCAGCCGCCTGGCAATAAACAGCGGGTCCTCCCCGCCCGTCAGCATTCGCGCCAGCCAATAAAGCGCCGCATCCGGGTCCGAGCCGCGCACGGATTTGTGCAGGGCCGAGATCAGATTGTAATGGCCTTCGCGGTCCTTGTCATAGGCCGGGCTGCGCTTTTGCAACAGGCGGCCAAGCTCTGCGGTCGAGATGGGCGTTGCGGTGCCAACCGCATACAAGGTCTCGGCCATGGTCAACAAATAGCGGCCATCACCATCGGCCAAGGCTACCAAGGCGTCGCGTGCCTCGGGCTCAAGCGGCAAGGGTCTGGCTTCAAAGCTTTCAGCCTTGTCCAGCAATTGATGCAGGGCGGCATCATCCAGCCGCTTGAGCACATAGACCTGACAGCGGGACAAAAGCGCGCCATTCAATTCAAAGGACGGGTTTTCCGTCGTCGCCCCGACCAGGGTGACAATCCCCTCCTCGACAAAGGGCAAGAAGCCGTCCTGCTGGGCGCGGTTGAAGCGGTGGATCTCATCGACGAACAAAAGGGTGGTCTGGCCCGCCGCCCGGCGCACCCTAGCCATTTCAAAGGCTTTTTTCAGGTCAGCAACCCCGGAAAACACCGCCGAAATCTGCTGGAACTCATAGCCTGCGGCCTTGGCCAGCAATCGCGCAATCGTGGTCTTGCCGGTGCCCGGTGGCCCCCACAAGATCATGGAGGACAGGCGCTGTGCCTTGGCCATGCGCTGGATCGGACCGTCGGGACCTAGCAAGTGATCCTGCCCAACCACCTCATCAAGCGCCTGGGGCCGCAGACGATCAGCCAAGGGGCGATGGCCTTGGGCTTCAGGCACGGACAGACCGGCACGCTCAAACAAATCAGACATGGCTTAAGCTAACGGCTTATGGCGCCAAAGCCTAGCCCGGCCTGCTCTAGGGCGCGACCAGCCGCCCGCCGGTCATGGGCTCTGGCACGCCGGTGGTGCCGGGAAAGGATATGGCCAGGCCCCCAAGCGTGCGCGCTGCCAGATAGGCAAAGGCCTGGGCCTCGGTTGCATCGCCGTTCCAGCCCGCCTGCTCGGCGCTCAGTACGGGCATGGATAACTGCGCAGACAGGCCTGCCATGATCGCCCGGTTATGCCGCCCACCACCGCAGACAATCACCCCGGTCAGCGGCTCTGGAACCCGGCTCAAGCCCAGAGCAATGCTGCGCACCACAAGCGCGGCCAAGGTTGCGGCCCCATCGGCGGCCGACAGGCTAGCCACCGGGTCTGAGTTAAATTCATAGCGATCCAGCGATTTTGGGCCATTAGCGGCAAAGAAGGGGTGGGCGAGCATCTGGTCCAGCAAGGCCAGATCAATCTGGCCCGATGCGCTCAAGGCCCCATCCTGGTCAAACCGGCCAAGCCCCAGCCCAGACACCCACTGATCCAGCGGCCCATTGCCAGGTCCAGTATCAAAGGCTTGCAATTCACCGTCGCGCCCAACCAAAGTCACATTGGCCACGCCGCCAATATTCACAATCGCCAAGGGCGGCTTTAAGTCCTTTGCCGCCTGACTAAGCGCCGCATGATAAACGGGCACCAAGGGCGCGCCCTGGCCGCCAGCGGCGACATCCATTGTGCGAAAATCAAACACCGTCCGCACCCCGGTCAAGGCTGCCATCAGTGGCCCATCGCCCAATTGCCGGGTGCGTCCGGGGCCAGAGGCTGTCGGCGGCTCATGCAAGATGGTTTGGCCATGAAAACCCAACAGATCAAGATCCTTGAACCCCAGGTCATGAGCGTCCAAAAACGCCACGGCGGCCAAGACATGTGCCTCGGTTATGGCGGCCTCGGCCTTAGCAAACACAGCCGGCTCTGGCGCACCCCGCGCCCAACGACGGCCCGCCTCAATGGCTTCTAGCACCAGCGCGCGGACATCATCGGGCAAGGGGGCCTCACCCGAGGGGCCAAACCGCCCAATCTGCTGTCCATCGGTTTCAAGCACGGCCATATCGATACCGTCCAAGGATGTACCGCTCATAAAACCTAAAACGCGCTGCATCTTACCCCCTGTTATGACCGCTCGGCCCGTCTGTCTGCGACCGCTGTGACTTGGCTTGGGCAAGGCTTGCATGTTACACGCCCGATCCTGCTTAAGAAAGCCCAGCCCCATGACCGACCCTGCCGCTTCTGCCTTCGCGCCCAAGTCTGAATTTTTGCAAGTCCTGCAATCGCGTGGATTTATCCATCAGTGCACGGACCTAGAGGCCCTGGACAAGGCCGCCTGCGAAGGCGTGGTCACCGCCTATGTCGGCTATGACTGCACCGCCGACAGCCTGCATATCGGCCATCTGATCTCGATCATGATGCTGCGCTGGCTGCAAAAGACGGGTCACAGGCCGATCACCCTAATGGGCGGCGGCACGACCAAGGTCGGCGATCCAACCGATAAGGACAAGCAGCGCCCCCTGCTGACCGATGCCCAGATCGCGGCTAATATGGCCAGTATCAAGACCGCTTTTGGCAAGTTTTTGACCTTTGGCGACCAGGCCAATGACGCCATCATGGTCAATAATGCCGACTGGCTGGAAAAGCTGGGCTATGTCGATTTTCTGCGTGACTATGGGGTGCATTTCACCATTAACCGCATGCTGACCTTTGACAGCGTCAAGCTTAGGCTTGAACGCGAACAGCCGCTGACCTTCCTTGAATTCAATTATATGCTGATGCAGGCCACCGACTATTTGGAGCTCAATCGGCGCTATGGCTGTAGCCTGCAAATGGGCGGTTCGGACCAGTGGGGTAATATTATCAATGGGGTTGAACTGGTGCGCCGGGTCGATGCCAAGCCCGCCTATGGCCTGACCACACCGCTCTTGATGACCGCATCGGGCCAGAAGATGGGCAAGAGCCTAGGCGGCGCAGTATGGCTCAATGCCGACCGCCTCAGCCCCTATGACTATTGGCAGGTCTGGCGCAATACCGAAGATGCCGATGTTGGCCGCTTTATGCGCCTGTTCACCGAACTGCCGCTGGACGAGATCGTGCGTCTAGAGGCCTTGAACGGTGCCCAGATCAATGAGGCCAAAAAGATCCTCGCTGATGAGGCCACCAGCCTTTTGCATGGCCGCGAGGCGGCGATTGCGGCGCGCGAGGCGTCAAGCCAGGCGTTTGAAAAGGGTCAGGTCTCGGACGATTTGCCGACACTGGAAGTGGCCAAAAGCGCGCTAGAGGCTGGCATTGCGCTTGCCGCTCTGGCGGTCGATGCAGGCCTTGCCAACTCGCGTTCGGATGCCAGGCGGCTGGCCCAAGGCGGCGGCCTGCGCGTCAATGATGCGGCCGAGACCGATGGTCAGCGCCTGGTGACCCTGGCGGATCTGTCGTCTGACGGCGTGATCAAGCTGGCGGCCGGCAAGAAGAAGATTGTCCTGATCCGTCCTGTCTAGGGCGCAGGCTGTTCTGGCGCGATCAAGGGGGGTGGTGCCTCTAGGACCGCCTTGCCAATCGGCACGCCGTCGAAAATCCGGCGGAACATGCCCGGCGTTGCCAGTGAGAATGGGTTCACAAACACCTTGGCGGCGGTAATCGAGCCCTTGGCCGAATAGGTCAGGCCAAACACGCCCTCACCCTGGCGCGATATGAACAAGGCCCCCAGCACGGGAATGTGTCCAATGGCCGAGTTAAGAGCATAGGCCGGTGCAATACCGCCCACCATATCCATGGACCGATTGGTCAGATCAATCTTGCCCCTAGCGGTCAGGCCGATTGCATCCCCCGTCGCGCGGCCATCATCGATCCATAGGGTCGAGCCACGCAGTCGCATCGGCACGACAATATCCGCAAACTCAATGCCGCTACCGTTCAGCGTATCGGCAAATCCGCGCAAGGACCCAAGCGTGAGAATCTGGGCCAAGACGGGTATATTGCGCACCCTAAGCTTGCTGCCCTTGAGGGTAAGGTCCAGCCCGCCCTCGACAAAAGACCCACTCAAACTGGCCTGACCCCCGCGCACGCTATCGGTCTCGAACAAGGCTGAGGTCAGGGCCCCGACATCGTCAATACTGGCCTCCAGCCCGGATTTGGACTCCTTTGGTGCAATGACCAGCCGCGCCGGTGCACCAGACTCGGTCATGACCGAGGCCTCAAAAGTTCGGTCAGCACCGCCGGTCAGATTGGCCTTGATCTTGAGGTCCTTGAGGGTGCCACTATCACTGACCCGCACCTGATCAAGATCGATGTCCAGGATCACCCGGCCAAGGGTTTGCGGCCTGGATCGGGCCGATGACTGACCGATTGAATTGGCAGCAATCAAACGCCGAGCATCAAGAAAGGCCCCGCGGGTCTTGAGCGTTAAGGCCCCATCGCCCTGATCGATATCCAATTGCCCCTCAAAAAGCCCCTTGATACGGGCGGTCTGGCTATGAAAGCTCAGGGCTTGGCGGCCGTTCATCCAGCCCTGGGCCTGAATCTCAAGCCCCGGCCCCGATGCTGCGATCCGGCGAAACACCAGGGCCCCATCCGCGCCGCTGGCTATATCCGCTGTCACCAGAGCCGCAGCGCCAACCGATTTGCTCCAGCCTATATCGCGCGGCGACAGACTGGCCGAGGTCAGGTCTGCCTCCAGCCGCCCGGTCACCAGTTTCTGATCCTGAATCCTCAAAAGCCCGCTTAAGCCCATGTTTCCGCTAAACTCATCGGGCCGGAACAGGCCCAGACGCGCGGCCGTCTCGGCGCTCAGATTGGCAAAAAAGCTCAGATTACCCTGCCCCGCCGCGGCCTTTTCCATAGCCAGCCGGATCGGTAGTCCGGCAAGTTCCATATTGACCTCCACCCCCTTGGCGCCAGCCACGGCTTGCGCCGCAAGGCTTACGGGCGTAGCCGGATTGATAAGGCTTGGAGCACCGAGGGCGGCAAAATCATCGGCGGACAGGTCAGTTTTGAGGCGAAACTCGGTTGCGCCATCGCGTTGGGCAGACCAATCGACATGGCCTGCAAGCTTGCCCAGCGCATAATCGGCAGACCCGCCGCCTCTCGTCTGAACCGCGCTGACCGAAAAGGCTTGGGCCTGTTCAAACAGGGGCAGGCTTGGCAGGCCAAGCATGGTCGCATCGGCGGGGGTGAGCTTGCCGGCAAGGCTAAGCCGGTCGGTCAGGCCGGGCGCATAGGTGATATCGGCGCTAAAGCCCTCAGCCTTCAAGGGGCCATGCCAAGCCTGATCCTTTAAGTCCAGCAAGAGATTGGCCTGAAAGGCCCTGCCCCGCGAACTGACCGGCAAGCCCAATTGGCTAAGGCCGCCGGCTGCAAAACGCGCATTGACCTGCATCTGGGCCTGCTCGCCCGGCTTCCAAGCCAGATCACCGGACACTGGCCTACTGCTAAATCGGCCACTTCCCCCAGCCTTGCCGAACGCTAATTGTGCCGTGACCGGAACAACCCGCGCAAACGCCGACTGGATATTGCCGTCCAGCGCCAAGGTCTGGTTATTGACCAGATCGCGCGAAAACTGAGCGCGATAATCGATATTACCGGCATAGGGACCAGCCTTCGCGGTTCCAACCACGGTCAGGCCGAGATTGCCACCGCTGACCGAAAGGACGCCATCGGTTGCGTCCAGCCCCAGCGCGACCTTTTGAATACTGGCCTTGTTGATATTGCCCGCAAACGAGATGCGATTATCGCCGGAGGCCACCTTGCCATGCATGGGTCGGGTGATCGAGAATTTGACATCCGCATCGCCTGCAAAAGCTGCCGGTTCGAACCCTGTGCCATTGAGGACCGCCAAGGGTTTTTGATTGAGTATGCTGAGAATATCGCCAGCATCTCCCCTCGCCCGCCCCTGAAAAATCGCATCGGCGGCGGGGTTGAATTTCGGAAATGAGACCAGCCCCTCGCTTAGTCGCACCGCTTGCATCCGGCCCGAGGTCAAGAACAGGTCGAAACGGTCGCCTTGCACCAAGGCCTTGCCGCGTCCATCCTCGATCAGAGGCAGGCCCTGAACCACATCAATCGCAACCCCGTCAAAATCAAAACCGACCTGCAGCATTTCATTAGTCAAATGGCCAGCGCCAAGGGCGGGCGGGATGGCGAGGTTTAATGTGACATTGGATAACTGCCCCTTTTTCAAAGCTGCCTTTACCCAGTCGCGCGCCGTTGAACCGACCTTGCTGGGCCAGAAGGGATAGGCTTGATCCGCCGAGGCCGTGCCGATCATCTTGGCCTCAAGCTTGGCACCCCAACGTCCCTCCGGCAGACCTTCACGGCTTAGGGCCTGAACCAGATGGCCCTTGGCCTCAACAGCCTTGCCAGCCAGGGTGGCACGGCCCCGATCAATAGTGATGCGCCCAGCCTCGGGCGTATAGGTACCGGTCAGATCAATATTCGCCAGGGTCTGTTTTTCTGAGCCGGGAGCAAACACCATGCTGGCCTTGGGGCCTGTGACGTTGAAATCTAGACGCGCCGGGGCCTTGCCGGCACCTTGCGGGATCAGCCTGATCTTGCCCTGGAGGTCCAGACCCAAGGACGCTGCGGTAAGCTGAACCTGATCGAGCTCAACATCCCCGGTCTGGGGATTGTAACTGGCCTGAACCTTTGCGCTGTCAAAGGGTTGCACCGCCTTGCCAAACCGGACCCTTCCTGAGCCCGCACTAAAGGCGAGGTCGGCGGACTGGAAACCGGTCCGACGCCCATAGGCAATCGAACCGCGACCACCGACCCTGGCATCAAGCGCTGACAGGCCTCGGGTTAGGCCAGCCGATGGAAACACCTCTGCGGGATTTAGGTTTTGCACCTGGGCATCAACAGCGGCATCTTTTAGGCCGACAGCAGCCCGCGCCTTGGCCTTTAGCTCGGCGCGCCCCGGCCCTGAGCCAATCGACAGGTCGCAATCGGCTTGCAACAAACCCTCAGCCTTGCGGAAAACCAGTGTGCGCACGTCCCCGGTCCAGCTAACGCCGCCGTCGGTCTGGCGCAGGCTAAGCTGGCCTCGTCGCAAGTCCAGATCGCG
>JBIIZD010000075.1:0-14292 GCA_044346445.1 Caulobacteraceae bacterium
CGGGCAGGGCATGGGCCAACATGCCCTTTTAGAGCAAGGCGGCGCAGAAGCGCTGAATACGGCTGCAAGCGTCTTCCAAGACCTCGGTCGATGTCGCATAGGAGATGCGGAAGAAGGGCGACAGGCCAAAGGCCTCACCATGCACCACAGCCACGCCTTCGGACTCCAGCAATTCGGAGGCAAAGTCCTCGTCGGTCTTGATCACCTTGCCAGACGGCGAGGTCTTGCCGAGCAGGCCCGCACAGCAGGGATAGACATAAAACGCCCCCTCCGGCGTTGGGCAATGCAGGCCCTTGGACTGGTTGAGCATGGAGACGACCAGGTCTCGGCGCTGCTGGAACACCTTGGCACGGACCGGGATAAAGTCTTGTGGCCCGTTCAGGGCCTCAACCGCGGCCCATTGGGCGATGGAGCAGGGGTTGGAGGTCGACTGGCTCATGACCTTGGCCATGGCCTTGATCAGGGCAACCGGCCCGCCCGCATAGCCAATCCGCCATCCGGTCATGGAATAGGCCTTGGAAACACCGTTCATGGTCAAGGTGCGGTCATAGAGCTTGGGCTCGACCTGGGCTATGGTGGTGAACTCAAACGCATCATAGATCAGGTGCTCATACATATCATCCGTCAGGACCCAGACATGCGGGTGACGCAGTAGGACATCGGCCAGGGCCTGCAATTCGGCGCGGGTATAGGCCGCGCCCGAAGGATTGGACGGCGAATTGAGCAGGAGCCATTTGGTGCGGGGGGTAATGGCCGCTTCGAGATCAGCGGGCTGGACCTTGAAATTATGCTCTGCGGTGGTGGCGACAAACACCGGCTCGCCACCGGCTAGCAGTACCATGTCGGGATAGGAGACCCAGTAGGGCGCAGGCACGATCACCTCATCGCCGGGCGACAGGGTGGCGACCAGGGCATTGTAGATCACAGGCTTGCCGCCGGGCGAGACATTGATCTGAGCAGGCGTATAGGTCAGGCCGTTTTCGCGCGCAAACTTGGCGCAGATCGCCGCTTTCAGCTCCGGTATGCCATCAATATCGGTATATTTGGTCTTGCCGTCCTGGATGGCCGCTATGCCAGCGGCCTTGACATTGTCTGGCGTATCGAAATCAGGCTCACCGGCGCTTAGCGAAATCACATCCCGGCCTTCACGGATCAGTTCCCGCGCCTTGGTTGAGACAGCAATAGTGGCGGACGGCTTGACGCGGCGCAGGGCTTGCGACTCCAAGGGCATGGTCATCTCCAAATCAGAACAAGGCGGTGGTTTAGCCCCATATGTTGCATTGGCAAAGACCGGCAGCGTTGATTCATGACCAACAAGTGCTGTTTTGCGAGCCTTGAGGGTTTATAGGTGCGATCATGAGGTCCTTGATCCGATTCCTGATGAATATGGATGCGCGCGCCTGGCGCGGTGCAGCCGTGTCCTTCCTGCTGCTGGGCGGGGTCGGGATTGTGTTTCTGTTCGGTGCCCAGGTCTTGGGCTTTAATGGCGAGGCAGCGGTCGAGCAGTGGCTGGGCCTGGCGGCGCGCGGGCCACTTGCCCTGCCGGTCGCGGTGACCGCCTTTGCCGTCCTTGCCTTTTTGGGTGTGCCGCAATTTGTCCTGATCGCAGCGGCTGTGGTAGCGTTTGGCCCTTGGCTTGGGCTTGGCTATAGCTGGATTGGCACACTGGTCTCGGCCATGGTTGGGTTTGGTCTGGGGCGCAGGATCGGCGGACGGGCGATTACCTCGCTAGGCCGTCTTGGTGGCGGTGAGGGGATTTCGCGGTTTATGGCCCTGGTCGGGCGCAATGGCTTTACCGCCAGCCTGATTGTGCGACTGGTGCCGTCTGCGCCATTTATCGTTGTCAATATGGCCGCCGGTGTGACGCCGATGCGGTTTCGCGATTTTGTGCTGGGCACGGGTCTGGGCATTATCCCAAAGATCGCCCTGACCGCCTTTGCGGGCAATTCGATTGTTCAGGCCATGAAGGGCGGCGGTGGTCAGTCCTTGATCCTGCTGGCCTTGGCCGCCCTGATCTGGCTGGTGACCGGCCTGATTGCCCGGGCCTGGATGAAGCGGCGTGAAGCGGGCAATGACGCCCAAAGCCCACCGGACTGAAAAAATCTTGCTGAGGGGCGGATTTTGCAGCGATCTGGCGCAACAGGCTTGCCGTAATCGCGTTTAATCGCTAAAGCAGAACCATGTATAGTCGTCTTGCCAAGGCAGATCGCGCCGCCCTCCTAGGGCTTGGTGGGCTTTTGGGGCTTAGTCGCCCCTGGGCGTCCTAGGGCCTGCGCGAAACATCGCAGCCTGACGTGCAGGGGATAATCTGAACAACCCGCCCGTCCCAAAACCTTTCCAAGAGCACATCCCATGACCACCTCAATCCTGAATCCTGTCGCCCCGATCATCGGCGCGCGCGAAAACGTCATCATTTTCGACACCACCATGCGCGACGGGGAACAGTCCCCCGGCGCCTCCATGAGCCTGGACGAAAAGCTGGAACTGGCCAAGATCCTCGAAGACATGGGCGTCGATGTCATTGAGGCTGGCTTTCCAATCGCCTCTAATGGCGACTTTGAGGCCGTGCGCGAGATCGCCAAGATCGTCAAAAACAGCACGATTGCCGGCCTTTGCCGCGCCCATCCGATGGATATTGACCGCTGCGCCGAGGCCTTGAAGCCCGCTGCCCGCGGCCGTATCCATGTCGTGATCGCCACCAGCGACCTGCATATGAAGCACAAGCTGCAGATGGAACCCGAACAGGTGCTGGAAGCCATTACCCGCACCGTGACCCATGCCCGTAATCTGCGCGACGATATTGAGTGGTCAGCCGAGGATGCGACCCGAAGTGATCGCCAATTCCTGCGCCGTGCCGTCGAGGCCGCGATCAAGGCCGGGGCCACCACCATCAATCTGCCCGATACGGTGGGCTATACCTATCCATCCGAATATGCCGACCTGTTCAGCTGGATGACCCAAAATGTTGAGGGTGCAGACCGGGTGATCTTCTCAACCCATTGCCACAATGATCTGGGTCTGGCCGTGGCCAATAGTCTGGCGGGCGTTCAGGGCGGGGCGCGGCAGGTGGAATGTGCGATCAATGGCCTGGGCGAGCGGGCCGGTAATGCGGCTCTGGAAGAAATCGTTATGGCGCTTAAGGTGCGCGCCGATCGTCTGCCCTATCAGACCGGTATTGATACCACCCATATCACCCGCGCCAGCCGCTATGTCTCGGCCATTACCGGGTTTGCGGTCCAGTATAACAAGGCGATTGTCGGCAAGAATGCGTTTGCGCATGAAAGCGGCATTCACCAGGACGGCATGCTGAAGAACCGCGAAACCTATGAGATCATGACGCCGGAATCGGTGGGCCAGGCCCCATCCAGCCTGGTCATGGGCAAGCATTCCGGCAGCCATGCCTTTAAGGCCAAGCTCAAGGATCTGGGCTATGAACTGGGCCAGAATGCGCTGAAAGAGGCCTTTGTCCGGTTCAAGGACCTGGCTGATCGCAAAAAGCATGTCTATGACGACGATATTATCGCCCTGGTCGATGACGCCCTGGCGCGCGGCGGGGAGCGGATAAGGGTCACGCATCTGCGCGTGGTCGCGGGCACCGAAGGCCAATCAGCCGAACTGACGCTCGATATTGAGGGCAAGACCCAAAGCGCCACCGCCACCGGCGATGGTCCTGTCGATGCCGTCTTTAACGCCATTCACATGATTGTGCCGCATGAGGCCGCCTTGCGCCTGTTCCAGGTCCATGCCGTCACCGAAGGCACAGACGCTCAGGCCCAGGTCTCGGTGCGGCTTGAAGACGATGGCCGCATTGCCACCGGTCAGGCCGCCGACACAGACACCTTGACCGCCTCGGCCAAGGCCTATGTCAGTGCCCTGAACAATCTCTTGGCCCGCAAGGAAAAGTCTGCGCCTGAGCCCATGATTGCGGTCGGAAGCTAGGCTAGTAATCTGTCCCCCGTTGCAAGACGGGGGGATCGGCCTGTCTTGAAAACTGGACCATAGATCGGGTGCCCGCATGATCTGGATACCCCTGACCCTTGGCGCGACTGTCTTGCAGGTGTCGCGCAATGCCTTGCAGCGCAGTCTGTTGGGCGTGGCTGGGCCGTGGGGTGCAACGCTTGTGCGGTTCTTGTTTGGCCTGCCCTTCACCTTGGCTTTTATCGCCGTCGCCAAGTTGGTCTGGCCTCAGGCCCATGGTCAGTTTGGGCTCTATTTTCTTGGGGCCTGCGCGATTGGGGCCCTGGCCCAGATTGCCGCAACCGCCGCCTTGCTGGTCTCGATGCAGCGGTCCAGTTTTGCCATTGGCACAGCGTTTCAGCAAAGCGCCTTGCCCTTCGCCGCCCTGGTCGGCTTTTTTGTATTCCATGACCATATGAGCGCTGTGGCCTGGAGTGGGGTGCTGATTGCCACGGCGGGGCTGATACATCTGTCCTGGCCAAGGCGGCTTGAGGGTATTGTCGACTGGACGCCAGCCCTGCTTGGCCTGACCTCAGGCGCCTGTTTTGCCGTCTCGGCCAATGCATTTCGCCAAGGCGGGCTTGCTTTTGATCCCAACCATGCGGTGGTCTCGGCCCTGGTGACCGTGGCCATGGTTCAGGCTATCCAGACGGCGGTTATGGTGATCGGGCTTGGCCTGTTTGATCGCGGTGCCCTGCGCGGTGCTCTGGGGGCTTGGCGCTCGTCTCTGGGGGCTGGCTTTTTCGGTGCCGGGGCCTCGGCGCTTTGGTTTATTGCCTTGACCTTAAGCCCGGCTGGGCCGGTCCGAGCGATGGGGGTGATCGAGATGCCCTTGGCGGCGATTGCCGGGCGACGCCTCTTTAAGGAGCGCTTGAGCCTTGCGCAAATTCTAGCGAGCGCTGTTACGGCAGCGGGTGTGATCCTAGCCGCCATAGGCTAATGACAAACGCACCGACCAATTGGGTTTGCCAAGGCCGTTGAAAAGCCTTGAATTGAACGCTTTTGCAGGGCAAACCGAATGGCTGTAACATCTCCCAATCTTCCTCGATCCAAGGCTCGTCATGTTCTTGTCACTGTTCGGCATGGTCTCCAAAGATATTGCCATTGATCTCGGCACCGCCAACACCCTGATCTATATGCGCGGTAAGGGCATAGTCCTGAATGAACCGTCTGTGGTTGCCCTTCGCACTGTGGGGGGTCGCAAGGTGGTTCACGCTGTCGGCATAGAAGCCAAGCAAATGCTCGGCCGCACGCCGGGCCATATGGAGGCGATCCGCCCCTTGCGCGACGGCGTGATTGCCGACTTTGAAGTCGCCGAGGAGATGATTAAGCATTTCATCCGCAAGGTGCATAATCGCAAAAGCTTCTTGAACCCCAAGGTCATTGTCTGTGTGCCGTCGGGCGCGACCGCCGTTGAGCGGCGGGCGATCAATGATAGCTGCCTGAATGCCTCGGCGCGGCGGGTTGGACTGATTGATGAGCCTATGGCCGCCGCGATTGGCGCAGGCCTGCCGATCCATGAGCCGACCGGCTCCATGGTCGTCGATATTGGCGGCGGCACCACCGAGGTCGCGGTCCTGTCCTTGTCCGGTATAGTCTATTCGCGCTCGGTGCGGGTCGGCGGCGACAAGATGGATGAGGCGATTATCTCCTATATGCGCCGTCACCATAATCTGCTGATCGGCGAAACCACGGCCGAGCGGATCAAGAAGGAGATCGGCACAGCGCGCGCGCCGGTCGATGGCGAAGGCCTGGTCATTGACATCAAGGGTCGCGACCTGATGCAGGGCGTGCCACGCGAAGTGCGCATGAGTGAGCGGCAGGCTGCCGATGCCCTGGCCGAGACGGTCAGCCAGATTGTTGAAGCCATCAAGGTGGCGCTGGAAGCCACCCCGCCCGAACTGGCGTCTGATATTTCTGACAAGGGTATTATGCTGACCGGTGGCGGGGCGCTTCTAAGGGGTCTTGACCTTGAAATCCGCGACCATACCGGCCTGCCCGTCATGGTGGCTGAAGATCCATTGTCTTGCGTCGCACTGGGCTGCGGCAAGGTTTTGGAGCACCCCCGTTGGATGAAGGGCATACTTGAATCGTCAATGTCCTGATCTAGCGCTGCCGGGGGAGGTGAAACATGTCCTTGCGGGAGGGGCCATTACAGGACCTGAAGGTGCCTCTAAGCTTGGCGGCAGCCCTGGCCGCTATTGTCGCGGTGGTTGCGGCCATTGCCCTCTTGATTAGCAGTCGCCGCGAGCCGATCCAGGAGCAGGCCTATGGCGCCGGGCGGGTGGTGTCTGATCGGGTCATAGGACCAACCTTGGATGTGCTGTCCCTGCCGGGCCAATGGCTGGCGGCGGCCAATACGGGCTTTCGCAACCATGTTTTTGTCGCATCGGAAAACCAGCGATTAAGGCGAGAAGTTGCTGAGCTAAGGCAATGGCGTAATGCGGCAATCGCCTTGGAAGACATTAACGCGCGCTACCGCGATCTGCTTGGCCTTAAGATCGATCCCCCCATTGCCATGGTTACGGCAAGGGTTGTGCTGGATTCGCGAGGCCCTTTTGCCAATACACGTCTGGCCAATGCTGGCGCGGAAAAGGGTGTGGTCATCGGCAATCCGGTCATGAGCGAGACGGGGCTGGTTGGCCGGGTGGTCGGGGTCGGAAACGGGATCAGCCGTATCTTGCTATTGACCGATGCCGCTAGCCATATCCCGGTACTGATCGACCGAACCAATGCACGGGCAATCTTGACCGGCGATGGCGGGCCAAACCCAACGCTTGAATATCTGCGCGGCCCGAGCGCTGTGCAAAATGGTGACAGGGTTCTGACCTCGGGCGATGGCGGCGTCATTCCAAGGGGACTGCCGGTCGGAACCGCCGTCAAGGGGCTAGACGGGCGTTGGCGCATTCGCCTCGCGGCTGATAATAGCGCGGTTGATTTTGTTCGTATTCTTCAGTTCAAGGGCTTTGCTGATCTGGCCAATCAGGCCGCTCTAGCCCAGAGCACCATGCCGGTGGTCACGGATGTGGACCCGGCGGCGGTGCCTGCTCCGGTGCCGGGTCCAGCTCCAGCTCCAGCTCAGGCTCCGGTGCGTGCGCCGATTGCCAATGCGGCGCCAGCGACGGTTCCTGTTGCGCAGGGCGTGACCCCGCAATGAGCTTTCAGGCGGCGCGGCCTTTGGATGCCTGGAACTGGCTGATCGTGCCGGGCTTGGTGTGTCTGGCGGCAAGCTTGATCCTGGCCATACCGGTCCGCGTGTTTGGATTTGGTTTGCCAGAGCCGGTGTTTGTGCTTGTGCCCACCTTTGTCTGGGCCGTGGTGCGGCCATCCATTCTGCCGCCGATTATCCTGTTTGGCCTGGGGATATGCCTTGACCTTATCTGGGGCGGTACGCTGGGCGTCTGGCCGCTATCGATCTTGATGGGATATACTGCCGTCCTGGCGACGCGCGCGATTGCGGGCGGGCAGGGGCGTGAGGCCAATTGGATATGGTTTGGCCTCATGTGTCTTCTGGTTGAACTGGTTGCCTTTTTGATTACGGTTGTTTCAACCCATGTCATCCCCAATCTGGTGGCGGCAGGGTGGCAGTGGTTAGTGACCATTGCGCTTTATCCGGTCGCGCATCGCCTGATCGAACGCTTTGAAGACACGGATGTCCGGTATCGATGAGCGAACCTTCCTTCTTCTTTTCTGAGGTCAATGAGCGCCAGGGCGTCTTTAATCGGCGTGCGTTTTTGATGGGCGGGTTGGCGGGCGCGGGGATTTTAGCCCTGGGCGGGCGGCTGGCCCAATTACAATTGCTGGAATTTGACCGCTACAAGCTTATGTCGACGGCAAACCAGTTCAATTTCCGCATTTCGCCGCCGCCAAGGGGCCTGATCCTGGACCGTTTTGGTGTGGTGCTGGCGACCAATAGAGCCAATTTCCGGGTCCTGATGGCGCGCGACGAGACGCATGATGTCGCGGCGACTCTGGAATCCTTGAGCCAGCTCATCCCGATTGCGCCCGAGCGACGCCAACAACTGGCCAAGGCATTGGCGCGCACGCCCCGGCTTGTGCCAATTGAGGTGGCTGAGGACCTGACCTGGGAGGAGTTTTCTCGGATCAATGTGCGTGCGCCTGAACTGCCAGGCATTACGGCCGATATGGGCGAGGCGCGGGTCTATCCTTATGGCGGGGCATTTGCGCATGTGATCGGCTATGTCGCCAAGGTCTCGGATCGCGACCTGCTTGCGGCGGGTAAGTCCCCAGACCCGGTATTGCACCATCCCGGCTTTCGCATTGGCAAGCAGGGCGTTGAAAAGGCCCTCGATCTTGCCCTGCGCGGCAAGGCTGGTGCCTCCAAGACCGAGGTCGATGCCCAAGGCCGGGTGATCCGCAAAGACCCAGATGGTGACATCCAGGCCGTGCCGGGCAAGACGGTGGCATTATCGCTTGATGCGGATGTGCAAAACCGCGCCTTGGAAGTCATGGGTGCCGAAAGCGGGGCCTGCGTGGTCATGGATGTGCGCACAGGTGATCTGATCTGCATGGCCTCGACCCCAAGCTTTGATGCCAATCGCTTCGTCAAGGGCCTGACCGGCCCTGAATATCGCGCTCTGGCCGATTATGAGCGCAGGCCCTTATTGGATAAGGCCTTGTCGGGAACCTATCCGCCGGGCTCGACCTTCAAGCCCATGACCGCTCTGGCGGCGCTGGAATCGGGTCTGGTTGACCCCGAAGAGCGGGTGAATTGCTCAGGCCAGATGTGGTTTGGCAACCGCTTCTTCCATTGTTGGAAGCGCGGCGGGCATGGATCGCAAAACATGCATGATGCGATCAAGAATTCCTGCGACGTCTATTTCTACCAGATCGCTCTCAAGATCGGGCCCGATAGGATTGCCGATGTTGCCAAGGCCTTTGGTCTGGGCAAGACCTTTGATATTGGCATTTCCGGGCAAAAGGCTGGCCTTGTGCCGTCTACCCCGTGGAAGCGTGAGCGCTATAATCAGCCCTGGTATCCGGGGGAATCTTTAAGCTTTGGCATTGGTCAGGGGGCCTTGTCTGCCAATGCTCTGCAATTGGCGGTCATGACGGCGCGGCTGGCCAATGGCAAAAAGGCCCTCAATCCGCGCCTGATCAAGTCGATCGGCGGGGTCGAGACCCCAAGAGGCGATGAAGCGCCCAATCTGCCGTTTCAAACCCAGCATATGGATCTGGTGCGGGCGGGCATGGCGGCTGTGGCCAATGATGTGTCGGGCACAGCCTATCGCGCCAGTCAATTGGGGCTTGGTCCGGTATTGATGGCGGGCAAGACGGGTACAGCCCAGGTGAGGGTCATTAGTGCGGCCGAACGGGCGGGCGGTGTGCGCAGCAATAGTGCCTTGCCTTGGCACCTGCGCGACCATGCCCTGTTCATCGCGTTTGCACCCTATGATGACCCCAAATATGCCATGTCGGTGATTGTCCAGCACGGCGGCGGTGGTGCGGCCGTAGCAGCACCCAAGGGCCGCGAAATCATGCGCGTCGCCCTGCTTAAGGATGCCGATGTCCGGGCGCGGATCACATCGCCCATGCCTATACCTCAAGAGGCTGATCTGGCTGCTGAGCAAGAAGGGGCGGCGCCAGCCCCACCTAGCCAGGCCCCCATCTCTTTGGAAGGGATCACGCCGCGATGACCGCCAGTGGCCTCACGCGTCCAGGCGAGCGCAATCGCCTGGTCGTCAAGTTTTCCGAAATTGACTGGACCCTAGCCCTGCTGGTTTGCCTGATAGCCGGTATGGGCTCGGTCATGCTTTATTCGATAGCGGGGCTGTCCTGGGAGCCTTGGGCAGGCAATCATCTGGTGCGGTTTGGTCTGTGTTTTATACTGATGGTCGTGCTGGCCATGGTGGATCTGCGCGTCTGGTTTGCCAGTGCCTATCCTGTCTATGCGGTGGGCTTGATCCTGCTGGTAGCCGTCGAGATTGTGGGCGATGTTTCGCTGGGCGCGCAACGCTGGCTGAATCTTGGTTTTGTGCGCTTGCAGCCGTCGGAAATCATGAAGATTGGCCTGGTCCTCGCCTTGGCGCGATTTTATCACGGTTTGCCAGCCGATGAGGCGCGCCTGTCATGGCGCCTGGCGGTGCCCGTGGCGCTGATTGGCCTGCCGACCTTGCTGGTTGCCCACCAGCCCGATCTGGGCACAGCGGTGCTGCTGGCGGCCACAGGCCTGTCGGTCATGGTGCTGGCCGGGCTTAGCTTAAGGGTGGTTGGTGCCCTGACCCTCTCGGTATTAGCAGCCATTCCGCCGGTGTTTATGTTTGTCCTTCATGACTATCAGCGCAACCGCGTTCTGACATTCTTGAATCCTGAGGCCGACCCATCGGGTTCGGGCTATCATATTATGCAGTCCAAGATTGCCTTGGGCTCAGGGGGGTTGCTGGGCAAGGGATTTGGGCTCGGATCGCAAAGCCAGCTCGATTTCTTGCCGGAAAAGCATACGGACTTCATCTTTGCCACCCTTGCTGAGGAGTTTGGCTTTGTTGGCTGTGTCTCGGTTTTGGTCCTGTATCTGGCCACGATCACCATTGCCCTGCGCATAGCCAGTGTCTCGCACAGCCATTTTGGCCGGTTGGGTGCGGCGGGTGTGACCGCGACTTTTGCGCTCTATGTCTTGATCAATGGGGCCATGGTCATGGGTCTGGCCCCGGTGGTTGGGGTGCCCATGCCCATGCTGTCGTTTGGTGGCACAGTCATGCTGACCGTCATGATTGGCTTTGGCCTTGTGCAAGCGGTCAGGGTCCACCGCTATTCGGAGATTACCAGCGGCCGCGGCACGCTTGTCTAGAGCAAAAACGCGGCATCGGTCGCCCGCACCAAGGCATCAATCGTGCCCGGTTCGGTTGAGGCATGGCCCGCATCCCAAATGATCTCAAAATGCGCCTCTGGCCAGTTGGACTTAATTCCCCAAGCTGTCTCAATCGGGGTGACGACATCATAGCGGCCCTGAACAAACCAGGCCGGGATATGGCGAATCTTGGCAATATTGTCCTGTATCCACTGATCGTGTTCAAAAAAGCAGCCATTGACGAAATAATGGCATTCGATCCGGGCAAAGGCGACGGCAAAGGCGGAATCGTTGAATTTCTGTGGCCGATCAACCGGGCCACGGATGGAGAGGGTGTCGCCCTCCCACTGGCTCCAGTCCACCGCCGCCTGCGCCTGGATGGCCAGGTCTAGGCTAGTGAGGCGTTTGTGATAGGCCTGCATCAGGTCGCCGCGCTCGTCTGGCGGAATATTGGCGATAAAGCGCGCCCAGACATCGGGAAACAGCATGCTGGCCCCGTCTTGATAAAACCAGTTCAACTCGCGCTTACTGCCGGTAAATATGCCGCGCAGGACCAGGGCCTCGACCCGGTCGGGATGGGTAATGGCATAGGCCAGAGCCAGGGTTGATCCCCAGGACCCACCAAACACCGTCCATTTCTCAAAGCCAGAGGCCATGCGCAGGCGTTCAATATCCTCAATCAGGGTCCAGGTCGTATTGTGATCAAGGCTCGCCGTCGGGGTTGATAGGCCACACCCCCTTTGATCGAACAGCACCATGTGCCAGCGCGAAGGGTCAAAATAGCGCCGCATGGTCGAATTGATTGCCCCGCCGGGGCCGCCATGCAAGATCAAGCAGGGCTTGCCATTGGGCCTGCCGCATTCCTCGAAATAGACGGTGTGCCCGTCCTGTTCAGGCAAATGGCCGGTCTTGAAGGGTTGAGTCTCGATATAGAGACCACGCCGAGGCGGTTGGGCTGGAAGGGCGGGGGTCATGGTATTCATCCAAAGCGTCGATCAAGCCAGTCCAGCAAGATCTCATTGACCGCACCGGGCTTTTCTTGCTGGGTCCAGTGTCCAGAGCCAAGCACCAGGCTCTTTTCCAGGTCCGAGCAATATTTGCCCATATTATCGGCCATTGAGGGCGGCAAAACCGCGTCCAGCTCGGCCATGATCATCAGGCTGGGCAGATCGATCCGGCCCGGCAGGTCGCCACTGTCGCGCCAGTTACGGGTAAAATTGCGATACCAGTTAATGCCGCCGCGAAAGCCAGAGCGTTCAAACATCTGGACATAGACTGCCAACTCGTCTGGGCTGAGAAACTGGCGATCATCGGTTGCCGGGTCAAAATGGGCCAGGGCCAGATAGCTGGGCAGGCTGGCTTCTTGCGGGCTTGGCGGGCCGGGCACGCGAAGGGTGAAGCGAAAGGTCTTGTCCAGATCGGCCTCAAAAATAGCCTCGGCCGCATCGGGTTTTTGGAAAAACACCAGATACATGTCCTCGCCCAGTTTTTCTCTATAAAGCTCAACCGGATCGCGCGTCAGGCGCGGAATATAGGGCGTATTCAGGCCGATCACCCCGGCTGTACGCTCTGGATGCCGCAGCGGCATTTGCCACGCGATCAGGCCGCCCCAGTCGTGCCCGCACCAGATCGCCTTTTCCGCGCCTAGATGGTCCAGCAAGCCGATCAGATCATCGGTGAGGTGCTGCATGTCAAAGTCTTCGATCGCGGCTGGCGAATCGCTCAGGCCATAGCCGCGTTGATCGGGGGCTATGGCCCAGCGCCCGGCCTGCCCGAGCGCCTTGAGTTGATGGCGCCAAGAAAAAGCCAGCTCCGGCCAGCCATGGCAAAAAATGACTGGTATGTCTTGGCGCGGCCCGGCCTCATAATAGGCCAGAGTCACGCCATTGGTCTGAATGTATTGAACCGGTGGCATATTGGGCAGGGGCTTGGTCATGGCCTGATCTTAGCCTTGCCCATCCCTCCCCGTCTAGTTGCGTCTATAGGCTTGCCACGTTAATGACGCCCAGCCACCCAAAAGGCTCAAGCCGCCAAGCGGTGTAATGGCCCCCAGCCAATGCGGCGCGCCCAGCGCCATGGCATAAAGGGTTGTGCCAAACACAAGCCCGCCGCCGAGAAACAGGCCCGCCACCAGACCCGTTCGCTTTAGGCCAAGGCCCAGGACCGCTAGGCTGGCCACGGCATGGACCAATTGATAGCTGGCCCCGGTCTTGATCCAGTCGCGCGCTTGAGGGTCTGTCAGGCCATGAGCACCAAACGCACCGGCGGCTACGGCGACAAGGCCGCTTAGGCCAGCCAGAACAAGAACGGTTTTGTATTGCTTTGTCATACCTGCCCCATGGTCACCGTTGCATTGCGGCCAAAGCACCGTAACGTGCTTGGCACAGAAGGGAAACGGCCCCGTAAGAGGGCCGGTCTCTGTTCAGGAAGCTCCAGAAGAGGAATAGCGGTCATGACCTTGACGCGCGGCGATGATTTCCCCATCCACCAGACGCCCGAGCCGATCGCCTATTCAGGCACGGACAGAAATTTTTATGACCGCTATTTCTTTAATGGCTATGCCGATCAGGGCGACCGGATGTTTGCGGTGGCCTTTGGCGTCTATCCGCACCTGAACATTGTCGATGCGCATTTCAGTGTCGTGCGTGACGGGGTTCAGGTCAATCTGCACGCCAGTGCCTGGCTGAATATGGAGCGGATGGCCCTGGTGGCCGGGCCAATTTCGATCCAGGTCCTAGAGCCGCTACAAAGGCTTCGGGTGCTGGTTGACGATCCCAAGACCGGCATCAAGGCCGATATCACGTTTGAGGGTCGCTCTTTTCCAATTGAAGAGCCGCGCTTCATGCGCCGGATCGGGCCGCGGGCCTTTATGGATTATACCCGCCTGACCCAGAACGGCCATTATAAGGGCTGGATCGAGGTCGATGGTAAGCGTGAGTCTGTGGACGGCTTTAGCGGCACGCGGGACCGGTCCTGGGGTATTCGCCCAATCGGCGCGCGCGATCCGCAAGAGGCGGTGCCGCCCGTGCCCATGCAGTTTTACTGGCTGTGGTCACCGACCAGTTTTGAGGATGGCAGCTTCTTTTTCCATACCAATGATGATGCGCATGGGCGGCCCTGGAATACCCGGGCGGTCTGGGCCTCGGATCAGTCCAATGCCGAGGGCCATGTGCATTTTGACTCCGCGCTTGCCAAGGTCGATTGGAAAAAAGGCACTCGCCACGCCTCAGGCGCTGTGATCAATCTGGTCGATGACATTGGCGGCCAAGGCACTGTGACCTTTGAGCCGGAACATACCTTCTTCATGCTCGGCATAGGCTATGGCCACCCCAAATGGGGCCACGGGCTGGCCCATGGTGAGCGCGTGGTCGAGCGGGAAGATTTTGTGCTGGCCGATATGGATGTCTGCCTGCCGCACCATCTGCATATCCAGGCCTTGTCCAAGGTGACCTATGTCGATAGCGTCGGCAAGGTCAGGATCGGGCGCGGGGTTTTGGAGCAATTGGTGCTCGGTCCTTATGCGCCGT
>JBIIZD010000076.1:0-14117 GCA_044346445.1 Caulobacteraceae bacterium
CCGAGCCGTGCACGGCCTAAAGCTAGCGACTGTTGCCATAGTGGCCCATGCTGTTTGGGGCATGGCCCGCCCCTTGGCGGCGGATTTATGGCGCGTCTTGATTGGCTTGATTGCCCTAGGACTGGTTCTGGCCGTGTCGGGCGTTCTTGGCCAGTATGCCGCGATTGGCCTGGGCGCGGGGCTTGGCCTGGTCCTATGTCGGCAAGTCCGGACAGATCAAACCCCGCAACTGTCCTTTATGGTTTCGCCTAGGCTTGGGCATATGGCCTTGGCGGCGTTCGCCTTGCTCTTGATCGGCTTGCCTGTCGCTGTTGCCGTGACCCAAGACCGCGGCCTAGCCGTGTTTGATGGATTTTATCGTAGCGGGGCCTTGGTGTTTGGCGGTGGGCATGTGGTCCTGCCCATGCTGAAGGCAGCCGTTATTGATCCGGGCTGGGTTAGCACGAATGATTTTCTTGTCGGCTATGGTTTAGCGCAAGCCATGCCCGGGCCCTTGTTTACGGTCTCGGCCTATCTTGGTGCGGTCATGAGCGCGCCGCCCAACGGTTTGATAGGGGCATTGATCGCGGTGGTGGCGATTTTCCTGCCGGGCCTATTATTGTTGCTTGGGGTCTTGCCAGTCTGGGACCGGCTTCGCACCCAAAATAAAGCGCAAGCGGTAATGCTGGGGGTCAATGCCGCTGTTGTCGGCCTGCTGGCCGCCGCCCTCATCGACCCAGTCTGGACGGGTGCCGTGACCTCATGGCGTGACGCTGCAATTGCGGTGATCGGATTTTTGGCGGTCACGTTTGCAAAAGCCCCAGCCTGGAGCCTTGTGCTTGTTTTCGCACTCGGCTCTGTGGTCCTAGCCTATTGACGCGGTTGGATTGGGCGCGCGCGCAATTTGCCCCTTGCAGCCAGAGCCTTTGCGGCCTAGGGAAGCGCGACCTAGCGGATGTGGCGGAATTGGTAGACGCACTGGATTTAGGTTCCAGCGCCGAAAGGCGTGGAGGTTCGAGTCCTCTCATCCGCACCAATCTCAAATCCCATTAGACGAATTTTTGACTGAACCGGCCAAGATCGGCGTTTGACGCTGCCTTTGGGCTTGGATGGTGGGAAAGCTCGTGACATAAGAGCGCCCTCATGGGCTGCGCCTTGGGAGTCTTCTTAAGCGCGGCGCTAATGTTTTTTGCGCTTGAGGGCGGACTCCACAGCGGCTGGCCGTTGGTCCGGAAAATCAAAATGTCGATTCAGATTGTTGAAAAATCAGGCGAAGGCCTTAGCCGCGTTTACGGGGTCACGGTTCTGGCCACAGAGCTGGCGACCCGACTTGACACCAAGATCAAGGAAGTCGCGCCACAGATGAAGCTCAAGGGCTTTCGTCCAGGCAAGGTGCCAGCCGCGCATGTGCGGCGCGTCTATGGCAAGTCCTTGATGGGCGAGGTGATTGAGCAGGCCTTTAACGAGACCAGCCAAAAAGTGCTTGAGGACAATAAGCTGCGCCCCGCCGCCCAGCCTGATCTGAAGCCCGATTCCGACATGGACAAGGTCTTGGCCGGTCAGGCCGATCTGAGCTATGAATTGTCGGTCGAACTGATGCCCGATTTTGAGCCGGTCGATCCTGCCACCCTGGCCTTGAGCCGTCCGGTCTATAAGCCAGCAGACGCCGAGGTCGATGAGGCCCTGAGCGAACTGGCGGCCCAGAACAAGACCTATGAGCCGCGCAAGGGTAAGTCCTTGAAGGCCAAGAAGGACGATATGGTCGTGATCGACTTTATCGGCCGCATTGACGGCGTTGCTTTCGAAGGCGGCACCGGCACGGACAGCGAACTGGTCCTGGGTTCTGGCTCGTTCATTCCAGGCTTTGAAGACCAGCTGATCGGGGCCAATCCTGAGGATGTGGTCATGGTCAAGGTCACCTTCCCTGAGGACTATCAGGCCGAAAACCTCAAGGGTAAGGCTGCTGAGTTTGAAGTGACGGTCAAGGCAGTCAAGGCCCCCGCCAAGACCAAGATTGATGACGCCTTTGCCGAGAAGATGGGCCTGTCGAGCCTGGAAACCCTGAAAGACGCTCTGCGCACCCAGATTGAGCGCCAGTATGAGTCGGCTTCGCGCTTCAAGCTCAAGCGTGCCCTGTTGGACGTGCTCGACACGGCCCACACATTTGACCTGCCACCGCGCATGGTCGCCGCCGAGTTTGAGGTGATCTGGAACCAGGTTCAGGCCGACAAGACCGCTGACGGCCTGCCGCCGGAAGACGAGGGCAAGTCCGAAGACCAGCTTAAGGCCGAATATGGCAAGATTGCAGAGCGCCGCGTGCGTCTGGGTCTGGTGCTGGCGGAAATCGGCCGCAAGTACAATGTCACGATCAGTGAGCAGGAAATGCTAGGGGCCATGCGCCAGGAAGCCATGCGCTATCGTGGCCAAGAGCAGCAGGTATTCGACTTCTTCCGCAATAATGCCAATGCCCAGGCCCAGCTTCGCGCGCCTCTCTATGAGGAAAAGGTCGTGGACATGGTGTTTGATATGGCCAAGGTCGAGGACACGCCTGTTTCCAAGGAAGAGCTGATGCAGGATGACGATATGCCCGAGGGCTATGCCGCAAACTAATCCTTCAGCTTTTAAACGCTAAGAACAGGGTGCAGCGCCGCTAGGGTCTGCACCCTTTTTTTGTCTGGCGAGACGAAGCTTTGCCTGTGCACCTTGCAACCGGTGCTTGGGCACGCAATATCAGAGCCATAGATCGGTGAGGGAATCGCGGCCTGACAGGGCGGCTTCCCGTTTTAAAGTGAGAAGGCCAGCATGTTTGATCCCCAAGCCACGATGATGAACCTCGTTCCCATGGTCGTCGAGCAATCGAGCCGGGGCGAGCGCGCCTTCGACATCTTTTCGCGCCTGCTGCGTGAGCGGATTATCTTTCTGAACGGACCCATTGATGACGGGGTGTCGGCCCTGGTCTGTGCCCAGCTCTTGTTTCTGGAATCGGAAAATCCGAAAAAAGAAATCTCGCTCTATATCAATTCGCCCGGCGGGATGGTGACCTCTGGTCTGGCGATCTATGACACCATGCAATACATCAAGAGCCCAGTGGCGACCCTGTGCATGGGCATGGCGGCGTCCATGGGGTCCTTCCTCTTGATGGCCGGTGAGGCCGGTCACCGTGTGGCCCTGCCCAATGCCCGCATCATGCTGCACCAGCCCTCAGGCGGCTTCCGAGGTCAGGCCTCGGATATTGAGCGCCATGCCGAGGACATTATCCGCACCAAGCGCCGCCTGAACGAAATCTATGCCAAGCACTGTAATCAGCCGATTGATGTGGTCGAACGCACCCTGGACCGCGACCATTTCATGGATGCCGAAGAATCTCGCGCCTGGGGCATTGTTGACCATGTCTATGCGACCCGCGAAGCAGCCGAAGACACCGGCGGTAAGGACGCCAAGGACTAGGCCACCCTCCGCCGCCTTCCCCGCGCAGGCGGGGATCCAGTGTGTGGATTACAGGCCTGAGGTAACGGTCTGGGTCCCTCCCCGCGAAGGCGGGGACTGCGCGGGGAAGGCGGGAGTGGGGCTGGCCTTATGGCTTTTGCTTGAAAACCCGATAGCCCTTGGCCTTAGCCCGGGCCAGCATCTGGGCATCGCCGCTGGTATCGCCATAGGCCGCCGTCAGGATCAGGTCTTGGCCAAAGGCGGCTTCTAGGCGCCTGACCTTTTCAGCGGCGCGGCAGTTTTTGCTGGTTAGCTTACCGGTGACCTTGCCAGAGGCGTCAAGGCCGATTTGGGTGCCGATCAGGCCTTCTGCGCCCAATTGTTTGGCAAAGGGCGCAATCAGGAATTCGGGCGAGGCTGTGACAATTACCCTATGCGCGCCTTGGGTTTTCCAACCATGCCAGGCGGCCAAGGCATCGGGGCGAAACAGCTTTGGCGCGGCGGCGCGGGCAAAGGCGCTCGCGGCGGCTTCCAGCGCTGGTTTATCAATCCCCTTGAGAAACACAGCCAAGGCGGCGGCCTTGACCTTTCCACGGTCGCGGTGAAACAGATAGGCTAGGGCATGGGGGCTAAGGCGCGCCATGCCGAGCAAGAAACCCAATGCGCCCGCGCGCCAGGCCAAAAAGGCGATAAAGCTGTCGCGCACCGTCAAGGTGCCGTCAAAATCAAACGCGACCAGGGTATTTGGCGGGGTCGAGAGATTCGGCCAGGGTGCATACGGACTGACATCTGGCATGCTGGAAAGCCCGCCTTCGGACAAATCTCGTCCGTCTGCCCTTTGATTTTTTGACAAAATACCCATCTAACAACTCTTCCTTAGCCAATCGGGGTGTCATACTCCAGTTTGGTAGGCTTGGAAGCGGGCTTTATGCGTCGTAGGGGGTTGTGATCGTCCCCCGGATCAGGGATTGTCAAGGATTAGACAAACCGTGGCGACTCTCCTGTGTGCTAGATCACCGAGATAAGGTCCGGAACATGACATCGAGCTAGGTGTGATGTCGGTGTCGTAGAGTGAGAATGAACATGACGAAAGCCGCCAGCGGCGACGCCAAGAGCACACTTTATTGCTCTTTTTGTGGAAAAAGCCAGCATGAGGTTCATAAACTCATTGCCGGGCCAACCGTCTTCATCTGCGATGAATGCGTCGAGCTGTGCATGGATATCATCCGTGAAGAGCACAAGATTTCCTTCGTCAAATCCAAGGACGGGGTCCCGACCCCCAAAGAGATTCGCGAAGTTCTCGATGATTATGTGATCGGACAGGATCACGCCAAGAAGGTCTTGGCCGTGGCTGTGCACAATCACTATAAGCGCCTGAACCATGCCAGCAAAAACAATGATGTCGAGCTGGCCAAGTCCAATATCTTGCTGGTCGGTCCGACCGGTTCGGGCAAGACGCTTTTGGCCCAGACCCTGGCGCGCATAATTGATGTGCCCTTCACCATGGCCGATGCCACCACCCTGACCGAGGCCGGTTATGTCGGTGAGGATGTGGAAAACATTATCCTTAAATTGCTTCAGGCAGCGGATTATAATGTCGAGCGCGCCCAGCGCGGCATTGTCTATATTGATGAAGTCGACAAGATCAGCCGCAAGTCTGACAACCCCTCCATCACCCGCGATGTGTCGGGCGAGGGGGTGCAGCAGGCCCTGCTCAAGATCATGGAAGGCACGGTTGCCTCTGTGCCGCCGCAGGGCGGGCGCAAGCATCCCCAGCAAGAATTTTTGCAGGTGGATACGACCAATATCTTGTTCATCTGCGGCGGTGCATTTTCGGGCCTGGAAAAGATCATTTCTGGCCGTGGCAAGGGCACCTCGATCGGCTTTGGCGCAACGGTTAAGGACCCCGAAGAGCGCCGCACTGGCGAAATCTTGCGTCAGGTTGAGCCTGATGACCTGCAACGCTTTGGCCTGATCCCCGAATTCATCGGTCGTTTGCCCGTGATCGCTACCTTGGAAGACCTGGATGAGGTGGCGCTGGTCAAGATCTTGACTGAGCCGAAAAACGCTCTGGTTAAACAGTATCAGCGCCTGTTCGATATGGAAAATATCGGCCTGACCTTTACCGATGATGCCCTGAACGCCATTGCCCGCCGCGCCATCCTGCGTCGGACCGGTGCCCGGGGCCTTAGGTCTATTCTGGAAGGCATATTGCTTGAGACCATGTTCGAACTGCCGACCTATCAGGGCGTGGAAGAGGTTGTGGTCAAGGGCGAAGTGATCGATGGCAAGGCCCAGCCTCTGGTGATCTATTCGGAACGCCGGGGAGAGCAGGGCGCGGCATCCTAGGCCGACCCAGCTCTGGAACCTGACTTTCAAGACCCGTCGCGGCGCATGGCTTGCGGCGGGTTTTGCATTTTTTAGGTCCGGATACACACTAATTGGGGATGGATTGGGCTAACCGCTTGAATGCCACGAAAAAACCGCCACATAGTTTTCAAGACCGTCTGATCAGGCGGAACGGCGGAGCCTTAGACCTTTAGGGGGTTAAAGGTCTTTTCCCTTATTTGGGCCGGTGTTTGACGTAACAGCCCGGCTAGGAAGCGAATGTGATGTCTGAAGTTATGATTCTGCCCGTCCTGCCCTTGCGTGACATTGTAGTGTTTCCGCACATGGTGGTTCCCTTGTTTGTCGGCCGGGAAAAGTCGGTTCGCGCGCTCGAAGAAGTGATGCGCGGCGACAAGCAGATTCTTTTGGCCACCCAGAAAAACTCCGGCGACGATGATCCGGCCCAGTCTGCCATTTATGAGATCGGGGTGGTTGCGACTGTGCTGCAACTGCTCAAGCTGCCCGATGGCACGGTCAAGGTGCTGGTCGAGGGCAAGTCCCGCGCCAAGATCGAGACCTTCACCGATCAGGCGGAATATTTCGAAGCCAAGATCACGGTCCTTGCCGATGAAGGCGGGGAGGCGGATGAGGCTGAGGCCCTGTCCCGCGCTGTGGTCGATCAGTTCGAAAACTATGTGAAGCTGAATAAGAAGATCCCGCCCGAGGCCCTGGCCGCCATCCCCCAGATCGGTGAGCCCGGCAAGCTGGCGGATTCGATTGCCGCCCATCTGTCGGTCAAGATCATAGACAAGCAGCAATTGCTCGAAATCTTCAGCGTGGTGAAGCGCCTCGAAAAGGTTTTCGCCTTGATGGAGGGCGAGATCAGCGTCTTGCAGGTCGAGAAAAAGATCCGCAGCCGGGTCAAGCGCCAGATGGAAAAGACTCAGCGCGAATATTATCTGAACGAGCAGATGAAGGCGATTCAGCGCGAGCTTGGCGAACAGGACGATACCCGCGACGAGCTGATGGAGCTGGAAAAGCGCATCAAAAAAACAAAACTGTCCAAGGAGGCGCGCGCCAAGGCTGATGCCGAGCTGAAAAAGCTGCGCAATATGAGTCCGATGTCGGCTGAAAGCACAGTCGTGCGCAACTATCTTGACTGGCTCCTGTGTCTGCCTTGGGGCAAGGCGCGCGCCAAGAAGATCGATATTGCCGCCGCTGAGCGCATTCTCGATGAGGATCATTACGGGCTGGAAAAGGTCAAGGAGCGTATTCTTGAATATCTGGCCGTTCAGGCACGGACCAATTCGCTAAAGGGGCCGATTCTGTGTCTGGTTGGGCCTCCGGGTGTGGGCAAGACCTCGCTTGGCCGCTCGATTGCCAAGGCCACCAGCCGCGAATTTGTCCGCCTATCGCTGGGTGGCATGCGCGATGAGGCTGAAATTCGGGGTCACCGCCGCACCTATATTGGCTCCATGCCCGGCAAGGTGATCCAGGCCATGAAAAAGGCCAAGGCGACCGATCCCTTCTTCCTGCTCGATGAGATCGACAAGCTGGGTGCCGACTGGCGCGGAGATCCGTCCTCAGCCTTGCTGGAGGTCTTGGACCCCGAACAGAACAGCACCTTTGCCGATCATTACCTAGAGGTCGATTATGATCTGTCACAGGTCATGTTTGTTACCACCTCCAACAGCCTTAACATGCCCCAGCCCTTGTTGGACCGGATGGAGATTATCCGAATTCCGGGCTATACAGAGGATGAGAAGGTCGAGATTGCCAAGCGTCACCTCTTGTCCAAACTGGCTAAGAATCACGGCCTTAAGGCGGGCGAATGGATGGTTCCAGATGCCGCGATCCGCGACCTGATCCGCTATTATACGCGCGAGGCGGGCGTGCGCTCGTTAGAGCGGGAACTGGCCAATCTGGCGCGCAAGACTGTGCGCGATCTGGAGCGTGAAAAGCTGATCGCCATCACGATTGATGATCAACGCCTGGCAAAATACGCAGGCGTGAAGCGTTTCCGCTATGGCGAGACCGACACAGAGGACCTGATCGGCATGGTGATGGGCCTAGCCTGGACCGAGTTTGGCGGCGATATACTGACCATTGAGGCGGTGCGCATGCCCGGCAAGGGCCGGATGAGCATTACGGGCAACCTCAAAGAGGTGATGAAGGAATCGATCTCGGCGGCCAATTCCTATGTCCGCTCACGCGCGACCGAGTTTGGCATCAAGCCGACCTTGTTCGAAAAGACCGATGTGCACGTCCATGTGCCCGAGGGCGCGACCCCCAAGGATGGCCCGTCAGCGGGCGTGGCCATGGCGGTGGCCATGGTCTCGGTCCTGACCGGCGTGCCCGTGCACAAGGACCTGGCCATGACCGGCGAGATCACCTTGCGCGGTCGGGTGCTGGCGATTGGCGGCCTGAAGGAAAAGCTTTTGGCAGCCTTGCGATCCGGCATCAAGACGGTCTTGATCCCTGAGGAAAACGCCAAGGATTTGGCCGATATTCCAGACAATGTGAAGGCGGGCCTAGAGATTGTTCCGGTTGGAACCGTTGATCAGGTGCTCGCAAGGGCACTGGTTCGGCCCCTGACGCCAATTGAATGGATAGAGGCTGACGATTCGGTGATTGCACCAGTCAAGGGAGACGAAACCGACCAAGACCCGGTGATCACGCATTAATCTTCAAGTTATCAACAATAAGTTAGGCGGCACAGGGTTTCTTGTGTCGCCTTTGTTTGACGCGGGCCAAATCGGACGGCAATAATCATCCCTAGCGGGTGGCATTAACTATGAGTCGTCGCCGCATAACGTGTTGGGAGATCCAAATGACGAAGGCCGAATTGGTGGCTGCAATTGCAGAAAAGGCGGGACTGACCAAGGTCCAGGCCAAGGACGCCCTGGAAGGGTTTCTAGAGACCGTGACTGAGACCCTCAAGGCGGGCGATGATGTCCGGCTCGTGGGCTTTGGTACCTTCCTGCCCGTAGACCGGGCAGCGGGTACGGCGCGCAATCCGCGTACGGGAGAGACCGTAAACAGGGCTGCATCCAAGACCGCGCGTTTCCGCGTCGGTGAAGGCCTGAAAACGGCCCTCAACTAGGATTATAAGAAATCCGGTAAAAGGGGGCGGGCGCTCTGGCGTTCGCCCTTTTTCATGTCTAAAAGGCAGACCATAGGGCGGCTAGCTCAGCTGGTTAGAGCACCTCGTTTACACCGAGGGGGTCGGGGGTTCGAATCCCTCGCCGCCCACCAGCCTTCGCTCTGCGAGCTTCGGCTCGGCAAGCCATTGGCGAAACGCCGCACGCGGCTGACGCTTCTCGAACGCAACCGAAAAATCGATTTTCACACCAGATTGAAGATGCAATTGTGGAAAGGGCGGAATTTAAAACCTGCGCCACTCTTCCCGATCTGGAAAAGTGGCGCGAGTGACGGGACTTGAACCCGCGACCTTCGGCTTGACAGGCCGACGCTCTAACCAACTGAGCTACACCCGCATCGACCGTGCCCGTGGACAACGGCGGTGTGAGGCGCGGGTGATAGGGCCGGGACCATGGGCTGTCAACCACCAAGTTCAGGGAATACAGGGCTTCTGTGCACGGATGTCTTTTGGCAATAAGAGCGGTAGTCGTTTGTTGAGGAAAAACTATATAAAGTGCTGCAACGAGGTTTGAACCCTTGGATGGCTTGGGCTACAAGGCCATCGAGTCGTGGTCATGCTAGGTCCCTCATGGGGGATGCAAGCGTCGCTGGGCGATACAGAATGAGGACGAGATGACCGCGTTTTTGCTGCAATATCTGCCAATTGTGATCTTCCTTGGGATTGCAGCAGTTTTAGGGATCGCTTTCATCCTGGCGGCGGCAATCTTGGCGCCCAAGGCGCCTGATCCTGAAAAGCTTTCGGCCTATGAGTGCGGATTTAATGCCTTTGACGACGCGCGCATGAAGTTTGACGTGCGGTTCTATCTGGTCTCGATTCTGTTCATAATTTTTGACCTCGAAGTGGCGTTCTTGTTTCCCTGGGCGGTTAGCCTGATGAAACTGCCGCCTGAGGCCCAGGTGTTTGCCTTCTGGTCGATGATGACCTTCCTCGGCGTTTTGACCGTCGGGTTCATTTATGAATGGAAAAAGGGAGCCCTGGAATGGGAGTGACCTTGCCCGGCCCATCGGGTCTATTGACCCCCGCCTTGTCTGGCGCGACCTCGACGGTGGAGGGCTATAATCCAAAGCTTCATGATCCGTTTTTTGACGGCGTGTCCGATCAGTTGGCCGATAAGGGCTTTGTTACGGCGGCGGCAGATGATCTGATCACCTGGGCGCGGACCGGCTCCTTGATGTGGATGACCTTTGGTCTGGCCTGTTGCGCGGTTGAGATGATGCAGGCCTCTATGCCGCGCTATGATCTTGAGCGTTATGGCTTTGCCCCGCGCGCCAGCCCGCGTCAGTCCGATGTGATGATCGTTGCTGGCACCTTGACCAACAAGATGGCTCCGGCCCTGCGCAAGGTCTATGACCAGATGCCAGAGCCGCGCTATGTGATCTCGATGGGCTCCTGCGCCAATGGCGGCGGCTATTATTATTACAGCTATTCGGTTGTTCGCGGCTGTGACCGGATTGTTCCGGTCGATATCTATGTCCCCGGATGCCCGCCGACGGCTGAGGCCCTGGTCTATGGGGTCTTGCAACTGCAAAAGAAAATCCGTCGCACGGGGTCGATTGAGCGATGAGCGTGCTTAGCCAAGACCTCGGCGACAAGATCATGGCCAAGGCCAAGGGCGCGGTGACGGCCGCATCCATGGCGTTTGGTGAGCTGAACCTAGAGGCACGGGCCGACCAGATTGTGCCGCTTCTGACCCTGCTGCGCGACGATGCTGAGTTTCAGTTCCAGCAACTGGTCGAGCTGTGCGGCGTGGATTATCCCCAGCGGCCCTTGCGGTTTGATGTGGTCTATCTCTTGCTCTCCCTGACCAAGAATGTGCGCATTCGGGTCAAGGTGCAGACCGATGAGGATACAGCCGTGCCTTCGATCGCCAGCGTCTATCCCAATGCCGATTGGTGTGAGCGCGAAGCCTTTGACATGTATGGCATATTCTTTTCCGGGCATCCGGACCTGCGCCGCATCCTGACCGATTATGGCTTTCATGGTCATCCCTTGCGCAAGGACTTCCCGATGTCGGGCTATGTTGAGGTGCGCTATGACGACTCGCTCAAGCGGGTGGTCTATGAGCCGGTCAAGATTACCGAGTTCCGCGCTTTCGATTTCCTCAGTCCGTGGGAGGGCGCGCAATACGCTCTGCCCGGCGATGAAAAGGCTAAGGGCTAGTTCAAATGGCTGATGACATGACCTCGTTGCCGGCTGTGCCTGAAACCAAGGTTCGCAAGTTCAATATCAATTTTGGCCCGCAACATCCTGCCGCGCACGGCGTCTTGCGTCTGGTGCTGGAGCTGGACGGCGAAGTGGTCGAGCGGGTTGATCCGCATATTGGCCTGTTGCATCGCGGCACCGAAAAGCTGATGGAGGCGCGCACCTATCTGCAAAACACGCCTTATTTCGATCGGCTGGACTATGTCGCGCCAATGAATCAGGAACACGCCTTTGTCATGGCGATCGAGAAGATGCTCGGTCTGGAAGTGCCAAGACGCGCGCAATTGATCCGGGTGCTGTTTTGCGAAATTGGCCGTATTCTGTCGCACCTGTTGAACGTCACCACCCAGGCCATGGATGTTGGCGCGCTGACGCCGCCGCTCTGGGGTTTTGAGCAGCGCGAAAAGCTGATGGTGTTCTATGAGCGCGCGTGCGGGGCGCGTCTGCATGCCAATTATTTCCGCCCCGGCGGCGTGCATCAAGACCTGACCGAGGCCCTGATCGCCGATATTGACGCCTGGTGCGTCGATTTCCCCAACTATATGCGCGACATGGACGACCTGATCACGGGCAACCGGATCTTTAAGCAGCGCAATGTCGATATTGGGGTTGTGACGCGCCAAGAGGCTCTGGATTGGGGCTTTTCGGGCGTCATGGTGCGCGGCTCTGGCATTGCCTGGGACCTGCGCCGCAACCAGCCCTATGAATGCTATGACGAGCTGGAGTTTGATATTCCGCTTGGCAAGAATGGCGACTGCTATGACCGCTATTTGTGCCGCATGGAAGAAATGCGCCAGTCGGTGCGGATCATGCGTCAGTGCTGCGCCAAGCTGGCCACCACGCCTGGCCCGGTCATGACCGAGAACAATAAGGTCGTGCCACCGCGCCGCGCCGAAATGAAGCGCTCGATGGAGGCCCTGATCCATCACTTCAAGCTCTATACCGAAGGCTTCCATGTGCCAGCGGGTGAGGTCTATACCTGCGTCGAAGCACCCAAGGGCGAGTTTGGCGTCTATCTGGTCGCCGATGGCACGAACAAGCCCTATCGCTGCAAGATCCGCGCGCCGGGCTTTCATCATTTGCAATCCATGGACTGGATGAACCGTGGCCACATGCTGGCCGATGTCAGCGCCATTCTAGGCTCGCTGGATATTGTGTTTGGAGAAGTCGACCGTTGACCCCCCTAGAAGTCGCTCAAGGCCAGCTTGACGCCTATAATGTTCAGGATCTCGACGCGCATGTGGCGTTTTTCGCCGATGATGTGGTGATTGCTGATCTTAATGGCGCTGTGTCCCTGACGGGCCGAATGGCCTATAGGGAACGCTATGCCAAGGTGTTTGGCGATTTTCCTCACAATAAGGTCGAGTTGGTCAATCGGATGGTGCTTGGCGGTACGGTCATGGACCATGAGCGCGTGCGCCGGACGCCGGATGCTGAGCCGTTTGACGTGATTGCCATCTATACTATCGCGGGCGGCAAGATCGCCCGCGTTGATTTTGTAAGGGCCTAGGGCATGTCTGTACGTCGTCTTGCCAAGGAACAACCGGCCGATTTTACCTTCTCCAAGGACACCTTGAAGACGGCAAACTGGTGGCTGAGCAAGTATCCCGCCGAGCGCAAGCAATCGGCGGTGCTGCCGATCCTGTGGCTGGTGCAAAAACAAGAGGGCTGGGTATGCGAGCCTGCGATCCGCACCGTGGCCGAAATGCTGGACATGCCGGTGATCCGGGTGCTGGAGGTTGCAACCTTCTATACCATGATCCAGCTGGAGCCCGTGGGTAAGGTCGCCCTGATCCAGGTCTGCGGCACCACGCCCTGCATGCTGCGCGGCGCAAACGACCTGATGAAGGTCTGTAAGGACAAGATCGGCGCCAAGGACAAGGTCTCGAGCGACGGGGCCCTGACCTGGCAAGAGGTCGAGTGCCTGGGGGCCTGTGCCAATGCGCCTATGGCCCAGATCAATGACTATTTCTATGAGGACCTAACGCCGCAAAGCCTTGGCCAGATCATTGATGATTTTCGCGCTGGTAAGGCTCCCAAGGCCGGGTCCTATGCCGGGCGTCATTCGTCAGAGCCTGCGGGTGCCGTGACCAGCCTGACGGACCCCGCCCTGTATGACGGCTCCAAGGCCAAGGCGATGACCTTGCCGAACTTGCCGCAAGCTGAGCCCGCCTGATGACCGAGCCGGCGACCGCCCCTGTTGATGCCAAGACCCTGCGCGGCCTCTTTGTGCGCATGGTGGTGATCGAGGTGGTTTGCGTAGTCGTGGCGATTGGGGCGTTTGCCGGGTTTGTTATGGGTCTTGGCAAGGTCAGTCTGGTGGTTTTTGCCGCAGCCCTGGTGGCTGGATTTGCCGCCCAGATCTGGTTTATCGCAGGCTGGGCCAAGGCGACTTCGAAGGCCTGATCCTATGGGCCAGGAATACGTTTCGGGAATGCAAGTTCCCGGTTGGATTAAGACGGCGCAGGGTTTAAGTCGCGCCTGCGGACCGGGCTTTTGGGCTGGTTCGAAAGTGGGGAGCTAAGGTTATGGTCGGCGTCCTGGAAGACAAGGATCGCATCTTTACCAACCTCTACGGTTTCCAAGATTGGGGACTGGCAGGGGCCAAGCAGCGCGGTGCGTGGAATGCCACGCCCGACATGCTGGCGCTTGGGCGTGACTGGGTGATCAATCAGATCAAGAATTCGGGCCTGCGCGGACGCGGCGGCGCGGGCTTTGGCACGGGCTTGAAATGGTCCTTCATGCCCAAAGAGGTCAAGGATCGCCCGCACTATCTGGTCGTCAATGCCGATGAGTCTGAGCCGGGCACCTGCAAGGACCGCGAGATCATGCGCCATGATCCGCACCTCTTGATCGAGGGCTGCCTGATTGCCAGTTTCGCCATGCAGGCCCATGCCTGTTATATCTATATTCGCGGCGAATATGTGCGCGAGCGTGAAGTGCTCGAAGACGCGGTCAAGCAGGCCTATGAGGCCAAGCTGATCGGCAAGAACAATATCCATGGCTGGGATTTTGATCT
>JBIIZD010000152.1:0-3685 GCA_044346445.1 Caulobacteraceae bacterium
CAGAACAAGAATTGTTAAACCCTCCAGCAAGGTTTAACAATTTGCGCTGATTCCCCAATGAAATCAGCGCCCCAAACCCGCGATGGTAGTCCCTAGGGGGGCACTGAAAGTGAGTGAAACCAAAGGCTTAACGTGTTAAACCGCAAAATCTCTATCATTGAATTCATTGATGTTTTTTTGCGATTGTAAAACCTAAAAAACGGAGAAAAACCATGCTTGAAACTTTGAAATGGATCGCGGCCAGCGAGCAGAATTTTCTGACCGTGGCTGGGCTGATGTTCATCGCGGCCTATTGCTCCCGCATAGTGCTTGACGGCCTACCCCAAGCCGATCAGCCCAAAAAGTCATGGCTGGCGACCTTGCTAAAGCCGCTCATAGCGCGCGGCTATAGCGCCGATCTGGATGGCGGCCCCAAGGCCCCGCCAAGGGGTGGGTCGGCCACGGCCAAGGCGCGACCCACCGGCAATGCTCACCCGCCGCGCGACGGGGCGGAACTGGGTGAGCCGCCGCATCAGGGAACGGGGGTGCAGAAATGATAAGGCCCGCGCCCAACCCTCCACCGAGCCAAAGGCTGCGCGAGATTTATGCGCACCGCCCGTGCTCGAGCGCCGCCGAGATAGAGCGCCAAAAAATCCTGGACCTCATAGAATCCGAAATCAAAAGGCTTTACCCGGTCCTTGACAGGCTATTTCCAATTCGATCTCAAACCCAGGAAGCCTTTAGAGTGGCGGCCTTCATAGTCGCGCTTGAAAGAGTGGCCGCTAAGATTGAGGCCAGGGAGCACCAAAAATAAAATTATAAAAACACGTTTCCCGTGTTGACAACATACAGCGGTGTTGTATGTTTACTTATCGACGCACGGGGACTGGCCCCGGGCCAAGGGTAGGAAGACCTAAAATGACATCGATCAATCAAATCAATGCCGGCGTGATTGTCACTGAGACCCGCATGATGGGCCTTGGCCTTAATGATGCGCTCGGCATGGCGCATGAGGCCCGGCTTTTTAATGATCTGAACAAGGACGCACACCGCGCCACTGTGGTCCGCTTGGTTAAGGCGATCTGGGCCAAAGATGAGCGGGACATGGCCGAGGCCCGCCGCCTTTCGACGCAACTGGCTATCAGCAATGAGCGCGCCGCCGCCAAGTTTGGCGACCGCTGGACCGCCGCCCTATCGCTTCCACTCGGTCGCAAGCGCCGCGACAAGCTGGCCAAGATGCGCCGCGCCGCCGACCCACGGGCGCAGGCATGACCCCTTTCGCCCTCCTTCTCGGCACAGCTGGCCTCTCGCACAGAGAGGCCAGTGACTTTTTGCAGGTTCGCCTTGATACCATCCATACCTGGTCAAGCGGACGCAACAATTGCCGCCCGGCAGTGCTTGCCGAATTGCGGGACCTGATCCAAAAACAAGAGCGCGCCGCGCGCGAGGCCATAGCCCAGATCGAGCAGGTCCGCAGCCAGCACCCCGCCGCCGAGATCGAGCTTGGCTATCCAACCGACGACCATGAGGCTCAGGGCCGTGGCTGGCCTTGCGTCGGCGCATGGCGGGCCATGGCTGCGCGGGTGGTGGTCGCGGCCCTGCCCGTGCGGCTGGTTCCGCGCGGCTCTAGCCTCGCCACGGCGGCGGCCATTGAGGCCCACCAGCCCTAAAGCAGGCGCGGCGCGGCCCTTATGGGATTGAGATTCACCCCCTTGGTGATCAGTAATTCTTGGACCGGCGCATTGCCGTCGGCCTTGCCGATACTGTAGCGGGTCTCGATGGGGGTGATGTCGGCCCAGTCAAACAGAGATCTGATCTCTGGGACATCATTTATCGACACAATGAATTTGCCGCTTATCCCTTTCAGGGTCTCGGCCAGTCTTGAAAAATCGGACGGCGGAAATAGGCCAGTGCCCTGACCGGCGACCGCCGCCCCAATAGGGTGGGTCAAGATAGAACAGGGTCGCGGCGCGGTCATAGCGCGGGATCAGGTCGCTCCAGTCCAGATGCTCGATCACCACATCGGTCAGGCGCTCGTGAATGGCCTCAAGCCGGGGCCGCAGCCGCGCCAGATTAAAGGTGACGCCCGAGGCCGGATCAATGCCAAAATTGCGGCCCTTGACCTTGCCTGCAAAGGCAAGCGTCTGGAGATAGAGAAAGGTCGCGGCCCGCTCTATATCGGTCAGGTCAAGCCCGCGCAGGGTCTTGAGCCGGTCAAATTCGGAGCGCATGGCAGGCCGCCAGCGCAGGGCCGTAAACAGGGCCTCGGGATGGCGCTGCAATATCCGGTAAAGATTAACCAGATCGCCGGACACATCATTAATCACCTCGACCGCTGGCCGCATCGAGCGGCGCAGAAAGATGCCGCCCATACCAACAAAGGGCTCGCAATAGCAATCATGCGCCGTCTGGGCGATCAGGCCGCAGATGCGCTTGGCCAAGAGCCGTTTACCACCAATCCAGGCAGCGGCGGGCTCGGCAGGCTTGACCCAGGTCAGGCCGGGGCGGGTATTGGGGGCGTGATTCATGGTTTGGTAATCCTCATACGCTAAGGCCCGCCCGCGCTCGAGCGCGGGGCGGTGACTGGGCCGGGTGGCCACAGGTCTGGTCGTATGAGGTCTTGCTCATAGGTCGGCGCGCTGGAACGCACCGATCCCGCCCGCATGGGCTAGGATAGAATGGGGCTAGGATAGAATGGGGTTGGGCGCGGCCCTATTTTCGCGCCACGCCGTTCATTTTTTCAAACGTGCGCATGCCGCCAAGGCCGAGCATGCCAAACAACAGGGTCAGGAGGGTGCTGATATCCAGCGCCTCCATGGGCACCCCGCACCATTTCTGGATCAGGGGCGAAGCAATCGGCTTGATCAGGAAGGCATAGGCCAGGCCCAGCCCACAGACCCAGCCGACAAAGGGTCGCCAGCCGCTGACAAACAGGCTTGGATTGACCGCCTCAGTCTGGTTGATCGCGGCCTGAGCCTTGGCCAGATCGGTATCGGCGGCCAGCTGTGCCAGCTCGCCCGATTGCTGAACTTTTAGCATTTCCAGCTTGGCCGCATCGCGCTGGGCAGGATCGGGAATCACCCGGTCAATCAGCTTGGTGCCAATATCAAAAATCGCGGTCAGGTCCATGGCTCAAGCCCTCATCAGGTTGCTAGCAATCCGCCGCGCCCAGCCCTTGCCATAGTTCTGCCAGCCCGGCAGGCCGGTCATGAATTGCAGTCGCGCGGCGCTATAGCGCGCTTGCAGGGTCACCGGATTGGCCGCGCGCAGGGCGGCCTGGCTGGCCGGGCCAAACTGGCCATCGGCTTTGGTGCCAAGCGCGGTTTGCAAAAACCGAATGGCCTGGCCCAGGCCAGAATTGACGGCGGCGTCAAACACGTCAAACCGCACCGCTGCGGGCAGGCTATCACAGCCCGCCGGTGCCCAATAATCGCGGCGATAGATGGCCTTGGCCGCATCTAGGGTCAGGGTCTTGATATCCGTGCCCGGATAGGCGCGCTTGGAAATCCCATATTTGGTCTCCCCGCCTGGATCGCGCGGGTCGTTCACATAGCCGCCCTCATGCCCAATCAGGGCCTCGAAAGCTTCGTCAAAGGTCATGTCGATGGCTCCTTGTCGCGCGGGCCCTGGGCGCGCGCGGGCTTGGTTAAAAGTATTTTCACATCTGCCCGGACCTCATCAAGCAGGTCGCGCAGCGAGGCTATAC
>JBIIZD010000153.1:0-3629 GCA_044346445.1 Caulobacteraceae bacterium
GCCGCCGGACGGGCCGACCAGGGCAATGGTCTCGCCGCGATGGGCTTCTAGACTGACGCCGGACAGGACGGGGGCCTCAGGGCCATAGGCAAAGGACACGTTTTCAAGGCTCAAGCTGGCCTTGGTTAGGGTCAGGGGCTTGGCCGCTTCGGCATCGCGTACCTCGGCCTCAATATCGAGGGCAGCAAATAGACGCCGCGCCGCAGTCAGGCCCTCGGCCATGACGGTCTGAAGATTGGCCAATTGGCGCAGGGATTGCGAGGCCATGGCCAGGGCGCCCAAAAACGCAATAAACGCCCCGACATTCATCTGACCGCTCACCGAGCGCCAGCCGGCATAGGCCATGACGCCAGCCGTGATCAGGGTCATCAGGGCCTCGGTCGTGGGGGCGGCGGCGGCGCGGGCATTGGCCCCCTTGATCAGATGCGACTGACGCCGCTCGACCACAGTGGCGACGCGGGCCTGTTCATAGGCCTCGCGGTTCTCGATCTTGACGATCTTGACCCCGTCCAGGCTCTCCATGACGGCGGTGGACAGGGCCGAGGTCTCGGCCATGGCCCCCTTGGCCGCTTTTGTGGTGCGCTTGGAAAATCGGCGCATGACCGCTACGGCAAGGGGCGCAACGACCAGAACCCCGAACGATAGCCCCAGATCCTTGCTCATCATGACAATAATGGCCCCGACCACGGTCAGGAGGTGCTGGGTATAATTGACCACGCCAGAGGTCGCGGCCTCGCGGATCAGGCCAGCATCATAAAGCACCGAAGAGACATATTCGCCCGAATGGGCGGTGCGCAGGCGTGCCAGATCGGCGCGGATCAGCTTGCCAAACAATTGCACCTGCACATCGCCAACAATGCCATTGCCGATGCGATTGACCAGGCTGGCCTGGGTGATCTGGGCAATCCCCCGGCCCAAGGCTAGGGCGGCTATGGTCAGGGGGATCATGATCATGGCGCCGGGCTTGTGCTGGACCATCAACTGATTGATCGCCGGATCAAGGATCTGGATCAAAAGTGCGCTCAAGGCCGCCACAATCACAGCGCACAGGACAGAGACGCTTAGGCCCTTCCAGCGCGGGGCCAGATAGGTCTTCAATATGCGTCCCGCCAGGGCCTGATTGGTGGCTTGGCGCGCCGATTGAGGGTTTTGTGTCGTCATATGCGATGGGTTGACCGATGTGGCGGCGAAGTCAAGACGCAGCAAGGCTTCCGTTCTGGCTCAGATGGCCTTATCGAGGGGCTTCAACAAGGAACCATGATCTTGTCAGGCTTTGATCTAAAGACGCCAGCGGGCCGCCGCCGGGCCTATCTGGACTATTTTTGGGCCGATCATGCGTTTTTGCGGGTGGGTTTTCAAAACGCCCACTGGGTCAGTCCAGAACTGGTGCGCACCAATCAGCCTTGGCCGTTCCAACTGGCCTGGTGGAAAAAGCAGGGCGTGCGCACGATTATAAATCTGCGCGGCGGGTTTGATGCCAGCTTTCATGCACTGGAAAAGGATGCCTGCGAAAGGCTTGGCCTGAACATGGTCGATTTTGTGATTACCTCGCGCGAGGTGCCGAGCCGCGAGCGGGTTTTGGGCGCGCGCGACCTGTTTGCCTCGGTCGAATATCCGGCCCTGATGCATTGCAAGTCCGGAGCCGACCGGGCCGGGATTATGAGCGTGTTTTACGCCCATTTCCGACTGGGCCTGCCGATTCGCGAGGCGATGAAGGAACTATCTTTGCGCTATTTGCACGTCAAACAGGGCAAGACCGGGGTGCTGGACTATGTATTTGAACGCTATCTGGCCGAGGGCGAGCCGATTGGCCAAAGCTTTATCGACTGGGTGATGAGCGATGCCTATGACCCGGTCGCCATCAAGGCTGATTTCAAAAGCCAGTGGGTTGGCACGCTCTTGACCGAGAAACTGCTGCGGCGCGAATAGGGCACCTTAAGCGCGTCCAGACTGGGATGATAACTTGCCGGCATGAACCCCGATCTTGGCCAGGGCCCTGGACCATTTACCGGCCGGGTTGGGATCAAACAATAAGCCCTCATCAGCCTCGCAGGTCAGCCAGACATTGTCGCGGATTTCCTGCTCCAACTGACCGGGTCCCCAGCCGGCATAGCCCATGGCCAGAATGGCCTTGCGCGGCCCGGACTCACCGTCGCTAATGGCCTTGAGCACCTCCTTGGTCGCGGTCAGGGCGACACCGCCCGCCACAGGCAGGCTGGAATCTTCGCACATATAGTCATCTGTGTGCAGAACAAAGCCGCGCTCCGGCTCGACCGGGCCGCCGATCAGCACCGGCTCATCGACCGCGTGGGGCACGGGCATGTTCAAGGTCTTGAGAATATCGCCAAGATTTAGGCCCTCGGCAGGCCGGTTCAGGGCCACGCCCATGGCCTGATCGGGCGTATGGACGCACAGATAAATGATTGAGCGGGTAAATCGCTCATCCTCTATTCCCGGCATTGAAATCAGAACCCGGCCCGCTAGGAAGGTGCAGTCCTTGGCATTATGCCAATTATCGGTGCGCTCGGTCATGGCGTCATGATCCTCCGGTCAGGAGACGATTTCAAGGCCATCTGCATATTCTCATCCCAAGTTTGTTCAGCTCGCTTGGCGAATGTGCTGGATCGTTCTATCTGACAGGCGCTGCGATTTTGGGTCCAATAGTGGGCCCATACCCCCATAGGTTCAATTATCAGGAGGGCCCCATGGCCATCAAACTCGGCGATACCCTGCCCAATGCCACCTTTATGACCATGAATGCCGAAGGCCCAGCCCCGGTGACGTCCGAGGCCCTGTTCAAGGGCAAGCGGGTAGCCCTGTTTGCTGTCCCCGGTGCCTTTACCCCCACCTGTTCGGCCAAGCACCTGCCTGGCTTCAAGGATCATGCTGCGGACCTCAAGGCCAAGGGCATTGATACGATTGCCTGTGTCTCGGTCAATGACATGTTCGTCATGAAGGCCTGGGCCAAGGATCAGGGCATTACGGATGAAGTCCTGATGCTGGCCGATGGCAATGGCGATTTCACCAAGGCCATTGGTCTTGAAATGGATGGCTCCAAGTTTGGCATGGGCCACCGCTCGCAGCGTTATTCGCTGGTGGCGAAGGACGGCGTTGTTGAGCAATTGAACATCGAAGATGGCGGCGACTTCAAGGTCTCTGCCGCCGACTATATGCTGGCCCACCTCTAGGCTAAGACCGCTGGGGTCCCTTCCGCCGCCAAGCGGGGGAGGGGACCTAGGCCTTGACCAGATGGTCTTGGGCCAGATGGTCCTGTTCGGCCACAAACCGCACCGCTTCTAGGGCGGCCATACAGCCCATGCCTGCGGCTGTGACGGCTTGGCGATAGACATCGTCTGTGACATCGCCGCAAGCAAACACGCCCGGAATGGCGGTTGCCGCCGTGCCCGGCTCGACATCCAGATAACCCGCCGAATCCATCGCCAACTGGCCCTTGAACAGTTCCGAGGCCGGCGCATGGCCAATTGCGACAAACACCCCGTCGCAGGACAGGTTCTGTTTTGCCCCGGTCTTGAGGTTTTTCAGCCGCACGCCCGTGACCGAGCTTGGATTCTCGCTGCCGAGAATCTCCTCGATCGCGCTATCCCAGACCACTGACACCTTGGCATGAT
>JBIIZD010000154.1:0-3594 GCA_044346445.1 Caulobacteraceae bacterium
GATTGCGGCTCAAGGGGCGGATCGATACGCTTTAGCGACAATACGCCCTCGACCCAGATCAGCGTAGCGGTGATGAACAGCATGGCGACAAGCGCCAGATAGATGATGCCGCTAATATCAACACTCGACGAGGCCGTGCTCATATAGAACAAGAAGGGCAGGCCCCAGCCTATTGCAAAGGTCGCGACCAACTGCACCGGCAGGCGCAACCTTTCCAGGAAACCCACGAGCGGCAAGGCATGGTGAGGCTTTGGATCGAGCTCTAGCATTTCAGACTGGAACATGACCGGCTCTAGGTCCAAATGCGGGATGGCAAACTCCAGCGCAATGCTGGCCTGATCCAGCACGAGCTGAGCATTTTGGCGCTTGGTCAATTGCGAATAGCCAACCATCGGCGTCACCCGAACCACTGATTTTTCGGTATTAAAGGCCTGGTTGACCAGGATGCGCGACAAGTCATGCAGTTCGCGCCGGGCCTCTGTAGGGGTGCGTCCAGTCAGGAGCAGCAGAAAGTCGCCATCGGGCGTGCGGGCTGCCAGATCGAGCGATCTTAGGCGCGCGGCCATAAACTCACCCACCTGGCGAGCCAGGGCCACATCGACCGGCGCGCCATGGCGACCATGCAGATCGGGCAATTCTTTCAGGCGGACATGGGCGACGATTGCCGGATGCCCCATGCGGATGACCCTTTGGCGTTCGGCCTCGACCTCGACCAAGAAAGTCTTAAGGCTGAGCAGGCCGCTGGGCCGGTCCTCGCGCAACTGGTCCAAAGGAATGGTTGGACGCTCCAGGCGCGCCCTGATCCTTGCCAAGAGTTCATCGCTCTTTACCGGTTGCAGCATATAATCGTCGGCGCCAAGGCTAAGGCTGCGGATACTGTCACTGATGCGTGTATCGGGTGCCATAAAGATCAGCGGAATGCTGCGGGTCGTGCGATCCGAGCGCACATGGCCCAGGAGCTCCAGCCCGTCCATTTCGGGAATATCCAGATCCGACACGATCAGGTCGGGCGTGCCTTGCTGAAGATAGGCAAGCGCGTCCTTACCGTTATCGGCGCGCAGTATGATCAGGCCTGCGGTTTCCAGATCGGTGGTCAAGGCACCGTCAGCGCCGGAGTGATCGCCGACGATCAGGACGGTTTTTTGAACGGCCGACAGAGGTGGAACGCGGGGCAGGGCGCCCATTGGATTTTCTGAATGAAGGGTCACCAGCGATACCTCACACCTAAGGACACAGTCGTGCGTTCAAAGCCTGTTGGCTCTTGGGCACGGGACGAGAAGGTTGAAACCACGGCTTCAAGATCGACCGCTTGGCTTAGGGCACGGCTGAGGCGGGCCGAGGCGCTATAAACCATCTTACCACCGCCGGGACTGGCGTCTTCATGCCCGACCGAACCGGCCAGATCATACCAGAATACGCCTTGCGCCTTGCCCCAGACATGGGCGGTTGCCTCGGCTGAGGTCAGGGATTTGGGATTGAAATAGCCATGGTCAAAAGTCTTGTCGAAGCTGAAATGGGTAATGCGCGCACCGAGGAACAGGTTGGGTGATCTTAGCAATTGCTGTTCAGCTTCAATCTGTCCAAACCAGCGCTTATTGCCGTCCGAATAATCGCCATAGGTGGTGCGGGCTGTCAGCCGGGTTCTTGGCTGCGGGTACCAATCGACTGAGGCTGAGCCATAATTGGCATGATAATTGGCTCCAATAATACTGTCGAAGCTCGAACGGCTGGCACCAAGATCAAGCCTTACGGCGTCATTGGGCCAGAGGGTCAGATAGGCCTCGCCTATGGCCAGGGACTTGTCAGGGCCGGGGCCATTGGTGCGCTGGTTTTGCAGGCGCAGACTGATCTGGGCGTCATCGGCAAAGCGGTTGCGCAGGTGCAGGCCAAGGCGGCTGATCCGAACACTGCCGCCATTGTTTGGCTCAAGGCTCTGGTGCTCGAAATCGGGCCCAAACTCCAAGGTGCCCATGTTCCAGAAAAAGCTCTGGCCCAGGCGCACAGTGGTGATGTCCAGGCTATTGGACTGGCCAGAGCGTTCGGCCGTGACGCTGGTCAAGGGCCGCTGATCGTGCTCGATATCGGCGCGCAGGGCATGGGCATCATGATGGGCGGGATTGCGCTCTAGCAGCGTCGATAGGATGGGATTGGCCAGGTCCGGCCGCCCCAGCCAGGTCATGGTCCGGGCGCGCAGAAACAGGGCCTCATCGGTCTGGTTGTCCGATGATTTCAGCGTGTCCAGGGCCGCGAGCGCGGTGCGGTGCTGGCCCATCGCACTATCGGCCCTTGCCAGACCTTCGGCGGCGGCGGCATTTTGGGGGTCAGTGGCGAGGACTTGCTGGTATTGGGCCTTGGCATCCTCGTGCCGCGCCATCCAGCTCAAGACGCGGGCGCGGTCAAGCCTTAGGCCCAGATCATCGGCCTGGTCTTGGATCAGGGCGTCATAGGCGCTAAGGGCTGCGGGCAATTGACCGTTCCAAGACAGGGCCAGCGCCTGGCCCTTGCGCGCGGCGAGGCGATCTTGAGGGCTCACATCCGGCTGGGCCAGATAGGCGCTATAGCTGCCGATCGCCTGATCCGGATGGCCAGAATAGGTCTGTTGATCGGCGTATTCGCGTAATAAATAGCCGCTCGAACCGGGATTGGCGCCAATCGCCCTGGCAAACAGGGCCGCAGACTCCGCATTGCGATCTTGACGCGCGGCGGCTCTGGCAGCGGCGACAAGGTCTGATACGTATTGCTGGCCAGTCACGGCGCTGTTGTCGGGCGCGCCGACAGCAATTTCAGAGCAAGTCCTTTCGGTCTTGATATTACGCAATTGATGTAAATCAATATAGGCGTCAGGATTGGCTGTTCCGCCTGTAAAGAATAACAGTAATGGCGCAGCGACTTGAAGAACCGCCTGTCCCATGATCATGCTCAACTCCGGTTTGGAGGGCAGCAAATATCTAATGGGTGCGGGTGCGCACTGATTCAGGTTAACCTGTTTCACATAACGGTAATAAAGATTATAATTTATATAGGTAATACCGCCGCCCGGGAAGTTTCATCGGTGCTTGGGCGCGCCAGTGTTTAGGTGGTGGCGTCCATCAAATCGGCAAAGCGTTGGAACAGATAAAGAGAATCCGCAGGGCCTGGCGAGGCTTCAGGGTGATGTTGAACGCTGAACACGGGCTTTCCGGTCAGGCTAAGGCCCGCATTACTGCCATCAAATAGCGAGACATGCGTCTCCTCGACGCCTTTGGGCAGGCTATCGCGGTCTACTGTAAAGCCATGGTTCATGGATACGATCTCGACCTTACCTGTGGTCAGGTCTTTTACAGGGTGGTTGGCCCCGTGATGGCCCTGGTCCATCTTGGTGGTCTTGGCCCCAAGCGCCAGTGCCAGCATCTGGTGGCCCAGGCAGATACCAAACACGGGTTTACCGCTGGCGATCAGGGCCTTGATCTGGGGCACAGCATAGGCACCCGTCGCAGCCGGGTCACCGGGACCGTTAGACAGCATAATGCCGTCGGGATTATGGGCCAGGATTTCGGCGGCGCTGGTCGCGGCGGGCACGACTGTGACTTGGGCACCCATGCCGGTCAGGGCGCG
>JBIIZD010000077.1:0-13409 GCA_044346445.1 Caulobacteraceae bacterium
CCGGGCCGGTGGGGCGCAGCTTGTGTTTGATGATGCGGTTTTGCAACTCGGCGGTCTTGGCGGCCACATCGTCTTTTTCGGCGAGGCCAGAAAATTGCAGCACGGCAAAGCGGCTGGCGGGCAGGGCGCGTAGCTTGACCTGGGGGTCATTGGGCTGTGGCAAGGTTTCCAAGCTGTAGCCCTTGGGCATGGTAAACCGCACGACCCAGGCGTTTGCGTCCTTGATCTGGGTCACGGGCGCGGTCATAGCGATTTTTTCGCTAGCCTGGGCTTGAGCGACCGGGGCGGTCATGGCGATGCTTTGACGGCGTTTATTGCCGCCGAATATATAGCCGGCCAGCAGGCGAAAACCCTTACTGGCCGCTTCTTTCTGATCGCCGCTGACCTTGACCTCGGCAACCAGTAGGGGCGGATAGTCGCGCACCTCAAACGATGCCTCTTGCAGAACGGTCTTGAAAACCGGCTCCTCGACGGCCATGGCATGGGTTCCAATCAATGAGACCGCTAGGGCGGCGGCCAAGACCATAGGTTTGCGGGTCATCTATCTGCCTTGATCCTGGTTATACGCAGCGCAACCCACGCGGCCCGCCTTGGACGCAAACCTTTTATACAACCAAGCTTAGCATAAACTGCGCAGGCCCAGCGTCGATAAAATCAATCCTGGCAACTACGCTGTTTCCTGCGCTCTAGCGGTCAATTGATGGACCCGTTAAACGCCTAGCATAACTGGCTTGGCCAGATGTGGTCAGATTTCGGAGCCCTGCCCATGATCCTTCATGGTTTTTCAATCGCCGCCAGGCCCGAGGGGCGCAGGCCTGTCGTCATGGTCTTGATCTTGGGTGTGCTGCTTGGGCTTGGCGTCATGCCCAAGGCCGGGTTTGCAGCGCAAAGGTCAGTTAGTGTGTTTGCCGCAGCCTCGTTGCAAACTGCGCTTGGCCAGTTGGCTCAGGACTATACGGCCCGCACAGGCGTTGCGGTGCGCTTAAGCCTTGGCAGTTCCCCGGCCATGGCCCGCCAGATTGAACAAGGCGCGCCAGCCGATATTATGATCAGTGCCGATCAGGCCTGGATGGACAAGTTGCAATCTGGCCAATGGATTGATCCGGCCAGTCGCAGCGACCTGATCTCCAACCGGCTTGTCTTGATTGTTCCAAAAGGCACGCGGGCGTCGCTCGCCCTTTTACCCGCGGCCAAGGCCCGGCAGGACCTGGCCCGTATACTGGGGGCAGGGCGTTTGGCCATGGCTGATCCGCAAACCGTGCCCGCCGGGCGCTATGGCAAGGCCGGGCTTGAAACGCTAGGGCTTTGGGATGGGGTGCGTGGGCAGATCGCGCCGACCGATACGGTGCGCACGGCGCTGGCCTTTGTTGCGCGCGGCGAGGCGCCCTTGGGTCTGGTCTATGCCTCGGACGCCTTGGCCGAGCCAAAGGTTTTGGTGGTTGCCACCCTGCCCAAGACCAGCCACCCTAAAATCGTCTATCCCGGCGCGGTTACTCGCAATGCGCAAAACCCCGCAGAGGCCCGGGCCTTCCTGACCTGGCTCAAGAGCCGCCAAGCCCAGGCCGTCTTCCTGAAAAACGGCTTTTCTCCGCTTGACTAGTCCGCCCGTTTTAACCTTGCGATGAAGAATCCGTCGAGGCCGCCGTCGAGGTGATGGGGCAGGATGCGCAGCCAGCCGCGGTCAATGACGCTGGCGGCGGGCGCGCCGCCTTCGCCTGCGGTGATGGGTACGGTGCTAAAGTCTGGGCGGCGGCGCAAAAATGCCCGGGCCTGGGCCTCGCCCTCCTCGTGTTCCAGCGAACAGACACAATAGACCAGTGTGCCGCCGGGCCTTAAGCGGCGGGCGGCGGCATCGAGCAGTTTGGACTGCAAGGCGGCCAGGGTGGCGATATCGGCCGGGCGGGCGGCCCAGAGCACATCGGGCTGGCGGCGAAATGTGCCGGTCGCCGAACAGGGTGCATCGATCAATATGGCGTCAAAAGGTCGCTCGTCCCCCCAGGCCACGGCCTCGGATGTGACGATCTCGGCGCTTAGGCCCGTGCGGGCCAGATTGGCCTCAAGGCGTTTAAGCCGCGCTTCGGAGCGGTCCAGCGCCGTGACCTTGGCCCCCATGGCCGCCAGTTGCAGGGTCTTGCCACCGGGGGCTGCGCAAAGATCCAGCACCGTATCGCCGGGCTTAAGATCAAACAGCCTAGCGGGGATGGCGGCGGCGGCATCCTGGACCCACCACTGGCCCTGCGCAAAGCCTGGCCATTCGGCAACATCACCGCGTCGGCGCACTCTTATGCTGCCGCCGTCCAACAAGGTTGCGGTCGAAGGCGCGGGCGCGGGCGCGGGCGTGTCTGGCTCGGCCTCAATCGCCAACGCCTCGCCCGGCTCGGCGCTCAAGGCGGCGATCAGGGCCGGACCTGTGCCTTGGTCGCGCAAGGTCAGGTCAGTGGCCGGTTCCTGAGCAATCATGGCCGCGATCTGCAGGGCAGGCCCCCGGCCATAGGTCGCGCTCCAACGCGCCAAGAGCCAGTCGGGCGCTAGGTCTTCAGGCCGAGGCTCGGGCGCCGGGTCACGCAAGAGGCCGCGCAGCACGCCATTGATCAGGGCCTTGAACGGCCTGCCATCCTTGCGCGTCTCGGCCAGGGCCAGGGTTGTGGACACAGCCGCAAAGCCTGGCGTGCCAAGCCACAGGATCTGGGCCAGTCCCAGACGCAACAGGGTCTTGACGGTCTCGGGTGGGGGTTTGCGCAGGCGGCTATCGAGGATCTTGTCCAGGCCGCCAAGCTGGCGCAGGACGGTCATGGCCAAGAGGCGAGCAAAGGCGCGGTCGCGCGGGGCCAGGGCACCAAGACCCGGCCGGGCCAGGGCCTCATCCAGGCCTGAGCGCTTTTCCAGGGCGGCGGTAACAATATCAAACGCGGCCTCGCGCGCAGGCAGGCCGCCGACGGGACTGGAGGCTGGGGCATTAGACGGGGCGATTGCGGCGGGCTTTTTAGTCATGCCCCGTTCTTCACCCCTTTGTAGGGGACATGGCAAGGACGCAGGTCTGTTTTCGCCGAAAATCTGACGCGGCTAGCGCCAGGGCCCGGCCTGATCCGAACCGCTCAAGGGCACGGCTGAACCCCGCGCGCTGGTCTTGCGGCCCATCTGACCAGCCAGGGTCATCAAGGCCTCAACCCGATTGGCGGTGGCTGGATGGGTTGAGAACAGATTGTCAGCCCCCTGACCGGACAGGGGATTGATGATGAACATATGGGCCGTGGCTGGATGACGCTCGGCCTCGTGATTGACCTCGCCGCCGCGCGCCATGGTCTCGATCTTTTGTAGGGCGCGCGCCAAGGCTCCAGGATCACCGGCAATCTCGGCCCCCACCCGGTCGGCCTCATATTCGCGCGTACGGCTGATCGCCATCTGGACCAAAGCCGCGGCGAGGGGGGCGAGAATAGCCAGGGCGATCGTGCCGAAAATGCCGCCGGGCCGGTCACGATCACCGCCAAAAAACAGGCCAATATTGGCAATCGCACCGATTGCGCCGGCAAAGGTGGCGGTGATGGTCATGGTCAAGGTGTCGCGGTTCTTCACATGCGCCAGTTCGTGGGCCATGACGGCGCGGATCTCGTCGCGGTTCAGGCGGGCCAAAAGACCGGTGGTCGCGCAGACGGCGGCATGGTCTGGATCGCGCCCGGTAGCAAAGGCATTGGGCTGGTCATTATCGATCACGCAAATGGCGGGCAGGGTCATGCCTGCGCCCTCGGCCAGGGCAATCACGTCGGTGACATAGGCGCGAATAACGGGGTTGGAATCCTCCACCGTCACCGGCCGCGCATTATAGGTGCGCAGGACAATCTTGTCGGCGTTCCAATAGGTAAACAGATTCATGGCGCAAGCGAACAGCAAGGCCAGCAGCGCGCCGCCTGGGCCGCCAATCATGAAGCCAAAAACCATGAACAGGGCGGTCATGGCCGCCAGCAAGATGAAGGTCTTTAACGGATTCATTGCAGCATCCTTGAATTCAAGCCTGGCCGGGCCCAGATCACTGTCCTAGAGGTGGCGATGAACTTGATGTTTCGCAAGTCCTGATCCTCGGTGTTTGGAGACAATTATGAGCCCAGATCAAGGTTTGCCAGACGCTGAAGGCCCGGTTGACCCGCTAGGCGCCGCCACCGACAAGCCCATCAGTCCAGCCGCCCGCAGGGCCCTGGAAGAAGCGGCCCAACGCCGGGCAGAGCAGCAGCCCGCACAAACGGCCCCAGAACATCAAGGCCCAAAGGGGCCAGAGCCCACCCGCTTTGGTGACTGGGAGCGCAAGGGCGTGGCGGTGGATTTCTAGGCGATCGCGGCCATTTCGGCGGCTATGGCCAGGGCTGCGGCTCTTGGGTCCTTGGCGGCGCTAATCGGCCGACCAATCACCAGATGGCTTGCGCCGGACCTCAAGGCATCGGCCGGGGTGGCGACCCTTGCCTGATCATCCAGCGCTGCCTCGGCGGGCCGGATACCGGGTGTCACCACCAAAAAGTCTGGCCGACCGGCCTTGATCGCCATATTTCTGGCCATGCCAGCCTCAAGCGCGCTGGCCACAACCCCGTCACAGCCATGGTCCAGGGCCTGAGCAATGCGCCTTTGCACAAGCGCAGTTGCGGTCATGCCATAGCCCATCTCGGCCAGGTCTTGATCGGTCAGGCTGGTCATGACGGTCACGGCAAGGATTTTCAGCGAGGACTCGCCGCGTCCCTTAACCGCTGCGGCCATGACCTGAGGCTCGCCATGTACGGTCAAAAAATCCGCGCCGGTCCCGGCCAAGGCTGCGGCGGCTTTTTCGACGGTTGCGCCAATATCGTGCAGCTTCCAGTCCAAAAACACCTGTTTACCTGTGGCCTTAAGTGCGGCGGCAAGGCCCATGCCGTCACTGGCAAATAATTGCAGACCAATCTTATAGAAGCTGACCGCATCACCGATCTGGTCGGTCAGGGCCTTGGCCTCAGCTAAGTTTGGCAGGTCTAGGGCCACGATCAGGCGCGGGTCTGCGGGGCGGGTCATGGGCACTGTCCTTTCATGAGTTCCAAGTCTGGTGTGGTCAAGGCGCGCGTGTGGCCTTAAACAGGGGCGCGGCCCCCGGGCCAATGCTTTCATGCTGCACGGATTTAATCAAAAGCGAGCCCTTGAATGAGCCAGGCCGAACTGTCCGTCAACTTTTTCATTGCCCTGTTTGCCCTGATCGACCCGATCGGCAATGTGCCCTTGTTTGCGGCGGCGACGACCGGCGCGACCCCGGCGGGACGGCGGCGGGTGGCGGTCTATATTTCGCTGTTTGCCTTTGGCTTTTTGATGTTCTTCTATCTGACCGGCCTAAAGCTCTTGGCGTTTTTTGGCATATCCTTGCCCGCCTTTAGGATTGCAGGCGGGATCTTGCTGTTTTTGCTGGGCCTGGAAATGGCGCGGGATGATTTTACCGCCAGCTTTGCCGAGCCCGAGGTGCCCGGTGAGAAGGCCTTGAGCACGGGGGCCTATGCGCGCAAGCGGTTTGAGCGCCTGATCGTGCCGTTTGCCATGCCGCTTCTGATCGGGCCGGGCGCGATTTCGACGGTGGTCATTTATGCCAGCGAGGCCAAACGCTATGGCCTTGCAGGGGCTGCGACCGGTCTTGGCGTGATTGCGGCGGTCTCGGTTTCTATTGTGATCGCCTTTTGGCTGACCCCGCTGATTTCCAAGGTGCTGGGCAAGATTGGCATGACGATTGTGGTGCGGGTTCTCGGTCTGATCCTGTGTGCGCTGGCGGTCCAGTTCATTATTAGCGGCATAGCCGATTCCACGCGCGGCCTAATCCGCCATTCGGCCGTCGCGCCTTATGAGGATGTGCGCTAAAAGCCGAGCTCTTTTTGCCGACTACCCGATCCGGCAATTTCGGGCAGGTGGCAGGTAAAGACCGCGCCCTGGCCGGGCTCGCTTTCCAAGGCGACCCAGCCGCCGTGCAGTTCAACCAGGGCCTTGACTAGGGCCAGACCCAGGCCCGGTCCGCCGCGGTCGCGTCCGACAAACCGGTCGAATATATGGGCCTGAACCTGAAACGGTATGCCGCGGCCTGTATCGGCCACCTGTATCTGGACCTCACCTAGGCCCCGTGCAGCGGCCAGCGTAATGACCCCACCGGCAGGGGTCTGGCGCAAGGCGTTTCTCATCAGATGGTCCAGCACATCCTGCAGCCGGGTCATGTCGGCCCGGATCAGGCCAATATTGCCCGGGCAATCAATCACGATCTTCAAGCCCTCGCCCTGGGCCTGACTGCGCCAGCGCTCGCGGGTGTCTTCTAGCAGGGTATCGACCCGCACATCCCCAAGGCTAAGCGCCAACTCGCCAGCATCCATCAGGGCCATGTCCAACACATTATCGATCGAGCGCGCCAGCTCGATCGCGGCGGCCAGCACCGAGCTGACATAACCCTGCGCCCGCACCGGCAGGGCCTCGCCGCCTTGGGTCAAGAGCTCAGAATAGCCGATAATCGTGGTCAGGGGTGTGCGCAATTCATAGGAGACATTGCCGACGAAATCGCGTTTCAGCCGCTCGGCCTCCTGAAGCGCCGACGAGCGGTCGGCCAAGGCGCGTTCCAGCCGCCGCGCATCGGTGACATCGGCAAAGGCAATCAAGGTTGCGCCATCGGGCAGGGGCCGCGACTGATAGGCAATAATCCGGCCATCCGAGGTGCGGGCCTCACCACTGACTGGAATGCGGGCCTGAGGGTCTGGATCGGCGACCCGGCCCTTCATTTCGCGCCAAAACTGCTGATCATGCAGCTTGGGTACGCACAGCTCGACCACGCCGTCAAAATCGCCCGCCGCCGCTAGCCGCGCACTGGTCAGGTTCCAGAAGGTCTCAAAGGCCTCATTATGCAGACGCAGCCGCCCGTCAGAGCCAAACACCGCCACAGCATCACTAAGCTTGTCCAGCGTCGCCTGCTGGACCTGGATCTGGGCATTATACTGGGCCTTGAGCCGCATCTCGTCGGTGATGTCGGAATAGAGCAGCAAGAGGCCGCCCAAGGGGTGGGGTTGGCGGACAATGCGCAGGGTGCGGCCATCGGGCAGGGTCCAGAGCTCGTCTGGGCTGGCCTCCAGGGCCTCATAATGGCGCAGTTCCTCGGCCCGCCACTGGCTGTAATCGACGGTTTCAGGCAGGCGGCGGCGGCGGCGCAACCGGTCCAGCACCTCACCATGGCTGGGCCGCTCGGCAAGCCAAGCCGGCTCAAGCCCCCAGAGCTGGGCAAAGGCGGTATTGTGAAAGGACAGGCGCTTATCGGGGCTAAAGATCGCCACCGCATCGGCCAGATGGTCCAGGGTCTGGTCATGGGCGGCAATATGGCGCTTCAAGGCCTCGCGCAGGGTCTCAGCCTCGGTCATGTCCAGGCCAAGCACCCCCATGCCCCCGCCGCGCATGGGCCTAGCGCTAATGCCAAGCGCGCGTCTTTGCCCCGCCAAGGTGATCCAGCGCAGGGCCAAATGGGCTTCCCCGGCCTCGGCGGCCTTGGCAATCTGGGTCTCGGTTTCGAGATCAAGGGCCAGACTGCGCTTGGCGGCGTCGCCCAGATCCTGCGCATCGGCGGCGGCCAGCCAGGCGCGGTTGCCCCAGGCGAGGCTTGCATCCTTGTGCGTCATCCAGACTGGAAAGTCCTGATCATCCAAAAGCGCGGCAAACCGGGCGGCGGTTGGCAGGGCCATCTGGGCGCGGGCTACGGGGGTCAGACGCAGCCAGGCCATGGCGCCGGTTATCCGGCCCTCGACCGCAATCACGCCTGCGGGTCCCTGGACCTCGAACTGACAGGCTTGGCCGTCTGTGAACAGGGCCTTTAGGGCCTCACCATGGTCAGGACTGGCCGCGCTTAGGGCGCTGAGCAGGGTTTGGGCATCGGGGATTTGCGCCGCTGTATCCAGGCCAAGACTGTTGGCACACTGAATAAGGCCCGCCTCGCCGAACACCAGCCTTGCCTCTTGGTCACGCATGGACAGGACGGCACTGTCAAACGCGGCCATGGCGGCGTCGCGGCTATGCAGGGCCGATTGCACGCGGTCGCGCTGGGCCGTCAGTTCGCTCACGCGCACAGAGAGTTTGTGCCGCAAGGAGGCTCCCCACAGCACGGCGCCGACCGCCAGACCCAAACCCATAAGGGTCGCTACCAAGACCAGATCAAGACCCGCCATCAAGTCCCATTTCTATTCGCCGCTAAGGCTAGCGGCGAATCAAGAAGACTATCTTAACCGTGTTGGTCGCCTGGGTCTCGGGGCTGAAGTTTCGCCTCAGAACGTCACCAACTGGCTCTTAATGCCATTGATAAAGTTTGATCTCAGCCGCCTGGGGGCGCTGACGGGTTTAAGATTGGGCAGGCGCTCAAACAGGGTTTCAAACGCGACCTTGAGCTGAAGCTCGGCCAGACGTTGGCCCAGACACACATGCTGGCCAAAGCCAAAGCCTAGATGACGGCCCGTTGCTGCGGGCGCGCCGTTCCTTGGCGCGGTGCGGCGAATGTCAAACTGGTCGGGGGCTTCAAATACGGCCTCGTCACGATTACCGGACGAATACCACATCACCACCTTGTCACCGGCGCGAATGGTCTTGCCGCCTAGGGCGACATCGCGCGTGGCGGTGCGGCGCATATGCATGACCGGGCTGACATAGCGGACAATTTCTTGGGCCGCGTGCGGCAATAGGCTGGCATCGGCGATCAGGGCTGCGCGTTGGTCGGGGTTCTGGTCGAGCGCAATCAGACCGCCCGTGATCGAATTGCGCGTCGTCTCATTACCGGCCACCACCAGAAGGATAAAGGTGGCCAGATAGCGCTGCATGGGCAGGTCGGTGCCGTCCTTGGCCGAGCGCACCAGCATGGAGATCAGATCGTCGCCGGGCGTCTCCTCGCGCAATTGCCAAAGCCCCATGGAATAGATCGCCATCTCCTGGATGCAGGCATTGATATAGTCCTGGCTGGAGCGCAGCTCTGGATCATCTTCGCCGACCACGGCATTGGACCATTCAAACAGCTTGTCCCCATCGGCGGCGCTAACCCCAAACAGTTCGGCCAGGGTCTGGATCGCATAGGGGGCGGAAAAGCTGGCGACAAAATCAATGGGTCCGCCGCTAGCCGCCTGCTCGGCAATCATGGCATCGATCAGGACATTGGCCCGGCCACGAATGCCAGCCTCCATGTCTCTGAGGCGCGGCGGGGTAAAGCCGCCCATAATCATGCGCCGATAATCGACATGATGCGGCGGGTCCATCGAGATCATTGAGGCCTCGACACTGTCATCGGCCGTATCGTTTTCATTGGCTATGCGATGGCCGCCATTGGCCCTGGCCGAGGAAAAGGTCTCAGGATCGGTTGAGACCTGGACAATATCCTCATGCCGGGTCAGGGCCCAAAAGCCGGAACCGTCGGTTTCTGGGTTCCAGTGAACCGGATCATTGGCTCTTAGCCAGGCAAAGGTCTGGTGCGGTACGCCCTGGACGTAAAGGTCGGGATTTTTCAGATCGATTGTGCCGCCCTGATCGCTCGCGCTCGGTGATGTGGTCAAATCCATCTCGCCTCTCCCATAGTGTTCTGTTTTCAGGCAGAATACATCAATGAGCCTTGTTCGCTATCCTATTGGTGACTCGCCGCAGGTCGCCTTGTCTGCCCCCGTAGGCGCGGCCGAGCGGGCCAGTGATGCGGCGCGTCTGGCAGGCGGGGCGGTTGAGTTTGTCAGCGGGTCGCTGGGGGCGGCCTTTGAAACCCGAGAGGCGGCGCTTGAGGCCTGGCGTCATGCGCTGGGCCCCGACCAGCCTTGGTGTGGTCTGCGCGAGACCGTGGCCCCCGTATCTGGGCGCGCCCCGGTCCTGGTGCCGGTCCAGCCTAGCCACCGCGAAGGCCGCCGCTGGCCCACCCCGCCGCCGCCGCCCAAGACGGTCTGGCACCTATGCGTAACCTATTGGCGGCCAATTGGCCTGAAAGCAGAGCCTAACTTGACCGAAAACCTGGCCCAGGCCCGCAAGGCACGCCGCGACCCCAAGGCAGACCAGCTCGATGCCGCAGCCCTTCGGGCTATGGCGCAACAGCCCCTGCGCGCCCAAAGGCTGCAAAAAGGGCTGGATATTGGCTTGTTTGAAGTGCGCGCGCCCGAAGACCCTTCGCGTCTGATTGCGGATGAATAGGGGCCAACCGGGCCATGGACGCCGCGATCTTGTGGGGTTAAACCAAGCGCCATGGTGATCGGGGTGTTTGATTCAGGTATTGGCGGCTTGTCCGTGCATCGGGCCTTGGTGGACAAGCTGCCCAAGGCTGATTTCATCTATCTGGCCGATCAGGCCAATGCGCCTTATGGCGGCAGGGGCGGCGAGGAGATTGTCGACCTGACCCGGGCCGGCTGTGTGCGGCTGTTTGAGGCCGGGGCCAGTCTGGTGATCTTGGCCTGCAATACGGCCTCGGCCATTGCGCTTCGCCGCCTGCAACAGACCTGGCTGCCCGGCTATCGCAAACAGCTTGGCCGGGCGGTTAATGTGCTGGGCATTATTGTGCCGACCATTGAGGCGGCCACGGGCCTGCCTTGGGAGCATGAGGCCGAGCGGCGCGGAGACAAGGTTGAGCGGCTCGATGTCCTCGGCGTGTTCTCAACCCCTGGCACGGCCCGCAGCCGGGTGTATGAGATCGAGATCGATAAGCGCCGTCAGGATGTGGCGGTGTTTTCCGAAGCCTGCCCCAGCCTAGCTGGCCTGATCGAAGATAATGCGCCGCGCGATGCGCTGGCCAAGGTGATTGGTGGTCATGTCGAGGCCTTGAGCAAGCGTATTGGCCGTGCCCCTGACCGGGCGATCTTGGGCTGTACCCATTATGAGATTACGGCCGATCTGTTTCGCGATGCCTTGCCCCAAGGCACGCCGCTTATTCATCAGGGCACGGCGACGGCCGAGGCCATAGGCCGCTATCTTGTTCAGCACCCTGAATATGATCCAGGCCAAGCCGGTACGCGACGATTTTTGACCACAGGCGTGCCGGGTCCGCAAAACGCCTTGATCGAGGCCTTTTGGGGAGCGCCGCTTAGTTTTGAGGCCGCCTGACCAGGATCAGGCAAAGCACCAAGGCTGGCAGGCCAATGGCTCCGGCGGCGACAAAAAAGATCGCATAGGCCCCCATCAGGCCATAACCCTGCTCCAGCCCCTCAACCGCCGCGCCGGAAAACCCCTTTAAGAACTTGCCAACCCAGGCATAGGTCGAGGTCAAAAGGGCGTATTGGGTGGCCGTATAGCCAAGGCTGGTCAGGCTGGACATATAGGCGACCAAGGCCACCCCGGCAAAACTCATGGCAAAACTGTCCAGACCCATAATGACGCTAAACAGCGGCAAATGACCGCCTTGCAGGGCTAAGAGCGCAAAACTGGCCACGGCGAGGGGCTGCATAATGGCCCCGGCTATCAGGGTCCGGACCTGGCCAAAGCGCAGGGCAAACAGGCCGCCCGCCGCAATGCCGATGATCGAGCCGGCCAGACCGAACGAGCCGCGCACCGCCCCGATCATATCCTTGCTAATGCCCAGATCGTGATAAAACGGGTTGGCCATGGGTCCCATAATAAAGTCTGGCAACCGATAAAGACTGATCATGGTCAGCATCAAGAACGCAGCTACGCCATGGGTGCGGAAAAAGGCGCTAAAGGGGCCAATAATGGCTTGTTGTATGCCGGTCAGGGTCCAGAGCGGGGCAGCGGCGGCGTCACGTTCCACGGTTCCCGCATCGCGCCTTGGCTCGGTCGAGGCCAGGCTTGCCACCAGACCAATGGTCATGGCCGCTGCGGCAAGGCCATAGGACAAGGGCCAGCCCAGATGCTGGGCACTGACCAGGATCAGGGCATCGGTGGCTAAAAGCGCGGCGCGATAGCCCAGTTGCAGGGCTGACGACAGAAGCGCCATTTCTTCGCCATCGTCAGCGGCTTCAATGCGCCAGGCATCAATGACAATGTCTTGGGTGGCAGAGGCAAAGGCGGCGATCAGGGCAAATATGCCAAGCACGGTCAGGCCGCCAACAGGGCCAATCATGGCCATGGCCAAAAGGGCTAGGCCAATCAGGATTTGGGACAAGACCATCCAGCCGCGCCGCCGACCAAGCTTGCCCAGCAAGGGCGCGTCAAGCCGGTCAATAAACGGGGCCCAGAGAAATTTCAGCGAATAGGCAATCCCGACCCAGGACAGGAAGCCTATGGCCTTGAGACTGGTGCCCTCATCGCGCAGCCAAAACCCCAATGTATTGCCCGTCAGCAAGAAGGGCAGGCCCGAGGAAAAGCCCAGCAAGAGCATGACCAGCACCTTGGGCTGGCGCAGGGCGGTCAGGACGTGACGCATGCCCGGCGATTTTTGCGAACCGGTTTTGGTTTGATTGCTCATGCGTGCGCCCCCCTGAGTGACCCTAGCGATTCTGGCTAGAGATCTAGGCGCGACCTTGGCCTGCCGCAGCGGCGGCGTCCAGAGCCTGATGCGTTGGCGCCGCCGCCTCGCCGGCGCTGCGCCGATAGATCAGGGCCTCGGCCACATGGATGCGGCGCACAGGATCGCTGCCCTCAAGATCGGCAATCGTGCGGGCCAGCCTCAAGGTCCGGGTCCAGCCGCGAGCGGTCAGGCCGCCAGCCTCAGCGGCGCGGGTCAATAGGGCGCGGCCCGGATCATCCAGGGCGGCGATTTTTTCTAAGAGGCTGCCTTGGGCATGCGCATTCAGGCCCCTGCCGCCGGTGGCTGGCTCAAGCGCGGCGGCGCGGCTGGCTTGTATATCGCGGGCGCGGGCAACGCGGGCTGCGGCCTCTGCAGAGCCTTCGGACGGCGCAGGCAGGGCTAGATCGGCGGCAGTGACCGGCGGCATTTCGATCTGCAAGTCAATCCGGTCCATCAGCGGCCCCGAAACCCGGCCCTGATAGTCCTTCTGGCACTTGGGCGCGCGACCACACGCGCCGCGGCCCAGTCCCCCGACGCCGCAGCGGCAGGGGTTCATGGCCGCAACCAACTGGACCTTGGCGGGATAGCGGATATGGGCGTTAGCACGGGCCACCATCACCTCGCCGGTTTCAAGCGGCTGGCGCAGGCTGTCGAGCGCCTGGACGCTAAACTCGGGCAGTTCGTCGAGAAACAGGACGCCATTATGCGCCAGCGACACCTCCCCGGGCTTGGCCTTGATCCCGCCCCCGGTCAGGGCGGCCATGGAGGCCGAATGATGCGGCGCACGAAACGGTCTTGCCCGCGTCAATCCCCCCCTAGCGATCAGGCCTGCCACGGAATGGACCATAGAGGTTTCCAAAAGCTCGGTCGGGGACAGGGGCGGCAGCAAGCCTGGCAGGCGCTGGGCCAACATCGACTTGCCCGAGCCGGGCGGCCCGACAAAGCATAGATTGTGCCCACCAGCCGCCGCGATTTCCAGCGCGCG